>JASGEZ010000132.1:0-68726 GCA_047605905.1 Microlunatus sp.
CCGAGGCTGCCGCTCAGGTCGGCCCCGGCGCCACCGGCCGCCCAGCCGTCGTCGCCCCCGCGGGTGCGACCGGCCGGCGCAAGGAGGCCGTCGCCCGCGTGCGGATCGTCCCCGGCAGTGGCCAGTGGAGCATCAACGGACGCACCCTCGACGACTACTTCCCGAACAAGGTGCACCAGCAGATCGTCTCCGAGCCGTTCGCGGCGGCTGCCGTTCCCGGTTCGTACGACGTGATCGCCCGCATCCACGGCGGTGGTGTGACCGGCCAGGCCGGCGCGTTGCGCCTCGGGGTGGCTCGTGCCCTCAATGCCGTTGATGCCGAGGCGAGCCGCCCCGCGCTCAAGAAGGCGGGCATGCTGACTCGCGACGCCCGGATCAAGGAGCGGAAGAAGGCCGGTCTGAAGAAGGCCCGCAAGGCTCCGCAGTACAGCAAGCGCTGATCGGCGCGGCACCCCGATGGGTCGACTGTTCGGCACTGACGGCGTCCGGGGGGTCGCCAATGACGCTCTTACTCCTGAGCTGGCGCTGGATCTGGCGCTGGCGGCAGCTCGGGTGCTGTCCGAGACCGGTGAGTTCGCCGGTCACAAGCCGTTCGCGGTGGTCGGTCGCGATCCTCGCGCCTCGGGGGAATTCCTCGAGGCAGCCGTGGTCGCCGGTCTGGCCAGTGCCGGCGTGGATGTCATCCGGCTCGGTGTGCTGCCGACGCCCGGCGTGGCCTATCTGACCGGTCTGACCGGCGCCGACTTCGGCGTGATGTTGTCGGCCAGTCACAACCCGATGCCGGACAACGGAATCAAGTTCTTCGCCCGCGGTGGTACCAAGCTCGACGACGCCCTCGAGGACGCGATTGAGGCGCGGTTGGGGCAGCGGTGGGCCCGGCCATTGGGTGCTGATGTCGGCCGGATCCGCGAGGACCTATCCCTCGGGGAGTCCTATATCGCGCATCTCGTCGGCAGCCTGGACCATCCGGTCAGCCTGGAGGGCATCACGGTCGTGGTCGACTGCGCCAATGGCGCGGCCTTCCAGACCGCCCCGGCTGCCTTCGAGTCGCAGGGTGCCAAGGTCATTCGGATTCACGCTGAGCCGGACGGCACCAATATCAATCTCAACTCCGGCTCCACGCATATGGACGCCCTCCGCTCGGCGGTGCTTGAGCACGGCGCCGACCTGGGCATCGCGCTCGACGGGGATGCCGATCGCTGCCTGGCCGTGGACGCGACCGGACGGATCGTCGACGGCGATCAGGTGCTCACCATCCTCGCCCAGGGTTTGAAGGAATCGGGCCGGTTGGCCGGTGACACGGTCGTTGCCACGGTGATGAGCAATCTCGGCTTCGTCCGCGCCATGGAGGCTGCCGGGATCGGTGTCGAGCAGACCAAGGTCGGCGACCGCTACGTACTGGAGTCGATGCGCGCCAATGGGTTCAACCTCGGCGGCGAACAGTCCGGGCACGTGGTGCTGCTGGAATACGCCACCACCGGCGACGGTGTGCTGACCGCGCTCCACCTGATGAGTCGGATGGCCGAGACGGGCAAGTCGCTGGCCGAGCTGGCCTCGGTGATGGTGCGATTGCCGCAGGTGCTGGTCAACGTCCCCGGTGTGGACAAGGCCCGGGTCGACACCGATCCGGAGCTGGCCGCGGCGGTTCGAATGGCTGAGGATGAGCTCGGTCGCTCGGGGCGGGTGCTGTTGCGCTCCTCCGGTACGGAACCCCTGGTCAGAGTGATGGTGGAGGCTGCGACTCTGGATCAGGCCGAGACCGTGGCGCAGCGGCTGGCTGCCGTGGTGCGCGAGCGGTTGGCGCTCTAGCCTGGCGCTTCGCGCCGGACAGATCATCTCCGGAGTAGACGAGCGTCGGGGCCAGTCGCTCGTGAAGCGACCGGCCCCGATGACGCGTTGTTGCGATGCCGAGTCCCCCGAGCGCTCAGCTACCGCATGGTGAGGATTCACACAGCCCCCCGACTGCCCCGATGACGGCCGGATGCGACTCGGCCCCCATCGCAGAGCCGCATCCGGACGTCGTGAATCCTCACGTTGCGCGAGACTCGTCCCGCATCGAATCGGTCGGCTGCGCAACGGGTGGCCGGCCTCGGGTGAACGATCTCGATGGACAAGAGCGTGTCCCTACCGCCTTGATACGTCTGCTCGAGACTTCTCAGACTTTTCGGATTCGGACCCATTCGACGCGATGGTCGGGTCCCTTGCGCAGGATGGTGGTGGCTCGTCCGCGGGTGGGCAGGATGTTGGCTGCCAGGTTGGGTCCGTTGATGGTGTCCCACAGCGACTCGGCTCTGGCGACGGCCTGGTCGACGGTGAGTTCGGCGAATCTGGTGAAGTAGGAGCGCGGGTCGCGGAAGGCCGTCTCGCGCAGTGACAAGAACCGGGACACGTACCAGCTGCGGATGTCGGTCGGGTCGGCGTCGACATAGACGGAGAAGTCGAAGAAGTCGCTGACGGCGAGTCCGGTGGTCCCGTCGGCCCGGACCCGGGCCGGTTGCAGGACGTTCAGTCCTTCGATGATGAGGATGGCGGGTCGGCGTACGACAACGCGCTCACCAGGGACGATGTCGTACACCAGGTGGCTGTAGACCGGTGCGGAGACTTCCTCGGCCCCGGACTTGATGTCCATCACGAAGCGCAGCAGCGCCCGCCGGTCATAGGACTCGGGGAAGCCTTTGCGGTGCATCAGGCCACGGCGCTCGAGTTCGGCGTTGGGATACAGGAAGCCGTCGGTGGTGACCAGCTCGACCTTGGGATGCCGGGGTCGCTCGATGCCGGAGCGTCGGCCGGCGTCCGGCGACGCGGCGAGCAGTTCCCGCAACAGCCGTGCCGTGGTGGACTTGCCCACCGCGACCGAGCCGGCCACGCCGATCACGAAGGGTGTACGGGTCGAGGACAGCTGCAGGAAGTCGTCGGTGGCTGCGTGCAACTCACCGGTGTGGCGGACATAGCGGTGGAGCAGCCCGGTCAACGGCAGGTAGACCTCGCGTACGTCGGTCAGGCTGGTCGGATCGCTGAGACCGCGCAGCCGCTCCAGGGTCGCGCCGTCCAACGTCATCGGGGCGCTGGCGGCGAGCTCGGCCCAATCGGCCCGCCGCCGTTCGATGTACGGTCCGCTGACCTGGCCGTTTGCCACGCCGTCAGGCTACCGGCTCAGGGCCGATCGGCTGAGAAACGGGATAGCCGGGGGGATCGAGCCCCTAAAATGTCCGCCATGTGTGGAATTGTCGGCTACGCGGGCCCGAAGTCAGCAGTGGATGTGGTGGTCGACGGATTGCGCCGACTCGAATACCGGGGGTATGACTCCGCTGGGGTGTGTGTCGTCGCGGATGGCGAGCTGTCGGTGGCGAAGCGCGCCGGAAAGCTGGCGAACCTGGAGAAGGAACTTGTCGAGCACCCACTTCCGGTCAGTGGCCTGGCCATCGGACACACCCGCTGGGCGACCCACGGCGGCCCGACGGACACAAATGCTCATCCACACGCGTCGGCGAACGGTCGCGTCGCCGTGGTGCACAACGGCATCATCGAGAATTTCGCTCAGTTGCGGGCCGAGCTGGCCGAAGCCGGCATCGTCGCGATCTCACAGACCGACACCGAGATCGCCGCCCAGTTGCTGGGCCTCGAAGTCGAGCGTGGCACAGGACTGACCGAAGCGATGCGAACGGTATGCAATGTGCTCGAGGGTGCCTTCACTCTGGTCGCGGTCGACGCGCGGGAGCCGGACACGGTCGTCGCCGCTCGCCGCAACTCGCCGCTGGTGGTCGGGGTGGGGGAGGGCGAGAACTTTGTCGCCTCTGACGTCGCCGCCTTCATCGAGCACACCCGCGAGGCGATCGAGTTGGGCCAGGACCAGATCGTCACCATCACCTCCGATCACGTGTCGGTGCAGACGTTCGCCGGGGAACCTGCCACCGTGCGCCCCTACCACGTGGACTGGGATCTGTCGGCTGCCGAGAAGGGCGGTTTTGACTGGTTCATGCGCAAGGAGATCTTCGAGCAGCCGAAGGCGGTCGCCGACACCCTGCTCGGCCGGCACGATGCGTCCGGGGCGCTCCGGCTGGACGAGGTCCGGATCAGTTCGGCCGAGTTGCGGGCTATCGACAAGATCATCGTGATCGCCTGCGGCACCTCGTTCTACGCCGGAATGGTGGCCAAGTATGCGATCGAGCACTGGACCCGGGTGCCGTGCGAGGTGGAGCTGGCCAGTGAGTTCCGTTACCGCGACCCGATCGTCGGACCGACCACCCTCGTGGTGACGATTTCCCAGTCCGGCGAAACCGCGGACACGTTGATGGCCATCCGGCACGCCCGGGAGCAGAAGGCCAAGGTGCTGGCCATCTGCAACACGAACGGTTCCACGATTCCGCGGGAGTCCGATGCGGTGATCTACACCCACGCCGGGCCTGAGATCGGGGTCGCCTCGACTAAAGGTTTCATGACCCAGTTGATCGCCTGCTATCTGCTCGGGCTGTATCTGGCGCAGGTCCGTAACACCAAGTTCGGCGACGAGATCGCGGTGCTGATCGACGAGCTGAACAAGATCCCCGCGGCGATCGAGGCCCAGCTGGCGGACCTGAACGGCGTGCTGCAACTGGCGGCCGATTTCGCCGAGGCGCCGTCGGTGCTGTTCCTGGGCCGTCACGTCGGCTACCCGGTCGCTTTGGAAGGGGCGCTCAAGCTCAAGGAGCTGGCCTATATCCATGCCGAAGGATTCGCCGCCGGGGAGTTGAAGCACGGACCGATCGCCTTGATCGAGAACGAGCTGCCGGTCTTCGTGGTGATGCCTCCGCAGGGTCGCGACATGCTGCACGACAAGGTGATCTCCAACATCCAGGAGATCAGGGCCCGCGGTGCGCGCACGATCGTGCTCGCCGAGGAAGGCGACGACGATGCGGCTCCGTACGCGGATGTGGTGATCACGCTGCCCACGGTGCCGACGCTGCTGCAACCCTTGGTGGCGATCGTGCCGCTGCAGGTGTTCGCCTGCGAGCTGGCGACCCGCAAGGGTCACGATGTCGACCAGCCGCGGAACCTGGCCAAGTCCGTCACCGTCGAGTGATCCGGTTGCGCGAGGTCATCGGCTGATGATCATCGGGATCGGCATCGACGTGTGCGACGTACGTCGGTTTGCCGAGGCGATCGAACGCCAGCCCCGGATGGTGCAGCGGTTGTTCACGCCGTTGGAGGCGGAGCGCTCGATGGCCTCGCTCGCCGCCCGGTTCGCGGCGAAGGAGGCACTGGCCAAAGCGCTCGGGGCACCCGCCGGCATGTCATGGCAGGACGCCGAGGTGCGGACCGACGAGGCCGGCCGGCCGTTCTTCGTGATCACCGGCACAGTCGAGTCGAGGGCGCACGAACTCGGCGTCCGCACGGTCCATCTGTCGCTGTCGCATGATGCCGGGATCGCCTCGGCGATGGTCGTCTGCGAGGGCTGAGAGGCTGGCATCGATGAGGTACGCGTACGCCGTCGGCCAGGTCCGGGCAATGGAGGAAGCGGCGTTCGCCGTGGTCGGCGATGCCGCCTTGATGCAGCGTGCCGCCCACGGCTTGTCTGTGCAGGCCGTCGGTCTGCTGGCGCGGACTCGCGGAACTGTGTACGGCGCCCGGGTGGTGATTCTGGTCGGTCCGGGTAACAACGGCGGCGATGCGCTCTATGCGGGACAGCGGCTGGCACGGCGCGGCTGCACGGTGACGGCGGTGCAGGCGCTGGGACGGCCGCACCCGGCCGGTCTGGCGGCACTGTTGTCCTCCGGTGGCCGACTCATCGCCGGCGATCAGCTCGGTGACCAGGAACTGGCGAATACGGACTTGGTCATCGACGGGGTGCTGGGGATCGGCGGCCGGCCGGGGCTGCCCAATGAGCTGGCGGCAATGATGGCGGGCATTGGAGCTCGGCGGATCCCGATCCTCGCGGTCGACCTGCCGTCCGGCGTGGACACCGACACCGGTCAGGCACCGGCCGGCTCGGTCCGGGCCACGCGGACCGTCACCTTCGGCACCTGGAAGCCCTGCCACCTGATCGAGCCCGCCGCCGGCCGGTGCGGGCAGGTCGATTTGGTCGACATCGGCCTGGACGAGAGCCGGACCGTGCCGGCATTGGCGGCCTGGGAGCCGACGGATGTGGCGGCTCATTGGCCGGTGCCCGGACCCAGCAGTGACAAGTACGCCCGGGGCGTGGTCGGGATCGATGCCGGTTCGCAGGCCTATCCGGGGGCCGGGGTGCTGGCGACGTACGGAGCGGTGCACGGAGGCGCCGGCATGGTCCGCTTCCTCGGAGCGCCGCGCTCGGCCGAGATCATCGTCCGGGATCTACCCAATGTCGTGTTCGGCGAAGGCCGGGTGCAGTCCTGGCTGGTCGGCTCCGGCTGGGGTGACCGTGCCGATGGCGACGATGTGATCGCCGGCCTTGTCGCCGAGGGTATGCCGCTGGTGATCGACGCCGACGGGTTGCGCCATCTGCCGGACGGGCTGCCGAGCACGGTGCTGCTGACACCGCACGCCGGCGAGTTGGCCCGGCTGCTGGGCATCGAGCGGGCCGAGGTGAGTGCCGACCCGGTGACCGCGGTACGCCGAGCTGCCGACGACACCGGCGCCACGGTGCTGCTGAAGGGTGCCACGCAATTTGTGGCTTCGCCGGGGGTGGACACGGTGGAGGTCGCGGTGCCCGGGCCCGCCTGGACCGGGCAGGCCGGTTCCGGGGATGTGCTCGGTGGATTGTGCGCCGCGGTGTTGGCGGCGGGGGTGGAGGCGCGGTCGGCCGCGGTGCTGGCTGCCTCGGTCCAGGCGATGGCAGCCACCCGGTTCCCCGGGCCGGTTCCGCCGCAGGAGCTGGCCCGGCACTGCGCCACTGTGATCGGCGAGTTCGAGCCGTCACCCTGGGCCGGACGACGCGGGGCCGGCCGCTGATGGGTCCGTACATCGACTCGTCGACCGCCTCAGCCGTGATCGACCTGGATGCCTTCGCGGCCAACATCGAGACCCTGCGGGCCCATGTGGTTCCCGCGGCGGTGATGGTCGTGGTGAAGGCCGACGCCTATGGACACGGTCTGGTCGAGTGCGCTCGGGTGGCTCGGGAGGCGGGTGCCGACTGGCTCGGTGTCGCGACTCCAGGCGAGGCATTGGCCCTCCGCGCAGCTGGTGACCGGGGTCCGCTGCTGGCTTGGTTGTATGGTCCCCGGGAAGACCTGGGTCCGTTGATCGCGGCCGAGGTCGATGTCTCCGCGCAGTCGGTGGAGCAGCTCGCCCGGATCGCGGACGCTGCACAGGCGGCCGGGCGAACCGCCCGGGTGCATCTGAAGATCGACACGGGGCTGTCCCGCAACGGTGCCACAGCCGCCGACTGGCCGGCCGTGTGCGCGGCGGCTCGACATGCCGAGCAACGCGGGGCGGTCCAGGTGGTCGGGATCTGGTCCCATCTGGCCTGTGCCGACGAACCCGGCGCAGAGTCGGTCGACGCACAGCGGCAGGTGTTCGAGACCGCGTACCGGCTGGCTCGCGAGGCCGGGCTGACGCCGGCCATCAGACACCTGGCCAATTCGGCCGGAGCCATGATCTGGCCCGAGACGCGCTATGAGCTGGTCCGGGTCGGGATCGCCGCGTACGGGGTCGAGCCGGACGTCGGGATCGCGGAGCTGGCCGGGATCTCGCTGCGGCCGGTGATGCGGCTACGGGCGGAGTTGGCGAATGTCAAGACGGTCGAAACCGGCACCGGGGTGTCGTACGGACACACCTGGCAGGCGCCGGCACCCACGTCGCTCGGGCTGGTGCCGCTGGGCTATGGCGATGGGATCCCACGCCAGGCCGGGAATCTCGCCGAGGTCGGCTGGCGCGGGCGACGGGCGCCGATCCGGGGCCGGGTCTGCATGGACCAGTTCGTGGTCGAACTGGGGGAGGCTCAGCCGGCTGCTGAGGTCGCGGAGATCGGCGAGGAAGTCACCGTGTTCGGGCCGGGTGACCAGGGGGAGCCGACCGTCGCGGAGTGGGCCGCCTGGTGCGGCACCATCGGCTATGAGATCGTCACCCGGATCGGTTCTCGGGTACCCCGGGTCTATGCACGCCGGTCGGCAATGGAGGGTGAGGGTGGCTAAGGCCTACGGACCGCTCGGACTGGCGGCGAGCGTGGTGGCCCTGGCCGGTGGTGGCATCGCACTCGGACTCGAACTCGAACGCCGGCTGGTGTCGAAACGGTTGCATGCCGAGCGCGGCGAAGCAGACGCGGAACCGTTCTTCTCGCTGCGGTCGAACGGCCCGGTGGTCACCACCCCCGACGGAGTGCGACTGCATACTGAGGTCGACGAACTGCCCGGTGCCGACGATGAACTGACGTTGGTGCTGGTGCACGGCTATGCGCTCAGCCTGGACTGCTGGCACTTCCAGCGGAAGTTCTTCCGGCCCAAGCTCAGGATCGTGCTGTACGACCAACGCAGCCACGGCCGTTCGAGCAGGTCGGCCGGCGAACTGTGCCGGGTGCCGCAACTGGCCGAAGATCTGCTGCAGGTGCTCGACGAGGTGGCCGGCGACGGTCCGGTGGTGCTGGCCGGTCACTCGATGGGCGGTATGACGATCATGCACCTGGCCAAGGAGCACCCCGAGCTGTTCGGCACCAGGATCCACGGCGTCGCCCTGTTCTCCACCGCGGCGGGGGAGATGGCCGACCACTCGCCGATCCGGGGACTGCCGGGACGGGCGTTCGGCCGGATCGCCGAGCCGACCATGGCCGTGCTGAACCGGATTCCCGAGGTGGTGGAGAAGGGCCGGACCGCCGGCTCGGATCTGTCCTTCGTTTTCACCAAGCGAGGCGCGTACGGCTCGGACGTGCCACCCAGCTATGTCGAGTTCGTGAACCAGATGCTCGGGCGGACGCCCATGTCGGTGATCAGCGACTTCTATCCGACCTTTGCCGAACTCGACGAGTACGACGCGTTCAAGGTGCTGGCGCAGGTGGAGACAGCGGTGATCGGCGGCGAGGACGATGCGATCACCCCGGTCAGGCACACCGACAAGATCATCGAGCTACTGCCCGGCGCCGACGTACGCCGACTGCCGGATTGCGGGCACATGGGGATGATCGAGCACCACGAGGTCTTCAACCAGGTCCTGGACGACCTGATCACCCGGGTACGCCGCAATCTGGGCGGTTGAATGGGCCCGCTCGCGACGATGACCTGCGTTCACCGGCTACGTCGTCCCTCTTCGCGACGGCGGAAAGGCGTGCCGTCGCTCATCGCTCCTCCGCACGCCGGGCAGGTCATCTTCCCCCGCTCACGGGCCTAAAGTGAAGGCTCGTCCCCGATGTCGGGGACGAGCCATCACCTAAGACTTGCGGAGTGCCTGCGTGACTACAGAAGTGTCTCCGCCGCCTTGCGTTGTGAGTCGCGGATGAACGGGTCACCCTGGACATCTTGGTCGTCCTTCTTCAGGGCGAAGTATCCCCAGACTCCGGCGCAAGCGACCACTGCGGTGATCACGAAGAAGGTGGGCTGGAAGCCGATGGCGTCGCGGATGTACCCGAACGGAATGGCGAAGACGACGTTGCCGACCTGTGCCGAGACCTCGAAACCGACCAGATACAACGTCGCCGAGAGCGCCGAGTTGAAGTGCAGGGTGAGGTAACGGAAGATGCCCAGGATGAACAGCGGTACCTCGATCGCGTGGAACATCTTGACGATCGAGACGATCACGGGATCGTGGAAGACCGCCGAGCCGAGGATACGCAGCGTCATCACGGAGACGCCCATCAGCAGGATGTTCCGGACGCCGACCTTGCGCATCAGGATCGGGACCAGCATCATGCAGCCGGCCTCGGCGAACACCTGCACCGAGTTCAAGATGCCGTACGTGTGCAGGCCGACGGCCTCATCCGCGAACAGGCCGCGATAGAAGTTCGGGAACATCTGGTTGTCATAGAGGTTGTAGAACGTCCAGCTGAAGATGACGAAGCCGATGACCACCCACAGGTTCTTCATCTTCAGGACGGACGCCATCTCGCGCAGGCTCGGGGTGGACGGATGCGCGGTGTGACCCGGTGCCATGGGAACTTTGTCGGTCTTCCAGAAGATCTGGATCAGCAGGCAGATGACGCCGAAGGCCGAGCCGAGGAAGAAGTTGATCTGCGGGTTGATGGTGAAGATGAAACCGGTGCCGAGCGCTGCCACGCCGTAGCCGAGCGATCCCCAGCCACGTGCCTGGCCGTACTCGAATCCATAGGTCCGGCTCATCCGTTCGGAGAACGCCTCGAGCAGGCCGACCGCGGCGGTGTAGCCGAACGGCAGGTAGATGGCACCCGCCAGCACGCCCCAGCCGAAGTGGTTGGTGAGCAGGGGCTGGTAGACGAGGATGACGAAGGGGGCGAGGCTCGCCATCACCGCCGACGACAGAATGACCAGGTATCGCTTCAGGCCGAGGCGGTCCTGGATCATGCCGTAGAGGAACATCACCGCGATGGTGGTGAACGAGTTGACCGAGTAGACGGTGCCGATCTGGCCCCCGCTCAGTCCGAGGCTCTTGTCGAGCCAACTCGAGAAGAACGACCACCAGATGCCCCATGAGGCGAAGAAGATGAACAGGGTCGTCGAACTCTGCAAGTAGGCGCCGTTTTTGAACAGGTTGACTCTCGCCATGGCACAAGACCTCTCCGTTGAGTGGGTTTCGGGCGCGCTGAAAGCGCGATCGGGCGCTGCCTGATGGGGTGAGCAGCGCCGGCGACGGGTCTGATTTGGGAAGGACCTAAATCGCGTTAGGTGACGTTAGCAGATGGCCGCGATCTGTGGCAAGTCTTACTGAGTTCTCAGGTGGGTTCGCACTCTCGGATGGAGTCGCACGCAGCAGGTTGTGACGTTTTGACACCCGTTACCACCTGGCGTCATGTGGTCGGGCCGGGGGTCAATTACTGATACGATAGGAACCTCCCGAATTGGTGATCTGCCAGTTCGGGCCGATTGTGTGCCGAAGGCGGCACCGAGGTTCGTCTCCCGCCCAGCTGGTTGTGAAGTCCATGGCCGTTGACGTGCCTACCAACCAGCCCAGCTAACGGGCCAGAAGTGAGACCGAGATGTCCGGCAAGACCTCGGGTGCGCCTGCGCGCGCCCGGAGCTTTTCCAAGTCCGCCCCCAAGAGTTCGGCCAAGGGCACCAAGCGTGCCAAGAGCGTGAAGGCCGACGGCACCCCGAAACAGCGTTGGACCGCCGCCGAGCGACGGGAGAGCGGTCGTCCGCCGCGCCGTAGCGCCGGCCGCCAGTACGAGAACAGCCGGTCCGAGGGTGGCCGGGCTGAAGGCCGCCGGTCTGACGATCGCTACGAGTCCCGTGGCGCTGGTTCCCGGAGTTCGGATTTCCGCGGCAACCGCGACTACGACCGTCCGCCCACCGACCGGTACGAGCGCACGGATCGATACGAGCGCACCGAGCGTCCGTCCTACCAGCGCAGCGAGCGCCCGGACCGGACCGAGCGCAGCGACCGGTATGCCCGCAGCGACCGCTTCGACAACAGTGACCGGTACGAGCGCGGTGATCGGTCTGAGCGCAGCGAGCGTCCGGCGTACGGCCGGGACCGGAACGACCGGCAGTCCTACGGCCGGAGCGATCGCAACGACTGGTCGCGCGACCGCCGTTCCGACGATCGTCCTCGGCGCGACGACCGGGTGCGCTATGACCGCACCGACTCGGACCGTCTTCGCCGCGACGACCGCTCGTACGCCGACCGTTCGGCTACCGATCGCTCGTACACCGACCGCGCCAACGGCGGTCGCTCCCATGGTGATCGGTCCCGCCCGCAGGGCCGCCGTTTCGACGACCGCGCCCGTTCGGACGACCGCACCCGATCCGACGATCGTCCGCGTTTCGACCGCAATGCGCAGCGTCGGGACGACCGGCCGACGGAGTCAGCTCCCGAATCCGATCAGATGAGTTGGAGCGCCCCGGAGATCGTCGTCTCGACCTCCGCGCCGGTGGCCGGTGGTTTCGCCGATCTCGGTCTGCCGAAGACTCTCGTCGCCGCGTTGCACGCCAGCGGCATCACCGAGCCGTTCCCGATCCAGGCTGCGACCATTCCCGACGCGCTGGCCGGTCGTGATGTGCTCGGCCGCGGTCGTACCGGCTCCGGCAAGACTCTCGGCTTCGGTCTGCCCATGATCACCAACCTGGCGGGTTCGTCCGCTTCGTCGGGTTGTGCCCGCGCACTCGTGCTGGTTCCGACCCGTGAGTTGGCCATGCAGGTCGCCGACGCACTGGCGCCGCTGGCCAGGACCCAGGACCTGAGCCTGGCCCTGGTGGCCGGCGGCATGGCGTACGGCCCGCAGCTCAAGGCTTTCGAGCGGGGAGTGGACATCGTCGTGGCCACGCCGGGCCGGCTGATCGACCTGATGGACCAGGGTGCGGCCGACCTGACCAGGGTCGAGGTCGTGGTCCTGGACGAGGCCGACCACATGGCCGATCTCGGTTTCATGCCGGCCGTCACCCAGATCCTCGACACCGTGCCGAACGGTGGCCAGCGGCTGCTGTTCTCGGCCACCTTGGACGGCGCGGTGAACCGGCTGGTCAAGCGCTATCTGGTCGATCCGGTCACGCACGAGGTCGATCCGGGTCAGGCGAGCAACGCTTCGATGGAGCACCACGTGCTGCTGGTCCGGCCGGCCGACAAGGCCCGGCTGACCGCGGAGATCGCGGGTCGCGACGGCCGTACGGTGATCTTCGTCCGGACTCAGCTCGGTGCCAACCGGGTGGCCGAACAGCTGCGTGAGGCCGGCGTTCTCGCCGGTGCTCTGCACGGCGGTCTCACCCAGGGCGCGCGGGCTCGGATGCTGGCCGCCTTCAAGGACGGGCGGCTGCCGGTCCTGGTCGCCACCGATGTCGCAGCGCGTGGCATCCATGTCGACGAGATCGGTCTGGTGCTCCAGGTCGACCCGCCGGCCGGGCCGAAGGACTACCTGCACCGTGCCGGACGTACGGCGCGTGCCGGCGAGACCGGTGTCGTCGTCACCCTCGCGCTGCCGCATCAGCGGCGCGAGGTGGAGCGGCTGACGCGGCAGGCCGGAGTGAAGACCACGCCGCTGAACGCCGAGCCCGGCGACGCGTACCTCGGTGAGGCGACCGGTGCTCAGGCGCCGAACGGTGTCGCCGTTTCGCAGCAGGAGTTCGACAAGCTGGTGGCCCCGCCTGCCCGCCAGGCCAAGCGCCGCCCCGGTCAGGGCCACCGCAACAGCCGCGGTGGCTACCGTGGCGGCTCCGCCGGACGCCGTCCGCGCAACTGACTCCAGTCAGCAGGCACGGCCACTCCTCGTACGCCGGTTCCGACCAGATCGAGAGGTGCCTGGAGGTAGCTTCGATTGCCACGAAGCTACACCAGCGCACCTCTCGATTTCCTGATCAGCGACGCATGGAGCCGGAAGCGCCCATATCCCGCTAGTCGAGGGGTGTCAGAGGTCCGGGTCGAGTCCTACGTCGAGTTCGCCGAGGATGAGTATCTGATCAAGATGACGCCAGAGCGGTGGCTCACGTCCGACCTTGGTTCGTAACGTTGTCAGTGCCTCGCTCTAGCGTGCCTTTCCATGGAGCAACGAGTGAGTCTGGTGACGCTGGGCGTCGCTGATCTGGTGCGGTCCAGGCGGTTCTATGAGGCGTTGGGGTGGCAAGCCCACCCAGGTGACGACGGCGTCGTCTTCTTTCAGGCGGGTGGATTCGTCGTCGCGCTCTGGGGCCGGGACGATCTGGCCGCCGACTCTGCGGTGACCGACATCGGCGGCTGGGGAGGGGTGACCCTCGCCCAGAACGTACGGTCGCCGGCGATGGCCTAACAATCTTGGAACGGTCCGCCGGTTCTTGAGCACATCGACTCATCCAGCGCGGACGGACTCATGATGGCCAAGACGATGGCATCGGGCACCGGATCGGGCGACTAACCTTCCGTCGGTGAACATCTCGGTGGCCGGCTTGGTGGTGTCGGTGGCGACCCCTGCGGACACCCCCGGCATGGTCGAGGTCATCCACGCGGCTTTCGGCGCGCGGCCGGCACTGGATCCGCCGGCGACGGCGAGCCAGGAGACGTCGCAGAGCATTGAGGCGCAGCTCGCGTCCGGCGGCGGGATCTACGCGACGGTCGACGGTGAACCGGCCGGGTCGATCATCTTCCACCAGGAGGCGGGAGAAGCTGGTTTGGTCAGCTGGCACCGGGTCTCGGTGCATCCGAGCTTCCAGCGGCACGGGATCGCAACGGCAATGGTTGACGCGGCCCTGGACTATGCGGCTGAACTCGGCTACGACGCCGCCGAGTTGTTCGCCCGCGAGGAGTTCAGCGAGGTGATCGGCTTCTGGCAGCATCGCGGCTTCGTCATCGATCGTCGGGTGCCGCATGGTGTCGTACTGAGGCGTACGCTCCCCGTCGTCATCGACGTTCCGACGGCGGATCGGATGCAGGAACTGGGGGCCCGGCTCGCCGACCTGCTGCGGCCAGGCGACCTGGTGATCGCCAGCGGTGACCTCGGGGCAGGCAAAACGACGCTGACTCAAGGCATCGGACGCGGACTGGGCAGCGAGGGCGCGGTCATCTCACCCACCTTCGTGCTCTCCCGCGTCCACGCCTCGCAGACCGACCGCCCGACCCTCGTCCATGTCGATGCCTACCGGCTCTCCAGCGCCGACGAACTGGATGACCTGGACCTCGACGCGACTGCTCCGCAGGCGGTCACGGTGGTCGAATGGGGTGCGGGGCTGGCCGAGGAACTGGCCGATCATCGATTGGAGATCGACATCCGCCGAGCAGCCCATCCAGCCGGTAGCGAGCATCATCCGGACAGCCGCCTGGTGCTGATCCGGCCGGTCGGAGACCGCTGGTCCGGAGTAGACCTGAGGGTGCTACGGAATGGAGCGGTAGATGGCTGAGACCGGCCGAGTCGTCCTCGGCATCGACACCGCCACCATGGTCTGCGCCGGTCTCGCCGTGGACGGCGTGGTCGTCGCGGCGGAGACCATCGAGGATCGGATGGCTCACGTCGAGCAGCTGACTCCGCTGGTTCGGCGGCTCTGTGACGAGGCTGGGGTCCGGCCGATCGAACTCACCGACGTGGTCATCGGGCTCGGGCCCGGTCCATACACGGGTTTACGGGTCGGCATCGTCACCGGCCGGGTGCTGGCGGAGGTTGCCGGCGCGCGGCTGCACGGCATCTGCTCGCTGGACGTGATCGCCGCCCAGCATGTCGCCTCCGGGGAGCCGGCGAGTGAGTTCGTCGTGGTCACCGACGCGCGCCGCAAGGAGGTCTACTGGGCCCGGTACGCGGCCGACGGCACACGACTCGAAGGACCTGCCGTCGCGAAGTCGACCGAGGTGCCACGACTACCGACCGTCGGTCCCGCCGCCGAGCTGTATGCCGACACCCTCGAGGTCGTCCCGGGTCCACGCAGTCTCGACCCGGCCACCTTGGCGCTCGCCGGGCCGGACCTGGCCGACGCCGGTGTCGAACCGCTCTATCTGCGCCGTCCGGATGCCGCCGAGCCCGGCCGACGCAAGTCCGTCCTCGTCCGTAGGTCAGGGCCGGTCCGTAGGTCAGGGCCCGTCCGTAGGTCAGGGCGATGATCGTGCAACAGCAGGTCGGCATCCTTCCGGCCCGCCGCGATGACCTGCCCGCGGTGATGGGTCTGGAGCAGGCCGGCTTCCCTGCCACCGAGCAGTGGAGCGAGCGGAGCTGGCTCGGAGAACTGCTGGGCGACAGTCGTACGGTCTTGATCGCCCGGACACACGTCCCGGTCGGCGTGATCAGCCTGCAAACCGTCAGTGACACTGCCGACCTGCACCGGATCGTCGTGGCCGAGCGGAACCGTCGCGAAGGCATCGGGGCCGCACTGGTGGCGGCCGGACTGCAGGCCGTCCGGCATGCCGGAGCCCGGTCGGTGATGCTGGAGGTCGCCTTCGACAACGATCCTGCCATCGCGCTCTACCAGCGGCTGGGCTTCGAACAGCTCGCCGCCCGCGACGACTACTACGGCCCCGGTCGGCACGCATTGATCCTGAAGCTGTACGACCTGGCGTCCTGGACGAACCCTGGGAGGCATCGTGAGTGAACCGCTGATCTTGGGGATCGAGTCCTCCTGCGACGAGACCGGCGTCGGGATCGTCCGCGGCGCGGAGTTGCTGGCCAACGAGGTCGCCTCCAGTGTCGCCGAGCATGTTCGTTTCGGCGGTGTCGTGCCCGAGGTCGCCAGCCGTGCGCATCTGGAGGCCCTGCTGCCGACCCTGCGTCGGGCCCAGGAGAAGGCTGATATCGACCTGACCCAGCTCGACGGGATCGCGGTCACGGCCGGCCCAGGCCTGATGGGTGCGCTGGTCGTCGGCCTGGCCGCGGCGAAGGCACTGGCGTATGCGCTGGACAAGCCGCTCTACGGCGTGAACCACCTGGCCGGGCATGTGGCCGTCGATCTGGTCGAACACGGTCCGCTGCCGCGGCCCTGCCTGGCGTTGCTGGTGTCCGGCGGTCACACCTCGCTGCTCCAGGTCGACGACGTGGCCAGTTCCATCACCGAGTTGGGTACGACCATCGACGACGCGGCGGGGGAGGCGTACGACAAGGTGGCCCGGCTACTGTCCTTGCCGTATCCCGGTGGCCCGCACATCGACCGGGCCGCCGCCGAGGGTGATCCGACCACTATCGCCTTTCCGCGCGGGCTGACCAGCCGGCGGGATCTGGAACGGCACCGGTTCGACTTCTCCTTCTCCGGCCTGAAGACCTCCGTGGCTCGCTATGTCGAGACAGCCGAGGCCGAGGGTCGTGCGATCTCGACGGCCGATGTCGCCGCCAGCTTCCAGGAAGCGGTCTGCGATGTGCTCAGCGCCAAGGCCATGGACGCCTGCGCGGTGACCGGGGCCACCGACCTGCTGATCGGGGGCGGCGTTGCGGCCAATCGACGGCTGCGGGAGCTGCTCGCCGAGCGAGCCGCCGAGGCGGGCGTACGGCTGCGTACCCCCAGGCCCGGCTTGTGCACCGACAATGGCGCCATGATCGCCGCCCTCGGCGCCGCCGTGGTGAGCGCCGGTGTCAAGCCGTCCTCCTTCGACATCGGCGCCGACTCGCGGCTGCCGGTCTCCCAGATCTGCCTGTGATTCTCGGGGTTCGTGATCTTGTGGTGGTGATCTGGTCGTGCCGATGACCCGGCCCGAGGCCCACCCGCTGGCGACATCGGCGGGCCGTGAGGCGTTGGCGATGGCGCAAGCGCAGCCTGATGCCGACTCGCTGGCGGCGGCGACGGCCCTGCGCGCGCGATTTCCGGTCGAGTTGGCGTCCGCCGCACTCACCCAGGTCGGGTTGCGGCGAACTGCCAAAGCCAAGCTGGGGGACCGGGCCGATCAGCTGCTGTTCACTCGCACCGGACTTGAACAGGCGAGCCGGGCTGTGGTCGCCGCCCACCATGCGGAGCGGTTCGTCGCCGGCGGCGTACGCCGGGTGGTCGATCTGGGCTGCGGTATCGGTACGGATGCGCTGGCACTGGTCGAGGCCGGTCTGGAGGTCGTCGCCGTCGAGGCCGACCCGGAGACAGCCGCGGTCGCGCAAGCCAATCTGGGGGAACGTGCCGAGGTACTGCTCGGCGACGCCGTCGAACTGGCACCGTCCTTGCTGACACCCGGAACAGCCGCGTACGCCGATCCGGGACGGCGCGGTGCCCATGGCCGCAGCTGGCGAACCGAGGATCTCAGCCCGCCGTGGTCGTTCGTGACGTCACTGTTGGCCGGGGACCGGGTGGCCGGCGTGAAGCTCGGTCCGGGGCTACCGCATCGGATCATCCCGGCCGGTGTGGAGGCCGAGTGGATCGGCGACCGCGGCGACACGGTCGAAGTGGGGTTGTGGAGCGGGCCTGGCTCGCTGCCGGACTCCCGGGTGGCATTGCTGCTGCCGGATCATCGACTTGTGGTGGACCGTGAGGCCCCGCCGCTGCCGGTCGGAAGCATCGGCTCGGTGATCTACGAGCCGGCTGGCGCGGTCATCCGCGCCGGTGGGATCGCGCAGCTGGGAGCAGATCTCGGCGCTCGGCTGCTACATCCCGACATCGCCTACCTGACCGCCGATCAACTTCGGCCGACGCCCTATGCGACCGCCTTCGAGGTGCTGGAAGTGCATCCCTATTCGGAGCAGAACCTGCGGCGATGGGCTCGTGACCAGCGGATCGGCACCCTGGAGATCAAGAAGCGCGGCATCGACCTCGACCCGGCTGCGCTGCGCCGCCGGCTGAAGCTGCGTGGCACCGGATCGGCCACCGTGATCGTGACCAGGACCGCCGATGGGGCAACCTCGCTCGTGGTGAGACGCCCATGACCGAGTTGGATTGTCGCGCTCCGCGCTCCCGCACTTCCGAGAGGCTCCACTCATGACCGACATCCTGTTGGTCATCCTCTATGTCGCCGCCGGGATCGCGGCCGCCTGGGATGCGCGCCGGAAGGGCTACGACGATCGGCTGTTCCTGGTGCTTGGGGTCATCCTGGGCCCCATCCTGCTGATCATCATGTGGTTCCTGAAGCCGAAGCCCCTGGCCGTCGGCACCGTCGTCCGACCTGCCGCGCCGATCACCCTGGATGACGGCCGCAGGATCCCGCCGTCGCATGTCTCGGTGGTCCGCGGGACCTCGATCGTCGACCACACCCTGGTCTGCGAGATCACGGCGCCGGACTCGAGTCGGCACTGGGTGGCGCAGGAGGCGCTGACCCGAGTGCACCACCGCGGTTGATCAGGAACCTCACAGCTTCGCTGCTGGCACTCTCTGGAGGCGAGTGCTAATGTCGGCGTTGGCACTTTCCTACCGAGAGTGCCAACGGTCGAAGCGGCACCGCGACGACGCGTCGACCAACCGTACTCGTATGCACGCACTCCAACTGAAAGGGGTTTGAACGTGTCCACCACGATCAAGCCGCTCGAGGATCGCATCCTCGTCAAGCCGCTCGAGGCAGAGCAGACCACCAAGTCCGGCCTGGTTATCCCCGACACCGCCAAGGAGAAGCCGCAGGAGGGCAAGGTGCTTGCCACCGGTCCCGGGCGGATCGACGACAAGGGCAACCGCGTCCCGCTCGATGTCGCCGTTGACGACGTCGTGATCTTCAGCAAGTACGGCGGCACCGAGGTCAAGTACGACGGCCAGGACCTGCTGCTGCTGAACGCCCGCGACATCCTCGCGGTCGTCTCCAAGTAATCGCGAAGGAACCGAAACCCATGGCAAAGATCCTTCAGTTCGACGAGGAGGCGCGCCGCTCGCTCGAGCGTGGCGTCGACACCCTCGCCAACACCGTGAAGGTGACCCTCGGCCCCAAGGGTCGCTACGTCGTCCTCGACAAGAAGTGGGGCGCACCCACGATCACCAACGACGGTGTGACCGTTGCGCGTGACGTCGAGCTCGACGATCCGTACGAGAACCTCGGCGCTCAGCTCGCCAAGGAGGTCGCCACCAAGACGAACGACGTCGCCGGTGACGGCACCACCACCGCGACCGTGCTGGCCCAGGCCCTGGTGCACGAGGGCCTCAAGGCCGTCGCGTCCGGCGCCAACCCGATCGGCCTCAAGCGGGGCATCGACGCCGCGGTCGCCGCGGTGGAGGAGCGCCTGCGCGAGAACGCCCGCGAGGTGGAGACCACCGAGGACATGTCCCATGTGGCCACCATCTCCGCCCGGGACGCCGAGATCGGCGCCCTGATCGCGGATGCGTTCGACAAGGTCGGCAAGGACGGCGTCATCACCGTCGACGAGTCCAACACCTTCGGCACCGAACTCGAGTTCACCGAGGGCATGCAGTTCGACAAGGGCTATCTGTCGCCGTACTTCGTGACCGACCCGGAGCGGATGGAAGCGGTTCTGGAGAACCCGTACATCCTGATCAACTCCGGCAAGATCAGCTCGATGACCGAACTCCTGCCGCTGCTGGAGAAGGTCATCGGCGCGTCCGGCACCTTGTTCATCGTGGCCGAGGACGTCGACGGCGAGGCTCTGTCCACCCTGGTGGTGAACAAGATCCGTGGCACTTTCACCTCGGTGGCCGTCAAGGCTCCGGCCTTCGGCGATCGTCGCAAGGCCATGCTCGAGGACATCGCCATCCTGACCGGCGGCAAGGTCGTGTCCCCCGAGGTCGGGCTCAAGCTCGACCAGGTCGGCCTGGACGTGCTGGGTCGTGCCCACCGCGTCGTGGTGACCAAGGACAACACCACCATCGTCGACGGTGCAGGCGATGCCGACGAGGTCAAGGCTCGCGTGGCTCAGCTGGCCGCCGAGATCGACCGGACCGATTCCGACTGGGATCGCGAGAAGCTGCAGGAGCGGGTTGCCAAGCTCGCCGGTGGCGTCTGCGTGATCAAGGTCGGCGCGGCCACCGAGGTCGAGCTCAAGGAGAAGAAGCACCGGATCGAGGACGCCGTGTCCGCGACCCGGGCCGCGATCGAGGAGGGCATCGTCGCCGGTGGCGGCTCCGCCATCATCCATGCGGCAGCTGCTCTCGACGGCGACCTGGGTCTGTCCGGTGACGAGAAGGTCGGCGTCGGCATCGTCCGCCGTGCGGTCGTCGAGCCGCTGCGCTGGATCGCCGAGAACGGTGGCTACCAGGGCTATGTCGTCACCGCCAAGGTGGCCGAGCTGGAGCCGGGCAACGGCTTCAACGCGGCGACCGGCGAGTACGGCGACCTGCTCGCCGCCGGCGTCATCGACCCGGTCAAGGTGACCCGCTCGGCGCTGGCCAATGCCGCTTCGATCGCCTCGCTGCTGCTCACCACCGAGACCCTGGTGGTGGAGAAGCCCGAGGAAGAGGAGCCGGTTGCGGCCGGCGGTCATGGGCACGCCCACTGACCAGCCCCGATGAGGTGAACTGATCACGCTCAGTTGAACGGGGCCCTTCCCTCCGGGGAAGGGCCCCGTTCCGCGTCTCCAGGACTCCCCGGGCCGGCCCGGGTTCGGCAAATTCCACCCGTGGGCGACTTTTGCCGACTCCGGTGCCGCTTCTCGCAGGCGGCTCCTTGGCCGGCAGATGAGGTCTCCCTCATCTTCGCGTCACCGGCATCTCATGGGCAGCGGGTCGAATGGTCCTCACGACGGGCAACCCGGCCCGTGTCCGGTTTCGAGGAGTTCTCATGACCATGTCTGTCAAGGCCCGCCGCGTCGTGCGCTGGGCAGCGTTGCCGTCGGTCGCCGTACTCGGCATGGGCCTGTTCGCGGTCAGCGCCCCGACCGCGGAGGCGGCTGCCTACTACTGCAACGGCCACCGGGCCACCATCGTCGGCACCAACGGCAACAACGACATCGAGGGCACCAGCGGGCGCGATGTGATCGTGGCGCTGGGTGGCCACGACGAGATCGACGGCAACGGGGGCAACGACGTGATCTGCGCCGGTTCCGGCAATGACGAGGTCGACGGGGGCTCGGGCAATGACTGGATCAGCGGCGGCTCCGGCCACGACGACCTGGAAGGCGGCTCGGGCAGGGACTACATCAAGGGTGGTTCGGGCAACGATCACCTGGAGGGTGAGCGCGGCCGCGACAAGCTCTACGGGAACTCCGGGCACGATCTGGTCGAGGGAGGCCACGGCAAGGACAAGGTCAGCGGCGGGTCCGGCAAGGACGTCGTGAAGCAGGGCAAGGCCAGCGACCGGCAGGAAGACCGCTGGGAGGACAAGTACCGCTGGGACGACTGACGGTACGCCGACCGCTCTGACCCGGACGACCTGAAGGCCGTCTCGTACGCCGGAGCGGAGTCGTGATCAACTCATGAGGGTCCACGCCCATCTCGGGCGTGGACCCTTGTGTTGTCGGACCCGGCTCAGCCGGCGAGGTGCGGCAGGAATGCCATGAGCACGTTGCCGATCAGCAGTGCCACATAAGTGGCAAGGGATGAGCCACTCATTCCGATGGCGATGGCGGCAGCGACCTTCGACAGCCCCTTACGCCGGAACGCCTTGGCGGCGAGGATGGTCGACACGAGGGCGAGGCCAAAGGTCACTGCGTAGATCACCATCGTGACCGTGCCGTGCAACGCCATCAGCGTCTCCCCGCCCTGCGCCATCATGCCGTCCTCATCCGTGGCCTGCCGCGCCATCATCAGATTGAGGACGGTCATCTGGGCAATCGCCCACAGGCAGGTGATGAGGAGCCCGATGCTGCCGATGACGAGTGCGATGCGGCCGAGCGGATTCGGCGCAGCGGCTGCCGGGTCCTGACCTGCGGGGATGGATGTGGTGCTTCTCATGACTGGCTCCTGCCGGGTTCAAAAAGTGATATCAAGAATATATCGTGATTGAGGGTCACGGGGACGGGATTCTCCGGGAGCCGTCGGCAACCGGGAGTCAGCACTCGACAGATGCCGATACGACGCCGCCAGCCGGATAGTCTTGGACCGGTAGCCGGTCCGGCACGGGGACACGGTGATCCGTTCGGCAAGAGAGGAACACGTGTCGCACTCCCTAGGCGATCTCACTCCCGCCGGTGTGCCGCAGCCGTTCGCGACGTTGGGGCTCACCTTCGACGACGTCCTGCTGCAGCCCAACCAGAGCGACATCATCCCTTCCGAGGTGGACACCTCGACGCTGGTGTCGAAGCGGATCTCGGTGAAGGTGCCACTCGTCTCCTCGCCGATGGACACAGTCACCGAGGCGCGGATGGCGGTCGCCATCGCTCGCCAGGGCGGTCTCGGTGTCATCCACCGGAACCTGTCCATCGAGGATCAGGCGCACCAGGTCGACATCGTCAAACGGTCCGAGGCCGGCATGGTCGACGAGCCGATCACCATCTTGCCCGATGCGACCATCGGCGAGGCCGACGCGATGTGCGGCCGCTATCGGATCTCCGGGGTGCCGGTCGTCGATCGAAATCAGGTCCTGGTCGGCATCGTGACCAACCGCGACATGAGGTTCGAGAACGACCCCAGCCGCCTGGTCGGGGACGTGATGACCAAGATGCCGCTGGTCACCGGTACGGTCGGTATCGCACCGGAGGAGGCGATGCGGCTGCTGGCCCAGAACAAGATCGAGAAGCTGCCGCTCGTGGACGAGCAGGGCCGGCTCAAGGGTCTGATCACGCTGAAGGACTTCGTCAAGTCCGACCAGTACCCGCACGCCACCAAGGACTCGCAGGGCCGGCTCCGCGTCGGTGCCGCCGTCGGCTTCTTCGGCGACTCCTGGAAGCGCGCCATGGCCCTGGTCGAGGAGGGCGTCGACCTGTTGGTCGTCGACACCGCCCACGGCCACTCGCACGGCGTGGTGGACATGGTCAAGCGACTGAAGGCCGACCCGGCCTGCCGCGACGTCGACATCGTGGGTGGCAACGTCGCCACGTACGCAGGTGCCAAGGCACTCGTCGACGCGGGTGTCGACGGGGTCAAGGTCGGAGTCGGGCCGGGCTCCATCTGCACCACCCGGGTCGTGGCCGGCGTCGGCGTGCCCCAGGTGACAGCTATCCACAACGCCTCCCGCGCCTGCAAACCGGCCGGGGTTCCGCTGATCGGTGACGGCGGCCTGCAGTATTCCGGCGACATCGCCAAAGCCATCGTGGCCGGCGCCGACACCGTGATGCTCGGCTCGCTGCTGGCCGGCTGCGAGGAGAGCCCGGGGGAGCTGATCTTCCTCAACGGCAAGCAGTTCAAGGCCTACCGCGGGATGGGTTCGCTCGGCGCGATGGCCTCGCGCGGCCGCAACGCATCCTTCTCCAAGGACCGCTACTTCCAGGGCGACGTCACCAACGACTCCAACCTGATCGCCGAGGGCATCGAGGGGCAGGTGCCGTTCCGGGGGCCGCTGGCCGCGGTGGCGTACCAGTTGATCGGCGGACTGCGGCAGTCGATGTTCTACACCGGTGCCTCGACCATCCGCGAGTTGCACGAGCGAGGCAGCTTCGTCCGGATCACCTCCGCGGGTTTGCGGGAATCCCACCCGCACGACATCCAGATGACTGTCGAAGCACCCAACTACGCCGGCTGACCCAGCGGATCAAGGAAGATTGCCCTCATGTTCGAAATCGGCCGCAGCAAGCGCGCCCAGCAAGCCTTCGCCTTCGACGACATCGCCATCGTCCCGTCCCGCCGCACCCGCGGTGAGGAGCAGGTCAATCTGACCTGGCGGATCGACGCGTTCACCTTCGACTTCCCGCTGATCGCGGCGCCGATGGATTCGGTGATGTCGCCGGCCACCGCGATCGAGATGGGCCGGCTCGGTGGTCTGGGCGTGCTCAACCTCGAAGGGCTGTGGACTCGGTACGAGAATCCCGAGCCATTGCTGGAGGAGATCGCGGCCATCGACGACCCGGGTGCGGCCACTCGCCGGATGCAGGAGATCTATGCCGAGCCGATCAAGGAGGAATTGATCGGTCAGCGGGTCGCCGAGGTGCGCAGCGCCGGAGTCCCGGCGGCGGGCGCCCTGTCACCACAGAACACGCAGGCGTACGCGGGTGCGGTCGTCGCGTCCGGAGTCGACTTCTTCGTCATCCGTGGCACCACGGTGTCGGCCGAGCATGTGGCTGGCGATGCCGAGCCGCTCAATCTGAAGCAGTTCATCTACGCCCTCGACGTGCCGGTGATCGTCGGCGGTTGCGCCACGTATCAGGCGGCCCTGCACCTGATGCGGACCGGCGCCGCCGGTGTCTTGGTCGGCTTCGGTGGTGGTGCGGCACATACGACCCGGGACGTGCTCGGGGTGGCGGTCCCGATGGCCAGTGCGGTGTCCGATGTCGCCGCCGCTCGCCGTGACTATCTGGACGAGTCCGGTGGCCGCTATGTGCATGTGATCGCCGACGGGTCGGTCGGCCGTTCCGGTGACATCGCCAAGGCGATCGCCTGTGGCGCCGACGCAGTCATGGTGGGCTCGCCGCTGGCCAAGGCATCGGAGGCGCCCGGCCGCGGCTATCACTGGGGTCCGGAGGCCTGGCATGCGAGCCTCCCCCGCGGTGAACGGGTCGCCTTCGACGTGGTCGGCTCGCTCGAGCAGATCCTGCGCGGCCCGTCGACGGTGCCGGACGGCACCATGAACCTGGTCGGCGCCCTGCGGAAGGCGATGGCCACCACCGGCTACACGGAGGTGAAGGAGTTCCAGCGGGTCGAGGTCATCGTCGGCTGACGTGGCTGTGAACACTGCTGACCTGACCGGCGCCGATCTGGATGTGCTCGTCATCGGCGGCGGGATCGTCGGCGCCGGGGCGGCGCTGGACGCGGTCACCCGTGGACTGCGGGTCGGTCTGGTGGAGGCCGACGACTGGGGCGGCGGTCGATCCGGGCACACGGGCACCCTGGTCCATGGCGGGCTGGTCGATCTGCCCCGGATCGGGGTGGGCACGGTCGCCGCGCTGCGCCGGGAACGTGACCTGCTGCTGGACCGGACGGCTCCGCATCTGGTGCGCCGGGTGCCGATGCTGCTGCCGTTTCATCGCGGCCTGCCGGAACGACTGGCGGTCGGCGCCGGACTCAGTGTGTACGACGCCGCGGCCTTCTCGTTCCGCCAGCCCGGGGTGCTCCCCGGGCACCGCCAACTGACCCGCCGTGCCGTCCGCCGGCTGGCGCCTTCGCTGACGATCACCGAGATCACCGGCGCCGCGCAGTTCTACGAGGGCCAGGTCGACGACGCCCGGCTCACCGTCACCGTGGTTCGTACTGCCGCCGGCTACGGGGCATTCACGCTCTCCCGCACGACCGTACGTCGCCTGCTGACGGTCGCCGGCCGGGTCGTGGGCGCCGAACTCACCGACGACAGGGGTGTCTCGACCTCCGTCCGAGCCCGCAGCGTGGTCCTCGCCACCGGCACCGAGCTTCCTCGCCTGCTGCCCGCGTCGCAGGCCGCGCCTGCCTCCGGTCCTGAGTCGGTCGCCGAGACCGTGCACCTTGTCCTGCCACGCGCCAGGCTGCGCTCCTCGACCGGACTCGTACTCCGGTCCGACAGCCGTGCCGAGGCCCGAGCGCTCTACGTGGTCCCGTGGGGCCGCCACTGGATCGTCGGCAGTACGGCGGCATGGGCCGATCCGGACCAGCTGCTGGCCGAGCTCAGCCGGCACCTGGAGCGACCGATCGGACCGGAGTCGGTGGAGAGCGCGTACGCCAGCCCAGCGCCGATGGGTCCCGACATGGGACGGTCGCCCACCATTCATGCTCCGGTACCCGGGCTGGTCCTGGTCCGAGGAAGCAGCCTCGCGGGCTATCGAGCCGATGCCGAGCGTGCTGTCGATGCCGCAGTCCAGCAGCTGGGCGGCCTGCATCCACCGTCGGTGACCCGGCGGGTGCCGCTCCTGGGAGCCGATGGGTTCACGGCACGCTGGAACCAGCGGCACCTGCTCGCACGGCAAGCCGACATCCCGGTGCTGCGAATGGAGCACCTGTTGCAGCGCTACGGTTCCGAGGTCGCGGTGCTGGTCGACGCCATCGGGAAACGACCCGAGCTCCGGAAGTCGCTGCCCGGCGCGGAGGACTATCTGGCGGCCGAGGTCTGGTACGCGGTGGCGTACGAGGACGCCACCCGGCTGAGCGATGTGCTGGAGCGGCGGACTCGGATCGCCCGCGAGACCTGGGACGGCGGGGTTCGGGCGGCCACCGAGGTAGCCAGGCTGATGGGCATCGAACTGGGTTGGGACGCGGCCCGGCGTGTCGGGGAGATCGAGGGCTTCGTCGAGCGGGCCATCGCCGGTCGCTGGCAACCCTGATCCGGGTATCCGGGTATCCGGCTCACTGGTCGCCGGGCGGGACCAGCGGCACCAGGGCGTTCCAGCGCGCGGTCTGGCAAGCGTCGTTGCGCGACAGGCTGGCTGAGATCGGTTCGCCGCGCCAGGTGCCGGCGACTTGGGCCCGTTCCGGTCCGCTGTAGACCTGCGCACAGGCCCGGCCGGCCGGAACCGGATCCAAGGCACCGCGGTGGTTGTCGAGGGCGGCGCAGGCTCCTTGGGGATCGGGGTGCGTACCGCCAACGGGATCACAGGTGAGTGTCCAGCTGGTGGTCTTGCCCGTGCCGTCATCGATTGTGATCGTCAGCTGAGAACTGCTCGACGGGGTGACCACCGGACCCGTCGGGCCGACGGTCGGCCGGACAGCCGGACCGGTGCCACTGGCGCAGGCCGCGGTCGCGAGGATCAGGCCGATGCCGCTGATCATGCCGAGCGGGAGTCGCATGGTCCAGTTCCTTGTCCTGCTGAGGTGGCCGACTTCTCACCGGTCGGGTCGATCTGCTCGATCGGCTGACGAGGGCCCGTACGCAGTGTAGGGTCGGTGGCCATTGGACGCTCGCCAGGGCTCTCGGGGAAACGAAACGAGTCACAGCGTCTCGTCGAAGGAACTGAACACATGTCGTCGTCAGCGACCCCTGTCCGCCTGCGCCGAGGCACCTGTGCCATGGCGTTCTCCTTGTTCTGCGTGCTGTTGTCGAGCTTGCTGCTTCTCGGGCTGAGCCCGGCGGCCTCGGCCGAGCCGGCTGGTACGCCATCGGCGACGTTGCCCGGAGAACTCAGCACCGAAGGCACCTACATCGTCACTCTCGCGGATGCGCCGATCGCTGCGTACACCGGCGATGTCGCTGGCTATCGGGCCACCAAGCCAGGCCAGGGCGAGCAGGTCGACGTGGCCAGCAAGGATGCCAAGCGCTATCGCTCCTATCTGCGGAAGCGGCAGGACACGGTGGCGGCCCGAGTGGGTGCCAAGCCCCGGGCGCGGCATGAGGTCGGCCTCGCCGGCTTCACTTCGACGATGACCGGTCAGCAGGCCGCTCGGCTGGCCCGGACGGCCGGTGTCTTGTCGGTCACCAAGGACACCCTGCGGCGAGTGTCGGATCCGCGCAAGTCCACCGACTTCCTGGGGTTGTCCGGAGACGGGGGCGTGTGGTCCAAGCTGGGCGGACCTGGCAAGGCCGGGCGCGGCGTGGTGGTCGGTGTCCTCGACACTGGCATCTGGCCGGAGAGCGCCTCGTTCGCCGGCGCGCCGCTGCAGCAGGCTCCCGGGCAGCGCCAGCAGGGGTCCGCTCGGGCTGCGAATCAACTGAAGAAGTCCGGTGGTCAGTTCGTGCCGATGCTCTCCGGCGACGTGATCACAATGGTCAAGTCGGACGGCCGCACGTTCACGGGCCGGTGCGAGTCCGGGGAAGAGTTCTCCCTCGCCGACTGCAACACGAAGCTGATCGGCGCCCGCTCTTTCGGCAAGACCTGGCTGAGCGCCGTACCGGCCGATCAGCGCGCCGACTATGTCTCCCCGCGCGACGGCGAAGGTCACGGCAGCCATACCGCTTCGATCGCCGCAGGCAACCACGATGTCCGGGCAGTGGTCGACGGCCGTGACTACGGGACCATCTCCGGTGTCGCGCCCGCGGCCAAGATCGCCGCCTACAAGGTGTTGTGGCAAGCGAAAGACGCGACCAAGTCCGGAGCGTACGACTCCGACGTGCTGGACGCCGTCGACGCCGCCATCACCGATGGCGTCGACGTGATCAACTACTCGATCTCGACCGACGACGACCCGAGCTCCCCGGTCCAAGTCGCGTTCCTCTGGGCGGCCAGAGCCGGCATCTTCGTCGCGGCCGCTGCCGGGAACTCCGGTCCGGAAGCCTCGACGGTGCAAAGCGTCGCACCCTGGTTGACCACGGTGGGGGCGCACACCATCGCGCCCTACTACGGCACCGTCACCCTGGGCGACGACCGGGCCTACGCCGGTGTCTCCTCCACGGTCGACCAGCCGGTCGGTCCCGCAGCACTGATCAACGGATCGGCAGCGGCTGCGGCAGGCGCGTCCGACGCCGACGCCGCTGGGTGCGCCGCGGACAGTCTCGACCCCTCTGAGGTGGCCGGGAAGATCGTCGTATGCGACCGCGGAAGTACCGGACGGCTGACCAAATCCGCCGAAGTGCTCCGAGCGGGCGGCATCGGCATGGTGCTGACCAACCTCACCACCGACACCCTGGATGCGGATCTGCACTCGGTGCCGACGGTGCACGTGAACCCGCCGGCTTCGGCGGCGATCAAGGCGTATGCGGCCACGGACGGTGCGACGGTGACCCTCACCCAGGGGAATCAGACCTCCGACACCATTGCCTATCCCCAGATCGCCACGTTCTCCAGCCGTGGACCGGCCCTGTTGACCGGTGGCGACACGCTGAAGCCGGATCTGGTCGCTCCGGGAGTCTCCATCCTCGGAGCTGTCGCGCCGAGCAGCAACAGCGGGCAGAGTTTCGCGTTCGAGTCGGGTACGTCGCAGGCCGCTCCACAGGTCGCCGGCCTGGCAGCGCTGATGTACGGGGCCGGCTTGCACCCGAACTGGTCGCCGATGATGGTCAAGTCGGCGCTGATGACCAGCGCGAAGGATCTGCGCGACGCCAAGGGCCGTCGCGTCAGCGACCCGTATGCGCAAGGTGCGGGCCGGGTTGATCCGGCCGCGATGCTGAAGCCGGGCCTGGTGTTCCCGGCCGGCTCCGACGACTGGTTCGCCTACCTGGAGGGCCTGGGGGTGGACACCGGCACCGGTGTGAGCGCCATCGACCCGAGCGATTACAACGCCCCGTCGATCGCGATCGGGCGCCTGGCCGGCAGCCAGACCGTCACCCGGCGGGTGACGGCAGTGCAGGCCGGTCGCTATCGGGTCTCGACCAGCGCATCGGGGCTTCGCGTCAGCGTCCAGCCGAGGGTCCTGACGCTGAAGCGCGGGCAGACCAAGACAGTCAAGATAACCATCACCAGGACCTCGGCGAAACTGGACCAGGCGGCCAGTGGCTTCGTGACCTGGAAGAGGAAGCAGACGCGGATCCGGATTCCTGTGGTGGTGACTCCACGGGACTTGGACGCGCCTGCTCAAGTAGCCGGCTCCGAGGCAGCGAGCCAGCTCAGCTACACTGTTCGGCCTGGACTGTCGGGCCGGTTCGCCGTGACCGGCACCGGCCTGGCAACCGGAGACCCGCTCGGCGGGCCGACGCAAGCATTGCCGCAGGGCTCGAACATGCAGTACGCCATCCAGGTGCCGGCTGACACCAAGGCGGCGCGCTTCACTGCCCGTGCAGCGAACTCGCAGGCCAAGCTCAACCTCTACGTCTTCCGGGTGCTGCCCGACAACTCCACTGCCCTGGTGGCACGATCGAGCGGTTCCGCGGCGAACCAGTCGCTGGTTCTGGCCGAGCCGGCCGCCGGCACCTATGTCGCCGCGGTGGAGAACGCAGCCAACGCACCGGGCGAGTCGACGACGGTGTTCGAGTACCGAACCGGACTGGCCGTGCCGGGCAGCGGGGACGGTGCCTTCACCGTCAAGCCGTCCACCAGCTTCGTGCTCGCGGGTAAGACCTACCGGCTGGTTGCCCGCTGGTCAGGGCTGAGCGCGGACGCACCATATGTCGGCTGGGTGGAGTACCCCAACGGTACCGGCACGGTGATCACGGTCAACTGAGCTGGCACTAGGCTGCACGGAATGGACGACCGGGCAGCTGACCAGCCACTGGCGCCACAGGTGCAGACCGAATTGCTGCGCCTGCGGGACAGTATCGACAACATGGACGCGGCGTTGATCCACCTGCTGGCGGAGCGATTCAAAGTCACCCAGCAGGTGGGGGAGTTGAAGGCGAGGTACGGGCTCCCACCTGCCGACCCGGCTCGGGAAGCTCGTCAGATCGCCCGGCTGCGGAGTCTTGCCGTGGACGCGAAGCTGGATCCCGAGTTCGCCGAGAAGTTCCTCACCTTTGTCGTCGCCGAGGTCGTCCGCCACCACCGCACCCTGCAGCACACCTCCGAGTGACCCTCACACGGTGATCCGGCAACCGGTTCGCCTGGACGCGCCTATTCCAAGAGGCAAGGAAGTGACCACCCGGGATTGGGGAGCCTAGGTATCTGGTTTCGCCACGAGTCTCCCGCTGGCGTGATCGAAGAACCCCGTAGGAGGCTCCGTTTTCGTCCGCCTACGGCTCTTGACAGCCGTAGATGTAGTCGTACTGCTGAAGGTGGGGAACCTTCTCCAGATAGGTATCGCGCTCCGATTCGTTCGGAAACGGTCCATACACCGAGGGCGCCAAGCTGGCGACGTCCCATCGCATGACGACCGCAAAGTACGTGCCATTCCCACTTGGCCCCTGGGCACTCACGGCACGAGCGAGCGAGCGAACTTCTAGGCCGAACTCACCGGACTTAGTGGCCGGAAACCCCCGCGCGTAGTTGTCTGCAGTCGTTTCGTCGGAAAACGGTCCATACAACGAAAACTGCGTAAGCCACCCAGGACTATCAATCCCATAAGCGGAGACGCCCATTGGCGTGAAGTCGGTTACGATCACGTAGTAAGCCATCGGCCGACGGTAGCAGTTATTCCAGGGATCGAACAAGACACTCGCGGCGGTCCGCGACGATGCAAACCATCGTGTTCGCCAACTGGGCATGCACCATCGCGCAGTTGCTGCGCGGACGCCTTGGCGGTCCGTCGCGGCGCGCCAGGGTCAATCACGTCCAACGCCCGCGCTGTCGACCGGCTGATCTCCGTGACCTCCCACCCTTGCCCATCCAGCCAGAGTCGCCCGCCGTCATGCGCACACCGTGAAACCAGATGCCGAAGGCTCCTAGTCTTGACTCATGTCAACGCATGACTGGCAGATCCGGCTGTCGACCGCCGATCCCGCCGCGCTGCCGTGGGACGGGTCACGGCTGGCCCGACAGTTGGCTGCGACCGGACCGAGTAGACCGTGGCGCTCGGCCTACGACGAGGACCTGGTTGCCGACTTGCCGACCTCCACTCCCGCCGACGTCGCCGCGGCGGCGGGCCGCGCTCGACTCGCTCAGGAGGACTGGACCGCTCGCCCGCTCGGCGAGCGTAGCCGGGTCCTGCTCGACTTCCATGACGCGGTGCTCGACCAGCGGGACCGACTGGCCGATCTGCTGCAGTACGAGGGTGGCAAGGCTCGGCTGACCGCAGTCGAGGAGGTGCTGCATCTCGCCCTGACCGCCCGCTACTACGCCCGGACCGCTCGGGACGTGTTGCACCACCGGCGTCGCGCCGGCATCTTCCCGCTGCTCACCAGAATCGACCAGAACTATCTGCCGCGCGGTCTGGTCGGGATCATCGCCCCCTGGAACTATCCGCTCAGTCCGACCATTTCCGATGGGCTGGCCGCGCTCGTGGCCGGCAACGCCATGGTGCTGAAACCCGACCTGCAGACCCCGCACGTCGCACTGGCGGCTGTCGAACTCCTCCGCCAAGCCGGCATGCCGGGCGAGCTGTGGCAGGTCGTGCATGGACCCGGCGAACTGGTCGGCGCGGAGTTGATCGGCCAGGTCGACTATCTGTGTTTCACCGGTTCGACCGCGACCGGCCGGATCGTCGCGCGGCAATGCGCTGATCGGCTGATCGGCTGCTCGCTGGAGCTCGGTGGCAAGAACCCGCTGCTTGTGCTCGATGACGCCGATATCGAGCAGGCGGCGACCGGAGCGGTCCGTGCCAGCTTCAGCAACGCCGGTCAGCTGTGTGTCTCCTCGGAGCGGATCTTCGTCGCCGACCGGTTGGCAGCTGACTTCACCGATGCGTTCGTCGCCAAGACCCGGGCGATCCGGCTGGGCCGCTCGCTGGATTTCGAGCACGAGATGGGCAGCCTGGTGAGTGCCGAGCAATTGGCACGGGTAGACGGGCACGTCGCCGATGCCCGGGCCAAGGGTGCCCGGGTGCTCACCGGAGGGCGGCGACGCCCTGATCTCGGCCCGTTGTTCTACGAACCGACGGTGCTGACTGGGGTCACGCCCGCGATGGCGTGCTACGCGGAGGAGACCTTCGGGCCGGTGGTCAGCATTTATCCGGTCAGCGACGAGACGGAGGCCGTGCGGCGGGCCAACGATTCCGCGTACGGGCTGAACGCCAGCGTCTGGACCGGCAACCCGGCCCGTGGCCGCCGGGTGGCCGCACAACTACGCTGCGGAACGGTAAACGTCAACGAGGCTTACGCGGCGACCTTCGGCAGCATCGACGCGCCCATGGGCGGCATGAAAAGTTCGGGCCTCGGTCGCCGGCAGGGTCCCGAGGGGCTGCTCCGGTTCGTTCAGCAGCAGGCGATCGGCACTCAGTCGCTGATTCCGATCGCGCCGAGCCACGGGCTGGCGCCGAAGATGTTCGTCGACGGGATGACGGTCGCGCTCCGCGTCTTGAAGTCGCTCGGCCGAGCCTGACTCCGAGCAAGTAGTGCGGCCGGCTGCGAATCGGCGCAGAGTTTGGTCAAATGGGGATCGGCAGTAACACTGCAGAGACGCCTCGATGCTCGAGTGCGATCTTCATCGGAAGGGATGCGAGGCTTCATGCCACGACGTCGATTCGGTCGCTGGACGGCTGTGCTGGCCGCGGCTGCGATCTCGCTGACAACTCCGGCTCCGATGCTGACACCTACCGCAGCAGCTGCGGATCCGGTCGATCCGCTGCAGGCCACGGTCGAGACCTACCTGGCGAAGAACGGCAGCCTGGCGTTGGGTGACTGCCCGACGCTGCGAGAGATCGGTTCCGAGTGCGGGACGGTCGTGGTTCCCAAGGACTGGCAGAACCCGAGCAAGGGCGATCTCCGGGTCGCGATCGCGTACCTGCGGTCGGACAACGCGGACGCGCAACTATTGACCACGAATCCGGGTGGCCCCGGGGTGAGCGGCCGCTATCTGACCGAACAGCTGAGCTGGAGCAAGCCGACGCTGGCGGAGCAGTACGACCTGCTCGGTTTCGATCCTCGCGGTTACGGTGCGAGCACCCGAGTGCAATGCCTGACGACGACGGCGAAATACAACAAGCTGCCGAAGGTCGCTGACCGTCGGGTGCGCAACAAGGCCACCCACGCGGTCGAGGTGGCTGAGGCCAAGCTGTTCGGGGAAGCCTGCGGCAGCGACCCGAACGCGCGCTACATCAACACCCAGCAGACCGTGTGGGACCTCGACTTCCTCCGCCGGCTGATGGCCCAGTACGCCGGCAAGACCTACGACCAGCTGAATTACATCGGCTACTCCTACGGCACCTGGCTGGGTGCCTGGTACGCCGACACCTTCCCGACCAGGGTCGGCAGGTTCATCTTCGACTCCAACATGGACTGGACCTCGTCGATGTATGCCAACCAGTCCCTCGATCCGCGGGCATTCCAGCGGCGCCGCGACAAGATGTTGTTCCCGTATCTCGCGCGGCACCACTCCGATTTCGGGCTCGGCAAGAGCGCGAAAGCGGTGAAGAAGAAGTACGAGGCAACCCGCAAGAAGCTTGCCACGCAGGCGAAGAAGGCTCTGAAGAAGGGCAGGACACCGGCTTTCGGTCCGGAGGACCTGGACTACACGGTGGCCGCCTACATCGAGCTGGACTCCGGCTTCGAGACTGCCGGTGCGGTGATCGAATCCGCTGTCTACCTGGCCAAGCACCCATCGTCGTCGAAAGCGCGCAAGTCGGTCGCGAAGCGGGTCAAGGGTGCGATGACCGGGGCGCCGTTCTCGGTCCAGCGCTCCGCCAAGGCCGTGTCCTCGGCGCAGAAGGACATCTCCAGCGGTTTGGCCGGCTCGATCGTGCGCTGCAACGACAGTGCCAATTCCAGCAATGTCACGGCTCTACTGAAGCGAGCCGATACCGCTACCAAGAAGTATCCCTTCCAGGGCTACCTCAACACCCTTCCGCTGTGCGCCTACTGGAAGTACAAGCCCCAGACACGCACCATCGACCTCGCCGGGGTTGCCAACAAGATCTTGATGTTCCAGGGCGAGGGCGATCCGGCGACGGCGTACGAGGGCGCTCGGACCGCGCATCGCCGGACGGCCACCAAGACGATCTTGGTGAGTGTGGACAACGAGGGTCAGCACGGTCTCTACATCGACGGTCCGTCGAAGTGCGTCGATTCGCTCGGCGACAAGTTCTTGTTCACCAGTTGGCGGCCGACGGCCGACTCGACGTGCACCACCAGCCCGTTGCCGTTCGACAAGAAGGTCTATTCGCTGGCCGGCCCGGTCTCCGCTGCGACGTCGACGGCCAAGACCGCGGTCCAGGCCAAGAACACCGCGGTCAGTGAGGTCCGGGCCGAGGTCGCCAAGCGCAGTCTGAGCTAGTTGCCCGGCCAGGCGCCGGTGATCTTCTGGAACAGTCGGGCCCCACCACGGTCGACCAGGACCTGGACGACCGCGAACACGCCGGCTTGGAAGAGCGCGAAGGCGAGCACCTTGCCCATCGAATGCTGCAGGTCCATCGCCCCGGGTGTGTCGTCCTCGTGCGCGACCTTCTTCCAGACCGTTGCCACCAGCTTGCCGGCGATCGCCGCAGAGCCCAGACTGGCCGCGAGACCGATCGGCCGGTACGCCAGTTTCGCCATGTCCGCCATGGACGTTCACCTCTCTCGGGTAGACGTCCTCCATCCAACCAGGTCTGTGCGCTCGAACGGCGCAGGCGGTCGGCTCCGTCCGCGGCAACCACTAGAATCGGGCCCTCAGCCGGCCAGCGGAAGGACGACAACACGTGACCGAGGCGGAGACCGAGCGGCAGCACGACCTGGTCGTGGTGATCGACTTCGGGGCCCAGTACGCCCAACTGATCGCCCGTCGCGTACGCGAAGCCAAGGTGTTCTCCGAGATCATGCCGCACACCGCCGGCGTGGCCGAGATCCTCGCCAGGCGGCCGAGGGCGATCATCCTCTCCGGTGGCCCGCAGTCGGTCTACGCACCCAATGCTCCCCAGGTCGACCCGGCTCTGTTCTCGGCCGGACTGCCGGCTTTCGGGATCTGTTACGGCTTCCAGGCCATGGCCCGGGCACTGGGTGGCGAGGTGGCACAGACGGGGCTCAGTGAGTTCGGCCGAACCGAGACCACGATTTCCGCGGCCGGCACCCTGCTCGCCGGTCTGCCCGAGACGCTGAACGTCTGGATGAGCCACGGGGACTCGGTGGCCCTCGCACCGGCCGGTTTCACTACCCTGGCCAGCTCGGCCGGGGCGTCGATCGCCGCCTTCGAGAATGTCACTGCCGGCCTCGCCGGTGTCCAGTGGCACCCCGAGGTGTTGCACTCCCAAGCCGGCCAGCAGGTGCTGGAGCGGTTCTTGTACGACATCGCCGGCTGCCGGCCGGATTGGACGCCGGCCAACATCGTCGACGACTCGATTGCCGCCATCAAGGAGCAGGTCGGCGACGGTCACGTGATCTGCGGGCTCTCCGGTGGTGTGGACTCCGCGGTGGCCGCTGCGCTGGTGCAGCGCGCGGTCGGTGATCAGTTGACCTGCGTCTTCGTCGACCACGGTCTGCTGCGCAAGGGTGAGGCCGAACAGGTCGAGAGCGACTTCGTCGCGGCCACCGGCGTCTCGCTCAAGGTGGTGGACGCCGCCGATCAGTTCCTCCGCGAACTGACCGGGGTGACCGACCCGGAGACCAAACGAAAGATCATCGGGCGTGAGTTCATCCGCTCCTTCGAACGAGCCGCGCGGGAGATCGTGGGGGAGTCCGGACAGGTCGACTTCCTGGTCCAGGGCACCCTCTACCCCGATGTCGTCGAATCGGGCGGCGGCGAAGGTGCGGCCAACATCAAGAGCCACCACAATGTGGGCGGTCTGCCGGACGACCTGCAGTTCGCTCTGGTCGAGCCGCTGCGGACCTTGTTCAAGGACGAGGTCCGTGCAGTCGGAGAACAACTGGGTCTGCCGGCGCCGATGGTCTGGCGGCAGCCGTTCCCCGGGCCGGGTCTGGCGATCCGGATCATCGGCGAGGTCACCGGGGACCGGCTGTCGATCCTGCGCGAGGCGGATGCCATCGCGCGGGCCGAGTTGACCGCCGCGGGGCTGGATCGCGATATCTGGCAGTTCCCGGTGGTGCTGCTGGCCGACGTCCGGTCGGTCGGGGTGCAGGGTGACGGCCGGACATACGGACACCCGATCGTGCTCCGCCCGGTCACCAGCGAGGATGCCATGACCGCCGACTGGGGCCGGCTGCCCTACGATCTGCTCGAGCGGATCAGCACCCGGATCACCAACGAGGTCCGCGAGGTGAACCGCGTCGTCGTGGACATCACCAGCAAGCCGCCGGGCACCATCGAGTGGGAGTGACGCCTTCCCGCCAGCAGCCAGCCACCGACACCAGAAGTGGTTGCCTAGGTCTGAGGCCTTTGCTCCGGGTCGTCGTTCTCGCTCGCGACTGAGTCAGCCGATTCGCTGGAAGCCCGCGGAGCCGATTCCGGAGACTTGGGCGACTCGGGGGCCGGTGCCGAGGCCGGGGGTTGCGGTTGCTCCCACGGTGCCCCGTCGGCACCCCAGACCGGATCCGGACCAGGAGTCGGGCTGGACGCCGGGGGCGCTGTCGGCGCGGCGGCGGGAGCCTGCTCACCGTAGGCCTGCTGCTGCCAGGGCTGACCGTAGCCCCCCGGCGCACCGTAGCCACCAGCCTGCGGACCGTTCACGTGCGGCGGTGGTGGCGGCTGCGTACCCTCCTCCGGCAGCACGAACAGCGCGATCAGATAGAGGATGATCGGCACGCCGGTGAAGAGCGCGATGACGACGGCGAGAATGCGGACCAGGTTGACGTCCATGTTGAGGTACTTCGCTACCCCGGAGCAGACGCCGCCGATGAGCTTGTTGCTCGGGTCACGCATCAAGCGACGCGGCTGGGGCGGATAAGGGGTGCTCATGAGATGCCTCTCTGTCGGTGATGAGCTCGTTGTCGCAGTGAGCTTGTGGATGATGTTGCGGCTGTCGGATCTGGTCGTTGCTGGATCACGATGATGGCTCACTCTCCGGCTCGGGATACGAGCAGGCCGGCGATACCGACCACGACCAGACCGATGGGGATGGCGAGTTTGAGTACGTCCCAGTCCACGACGCCGGTGATGGCGAACCACAGGGACCCGACGGCGACCGCGCTCAGCAGCAGTCCGAAGATCAATGCCACGCTGTCTCTGCGCTTCATCGCTTCACCGACACGATGCCTGCGTCGAGGTCGACGTCGAGGGTGAGGATCGGTGCGTCGTCCGAGGCTTGCACCAGGGTCGTCACCCCGCTCTTGTTGCTGCCGGTCACGACGGTGGTGTCGTTGTCCATCACGGCGCCATTGCCGATCCGGTAGTCGAGCACCAGGTTCGTGTCGGCGGGCGCGATGATCTCCATGGCCCCGCGGCCCAACTCGGCGTGGAAGGTCGTGTCACCGGTCACCGCGACCTGGGTGAGATCGACGTTGACCAGGCCGTCTTGAACCTGGACGGGTTCGGAGGTGAGCTGACCGAGGCTGGTGTAGGTGAAGTCGTGCAGGAGTGGACCTGCCGGCTGGCCCACCAGCATGCCCAGCACCACCATCAGCAGCACCAGTCCCACGGGGAGAATCCCGCGGGCCCGACCGAACCAGGTGGCTGCGATCAGGGTGAGCCCGACGACCAGCAGCGCTGTCGAAACGTAGATCACCGAAGTGATAGGCACACCGACCGAGTCGGCGATCCCCAGGCCGAGCAAGGTGAGCCCGAGCGCGATCAGACCGACCAGTCGCAGCCGCCGGGCCGACAGCGACCGGGCAGCGGCACGCCGACTAGGGGCCGAGGCAGCCTTCGCCGGCACCGCGGCGGTGTAGAGCCCGACCGGGTCAGGCGTGGCGAGGAAGTTGGCTCGGGCTGCCGCCTCGACCACCTCTGGGCTGGCCGGGTCCTGGATCGGTGATGGGCCCGAATGGTACGGATACGACGGATAGGTCTGCCAGCTGGTGCCCTCGGGGCCGATCGGCTCGGTCGGTGGGACCGCCGCGGCCGGCGGCTGATTGGCGCCCGGGTTCGCGGCACTACGTCGCATGTCTTCGACCCGCTGCTGCCAGGCTTCGGCTGCCTGGGTGAAGGGCGTGGCCGGACCGGGATAGCGGAACGGCTCTTGGACCGGCGGTTTGCCCAGCGCATCGGGTCTCGTCGGTCGTCCGTAGGCGGGCGGAGCCCCGTACGGCGGGGGTGCCGGGGTCGCTCGCTTGGATCGCGACTTGTAGTAGCCGAAGTACCAGATCAAAGCGAGCACGACCGCCGGACCGAAGCCGATCGAGGTGGTCGAACTGAAGATCGCGAAGGTGATCAGACTGACCACGGTGACGATGACGACCCACACTTCGCGGGACCAGTCGCGCGTCTTGCCCTTGGTCCAGTCGTCCATCACCGACGTCGTGGCGCTGTCGGCGGGGACCAACAGCCACGCCGCGACGTACAGCACGACTCCGACCCCACCGCTGAACGCGAGCAGCACCCAGCCGACGCGGACCAAAATGGGATCCACGTTCCAGTGACTGGCGACGCCACTGCAGACCCCGGCGAGCTTCTTGTCGGAGGTGCTGCGCCGGATCGACCACACCGAACTCATGGGCCCCATCTTGGCCGCCTGCCGTCCGTCAGCCCATCAGGGACCACCCCCAGTTGTCCTGATCTCCGGTTGCCCAGGGTCGTGACGGGGAAGACCCTGCTGGCGCGGACGCCTCGCGTAGTGTGAAGGTAGAGCGATCATGTCGACCACGGGTTTCGGAGCGGAGGGTCGGATCGACCCTGCCCACCCGGAGGCTCAACCCGACGCCAGCCCGTCACCCGTGGATGCGACCGGCGCCGACGGGGGTGAGCAGAACCAGCCGCGAACCCGCGCCACCAGAATCGCCGACGGAGCCATCCTCGGCGGTGTCTGCACCGGCCTGGCCCGCCACCTCGGTTGGCCGGTGCTGGTCATCCGGATCGGTTTCGTCGGTTTGCTGGCAGTCCAGTTCCTGGGCGCGATCGCGTACGGAGCCTTGTGGCTGTTGCTGCCGCCTGAGCAGGAGGAGAGTGCGCCCGGGCTGGCGGCTGCCAGCCGGACGGGAATGAGGACTGCTGTCCGGCCGGCCCGGCGGGTGGACTGGGGCACTCTGCTCGCTCTTGGTGCCCTGGCGACGGGATTGCTCTGGCTGGTGCAGTTCACCGGTTGGGGGATCAGTGGCTGGCTGTTCTGGCCGGTCGCCTTCGCCTGCGCCGGTGCCGCGCTGGTCTGGCGGCAGGCTGATCTGAGCCAGCAGCAGTCGCCGGCCGGCGGTGCTCGGCGCTCCCGGCTGGCCCCGCTGGCCATTCGCGGCGGTCTGCCGGCGGTGCTCCGCGTGGTGGTCGGTCTGGCCCTGGTCGCGCTCGCGTTCAGCATGGTGATCGCCCAGCAGAACCTGGTCAAGCAGCTGCCCGAGGTGATGGCGATGACCGTTCTGGTCCTCGCCGGGCTGGCCGTGGTGGTGGCGCCCTGGCTCTACCGGTCCCGCACGGCCCTCAGCGAGGCGCGTGCGGAGAAAGTGCTTGCCGATGCTCGCGCCGATATGGCCGCGCATCTGCACGATTCCGTGCTGCAGACGCTGGCGCTGATCCAGCGGCAGGCCGACGACCCGAAGGCCGTCCAACAGCTGGCGCGGCGCCAGGAGCGGGAACTGCGCGGCTGGCTGTACGGCGAGCAGCACGCCGACAAGACCCTCAAGGCGGCGTTGACCACCGCGGCGGCCGAGGTGGAGGACGAACGTGGCGTACCGATCGAAGTCGTGATGGTCGGGGACTGCGAGGTGACGGAATCTCTGGTCGCCCTCGTCCGAGCGGCACGGGAGGCGCTGGTGAACGCGGCCAAGCACTCCGGGGCCGGCAAGATCGATGTCTTCGCCGAGGTCGACGAGGACGTGGTCGAGGTTTTCGTTCGAGACCGCGGCGCCGGATTCGATCTCGACGGGGTGGACGATGACCGCCTCGGCGTGAAGCACAGCATCATCGACAGGATGTCCCGGCACGGTGGATCGGCGAGGATCCGTACGGCGCCGGGGGAGGGTACCGAAGTGAGACTGGAGATCAACCGATGACCGATCAACGTGGCTCCCAGCCCCAACCACAGACACCGCGCAACACCGGTACGCCCGGCGCGATGCCGCCCCCACCGCCGGCCGTGCCGGGGCGTCCTACGGCCACTCCGGGACGCTCGACGGGAAATGTGCCGGGCCGGCCGGGAGTGACCCCGCCACTGCCCGGCGCTGGACCGTCGGGCGCGATCTCCCGGACCCGGGTCGTGGTGGTCGACGATCACGCGATGTTCCGCAGCGGGGTGAAGGCCGAGATCGGCCAGCGGGTGATCGTGGTCGGCGAGGCCGCCGACGTGGACAGTGCGGTTGCCGTGATCGGCCGGACCAACCCCGACGTGGTGCTGCTGGACGTGCATCTGCCCGGTGGTGGCGGCGTCGAGGTGCTCCGTCGCGTACACGCCAAGAACGCCGACCAGAAGTTCTTGGCCCTGTCCGTCTCCGATGCCGCCGAGGACGTGATCGGAGTGATCCGGGCCGGCGCGCGTGGCTATGTCACCAAGTCCATCAACGGGGACGAACTCGTCGATGCCATCCGGCGGGTCTCCGAGGGGGATGCGGTGTTCTCGCCCCGGTTGGCCGGGTTCGTGTTGGACGCCTTCTCCGGCTCGATCGACCTGTCAGCGGTGGACGAGGACCTGGACCGGCTCTCTCAGCGCGAGCGCGAGGTGCTGCGCCTGATCGCCCGCGGCTATGCGTACAAGGAAGTCGCCAAGGAACTGTTCATCTCGATCAAGACCGTCGAGACCCACGTCAGCAGCGTGCTGCGCAAGCTCCAACTCTCCAACCGCCATCAGCTGACCCGCTGGGCGACCGACCGCCGTTTGGTGTAGTCGGGCTACGCCTTGGAGCGGCCGGAGATGGCGCCCCAGACGGCGAGCACGATGACGCTGCCGACGAAAGCGAGCAGCCAGGTCCACGGGGACCAGAAGCTGCCGATGCCGCGACCGAAGGCGACGCTGCCGAGGAAGCCGCCGACCAATGCGCCGACCACGCCGATCAGCAGCGAGCCGACCCAACTGCCGCCCTTCCGGTTCAGCGCGGCCTTGGCCAGCGCGCCCATGATGAGTCCGATCAGGATCCAGCCGATGATGCCCATGCGTCCAACGTACGGGCCCGAGCCGGGGAATTACAGGATCGGGCCGCCGACAAGCCGGGTCGGGTCCAGCTCGGTGCCGGTCGAAGTCACTATCCTCGCGGCATGCAGCTCGTCTACCAGATCGTGACGTTGGTGCATCTGGTCGGATTCGCGATTCTGCTGGGTGGCTGTGTGGTCCAGCTCCGCTCCTTCGAGCCCGAAGTGAATGTGCCGATGCTGGCTGGTGCCTGGACCCAGGTGGCCAGCGGTCTGGTGCTCGCCGGCCTGCTGGAGCTGTCCAGCGATCCCACGCATCCGGTCAATCACGCCAAGTTGGGGGTCAAGCTCGCCATCGCGTTGATTCTCCTCCTGCTGGTGGCCAAGAACCGGAAGTTCCAGTCGATTCCACGGGGACTGTGGACCCTGATCACCGGGTTGACCCTGGTCAATGCGGGCGTGGCGGTGCTGTGGAGCTGAGCGTTGGCGGGGCGAAGACGGTGGCGTCGATGACTCCCGGAGTGGCCGCTGCCACTAGAGTCGACGCATGAGACTCTCCGCCAGAGTCGACTACGCGCTGCGCGCGGTCGCCGAGCTTGCTGCCGCTGACGCCCCGCGTACGGTCGAGCAGTTGTCGGGGGCGCAGAAGATCCCGAACAAGTATCTGGAGAGCATCCTCGGTGAGCTACGCCGGGGCGGGTTGTTGCGCAGCCAGCGGGGTCCTGACGGCGGTTACCGGCTGGCTCGGCCGGCAGAGCAGATCAGCATCGCCGACGTGATCCGTGCCCTCGACGGCGAGCTGGCCAACGTCCGGGGCAGTCGGCCGGAGCAACTGGACTACGAAGGAGCCGCGGCCTCACTGCAAGAGGTGTGGATCGCGCTGCGTGCCTCGGAGCGCACCATCTTGGAAGGGGTGTCACTGGCTCACGTGGCATCCGGCACGCTGCCCGAGCCGGTGGCGGCACTGGTTGCCAACCCCAATGCCTGGGTCTAGAGCGGAGGAGTTCATGGGCGAACCGCGCGCGTATCTGCACCATGTTGCCTTCGTCGTGTCCGATCTGGCCCGGACCCGCGACTTCTACGTGAATGTGCTCGGGTTCGAGGAGATCCACCGGCCGACGGACTTCGTCTTCCACGGCGCGTACTTCCGGCTGGGGGAGGCTGAGATCCATGTGGTCCGGGAGAAGACCCCCGGGCGACTGCGCGACAACGCGCCCCACTGGGAGACCGATGAGCTGCAGACCGGGCTGGTGCACCACGTCGCGATCATGGTCGACTCCTTCGAGCCGTATCTTGAGGCGCTGCGGGCTCGTGGGCTGGAGCGCGTCGGTGGCTTCCGGGTCCGGGACGACTTCGTCGAGCAGGTCTACATCGCCGACCCCGACGGAAATGTGATCGAGCTGTTGCAGCAGCTCGACGAGCCGACTGGACGGCGCCGCCGCCAGCAGATCTACGACGAGGGCATTGCCGTACCGGTCGCTCCCGGGTTTCCGCTGATCGATCCTCGGGAGCGGTACGGCGAGTCCTGATCCGGCGAGGCCGCGGGCCGCGAGACTGCAGTCCGAGATGCGAGATGCGCTGTGCGGTTCTTGGCCCACCCAGTGGTATGTTCTCAGTAATTCCTAGAGAACTACTAGGGTTCATTTACTAAAGACCTGCTCAGAGTAAGGCTCTCGACATGCGCAAGTTGATCATCCTGGCCATAGTGGGCTTCGCTGCCCAGCTCATCGACGGCAGCCTCGGGATGGGCTATGGGGTGACGTCGAGCACACTGCTGGTGCTTGCAGGTCTGACGCCGGCCGCGGCCTCGGCGTCGGTGCACTTCTCCGAACTCGGCACCAACATCGCAGCGGGCGTGTCGCACTGGAAGCTCAAGAACACCGACTGGCGAGTGGTGGCGCGGATCGCCGGGCCGGGCGCGGTGGGTGCCTTCCTCGGCGCCACTGTTCTGTCGAATCTGTCCACCGAGGCTGCTGCCCCGGTGATGGCGGTTGTGCTCGCCGCTCTGGGCGTCTACATCCTGATCCGCTTCATCGCCGGTATCCGGCCCAAGGTCCGGCGACCGCTGACCTTGAAGTTCCTCGCTCCGCTCGGCGTGTTCGCCGGATTCATCGATGCCACCGGTGGCGGTGGCTGGGGGCCGGTTGCTACTCCGGCGTTGCTGGCGGACGGCAGGCTGGAGCCGCGCAAGGTGGTCGGCTCGATCGACACCAGCGAGTTCGCCGTCAGTGCCGCGGCCAGCCTCGGCTTCTTGGTCGGGCTCGGCGCATCTGGAATCAACTGGGGCTTTGCGGTCGCACTGCTCGTCGGAGGCCTTTTCGCCGCTCCGCTGGCGGCCGCACTCGTTCGCTACGCGCCGATGCATGTCCTCGGTGTCGCGATCGGCGGCGTGATTCTGCTGACCAACTCCCGCGTCCTGCTGAAGACCTTCGAGGTCTCGGGCGCTACCCGCTGGTGGATCTACGGCGCCATCGCACTCGTCACGCTGATCGGCATGTACATCGCCGCCATCCGCAAGCGGCAGCGCGCCGCCGCGGAGGCAGCTGCCGCCGCGGACGACGAGACCGCCGAGGCGTCGGCTTCCGCCGCCGGCTAGCCAGTTCGGGGCGGCACCCTTTCGGGAGTCCGGGCGGAGGCTGCGACTTGGGATGGTCGGCTCGCCTAGCGAGCTCGGGGCTCCAGGCGTACCAGTTGGGTCACGTGTGATGGCTGGAGTTCGTCCAGGGTCGAGACTCCGAGAAGGCGCATGGTCCGGATGATCTCGGATCGCAGGATCTCGATCATCCGGTCCACTCCTTCCCGGCCGCCAGCCATCAGCCCATAGAGGTAGGCTCGGCCGACCAGGGTGAAGCGGGCTCCCAACGCCACCGCGGCGACGATGTCGGCGCCGGACATGATGCCGGTGTCGAGATGGACCTCCAGGTCGTCGCCGACCTCCCGGACCACCTCGGGCAGCAGGTGGAAGGGGATCGGTGCCCGGTCCAGCTGACGGCCGCCGTGGTTGGACAAGACGATCCCGTCCACGCCGAGATCGGCCAGCCGTTTGGCGTCGGCGACGTTCTGCACGCCCTTGACGACGACCTTGCCCGGCCACTGGGTCTTGATCCAGGCCAGATCCTCGAAGTCCACCGTGGGGTCGAACATGGTGTCCAGCAGCTCGGCGACGGTCCCGCTCCATCGGTCCAAGCTGGCGAAGGCCAACGGCTCGGTGGTCAGGAAGTTGATCCACCAGGCCGGCCGGGGAATGGCGTTGATCACGGTGCCCGGCGTCAGCGCCGGCGGGATGGACATGCCGTTGCGCTTGTCCCGCAGCCGGGCACCGGCCACCGGCACGTCGACGGTGATCAGCAAGGTGTCGAAGCCGGCCTTCGCGGCCCGGTCGACCAGGGCCATCGAGCGATCCCGGTCCTTCCACATGTAGAGCTGGAACCAGTTGCGACCGTGCGGGTTCGCGGCCTTGACGTCCTCGATCGAGGTGGTTCCCATGGTGGAGAGGGAGAACGGAATCCCGGCGGCACCGGCCGCTGCCGCGCCCGCTCGCTCGCCCTCGGTCTGCATCATCCGGGTGAAGCCGGTCGGGGCGATGCCGAACGGCAGCTCGACCGAGGCGCCCAGCACCTCGCGGGAGGTGTCGACCCGGGAGACGTCGCGCAGGATCGACGGGTGGAACTCGATGTCCTCGAACGCCTGCCGGGCCCGGGCCAGCGAGATCTCGCCCTCGGCGGCGCCCTCGGTGTAGTCGAAGGCGGCTTTCGGTGTACGTCGTCTGGCGATGGCCCGCAGGTCCGCGATGGTCAGTGCACTCTCGAGTCGGCGCTTCTTGGCGCTCAGCTGGGGTTTCTTGAACTGCATCAGGGGAGCGAGATCGCGAGGTTTGGGCAGGTGACGGTCGACCATGGGTCAAACCTATGACCCACGGCTCGAGGTCACTGCAGAGGGCTTCGACTCACAGCAGTGGGCGGAGCGGTGCCAGCACCGTCTCGGAGAACTTCACCATGGCATGCCGGCTGTTCCACTCGGCTGCCGAGAGCTGGTGGGAGTTGCCGCGGTCGACATCGAAGATCGCCTCGAGCTGCCGGGCGACCTCTGAGCTGAACACCTCGATGTTGATCTCGTAGTTGCCCAGCAAGCTCATCCGGTCGATATTGGCGGTGCCGACAGTCGACCATTGGCCGTCGATGGTGGCCGTCTTGGCATGCACCATCGCCCCCTGATAGAGGAACAGCTTCACCCCGCTGGCCAGCAGTTGACCGTAGAAACCCCGAGACAACCAGTCGGCGACGATGTGGTTCGACTCCGCCGGCACAACGATCTGTACGTCGACGCCGCGCTCAGCTGCCCTCATCAACGCGTTGAGCATGTCCGAGTCGGGGATCAGATAGGCATGCGTCAGATAGATATGGTGTGAGGCCCGATCGATTGCGTCGAGATACATGTTGCGGATCGGATAGACCAACAGTCGCGGCAGATTGCGATGCACCCGGATGTCGGGCTGCCAGTGGCTGCTGCCGTAGTCCGGCAGGGCCGGCTGATTCCGGCCGGCGAACAGGTTCCAGTAGTCGATGAACGCGTTGCGCATGTCCCAGACGATGTCGCCGGTCAGCCGGGCGTGGGTGTCGCGCCAGTCGGTCGCATACAGCGAGCCGATGTTGTAGCCGCCGACGAATGCCGCGTCGTGGTCGATGACCAACAGCTTGCGATGGTCGCGGCCCGAGTTGCGGATCATCCGGAAGGGGCTGGCGATCAGGGGATGGCGGCGTACCTTGATGGTCGGCGGCAGGTCGAAGAAGGAGCGCTGCACCACCAAGTTGGCGAAGGCGTCGTAGACCACGTAGACCTGCACACCGCGATCGGCCGCCTCGATCAGCGCCCGCTTGAACGACTGCCCGATCCGATCGCTTTTCCAGATGAAGGTCTCGAAGAAGATCTCGGACTTGGCCTGGCGGATGGCGCCGAGCATGTCGTAGTAGAGATCCTCGCCGTAGGTGTAAAGGGTCACTTCCGACCCGCCGGCCGTGACCGACCTGGCAGGCACACGAGGGAAGCTGGCCGGCGCCCGGTGACGTTTACGGCGATGGTCGATCGCCACAAGTGTCAGCACCGTCACTCCTTGCACAGCGGCCACAGCGAGTGCGACCCGCTTGAGCACTCGCCCGATATTCATCCGCCGCCACTGCATGCGATCGATCTTAGGTGTCGGTGCTGGAGTCTAGGGTGGTGCCGAGATGTCAGCCGCACCACATGAATCAGCCCGTACGCCCGTCCGCTCCGCCGACGATCTGGCCTGGGAGGCCTTGTTGAGTCCCGACGCCGGCAGCACCGACGCGCTGCTCGGGACTGCCGACCCCGACGCCGGCGCGGTGCCTCAACCTGCCGATCAGTCGCGCCGCCGGAGCCGACCCAAGGTCGATCTGTTGGCCGGGCTCAATCCGGCGCAACGTGAGGCGGTGCTGCACGCGGGTTCGCCGGTGCTGGTGGTCGCCGGGGCGGGCTCGGGCAAGACTCGGGTGCTCACTCGCCGGATCGCTTACCTGGTGGGGGAGCGCAAGGTGCACCCGGGCTCGATCCTGGCGATCACCTTCACCAACAAGGCGGCCGCGGAGATGCGGCACCGGGTGGCCGAGCTGGTCGGCGGTCGGGCGAAATTGATGTGGATCTCGACCTTCCACTCCGCCTGCGTACGCATTCTGCGCAGCGAGATCAACCGGTTCGGGATGTCGCGCACCTTCTCCATCTACGACGACGCCGACTCCAAACGGCTGATGCAGCTGGTGCTGAACGATCTGGCGCTGGACCCGAAGAAGTATCCGACCCGCGCGCTGCTCAGCTGGGTGTCGACTCAGAAGAACGAACTGATCGACCACGAGACAGCCGCCACGCTGGCGGAGTCGGAGGTGGATCGCAACAACGCCGCGGCGTACGCGGAGTATCAAGCCCGGCTGGTCGCGGCCAACGCCCTCGACTTCGACGACATCATCATGACCACCGTGCACCTGCTGCAGGCGTTCCCGGAGTTGCGCGAGCAGTATCGCCGCCGGTTCCGGCACGTGCTGGTCGACGAGTATCAAGACACCAACCACGCGCAGTATGTGCTGATTCGCGAGCTGTGCTCCGCGGAGGTCTCCGAAGCCGGGCACGATCCCGAGCACGATGTCGAGCCGCCCGAGCTGATGGTGGTCGGCGACTCCGACCAGTCGATCTATGCGTTCCGCGGTGCCACCATCCGCAACATCCTCGACTTCGAGTCCGACTTCCCCGGCGCCCGGACGATCCTGCTGGAGCAGAACTACCGCTCCACCCAGACGATCCTGAACGCGGCCAACGCGGTGATCGTGCAGAACGAGAACCGCAAGCCGAAGCGGCTGTGGTCCGAGGCCGGGGACGGTCCGCTGATCACCGGCTACGTGGCCGACAGCGAGCACGACGAGGCCCAGTTCGTGGCCCGCGAGATCGACAAGCTGCGGGACGAGAAGCAACTCAGCTACGGCGATGTGGCGGTGTTCTATCGCACCAACGCGCAGTCCCGTGCCTTCGAGGAGGTGTTCGTCCGGGTCGGCATGCCCTACAAGGTGGTCGGCGGGGTGCGTTTCTACGAGCGGCGCGAGATCCGTGACGCGATCGCCTATCTCCGGGCGATCGCCAACCGGGCCGACGACGTCTCGTTGCGTCGGATCCTCAACGTGCCCAAACGGGGGATCGGTGACAAGGCCGAGGGGGCGGTTGCCGAGCTGGCGGCCCGGGAGCGGATCAGCTTCGGCGACGCGCTACGCCGGGTCGGCGAGATCGATGGACTGGCCACCCGCTCGGCGCGGTTGCTCACCGACTTCGCCGCCTTCATGGATGCCCATGAGGCGATGGTCGCCGAGGGCGTGCCGGCCGACCAGATCCTGCTCAGTGTGCTGGAGAAGTCGGGCTACCTCGCAGAGTTGTCGGGTTCGGAGGATCCGCAGGACGAGACCAGGCTGGAGAATCTGCAGGAGTTGATCGGGGTGGCTCGGGAGTTCGTCGCCGAGGCGACGCCGGTCGCGCCGGGGGACTTAGAGCTGACTGCGGAGGACCTGGCCGGGCTGACCGCCGAGGAGCTGGCCGAGCTGGCACTGCTGACCGGGGTGGATCCGCGGACCGGCGAGGTGGCTGGCCCGGTTCGTGCGGCGACTGAGGCAGACGCGTCCGATGAGGAGGACGACGGCTCGCTCAGTCTGGCTGCGGGCGCACCTGAGCCGGATCCGTCGCTGGGTGCCTTCCTCGAACGGGTGGCATTGGTGGCCGATTCCGATCAGATTCCCGATGCCAACGAATCGGCCGGCGTGGTCACCCTGATGACACTGCACACCGCCAAGGGCCTGGAGTTCGACACCGTGTTCCTGACTGGACTGGAGGATGCGGTCTTCCCGCACCAGCGGTCGCTGCAGGCGGCCGGTGAGGACGAGCGGGCCGGTGCGTCCGGCCGGGTGCTCGGGGCAGCGGGTAGTTCGAAGCGTCGAGCCTCGAAGGAACTGGAGGAAGAGCGGCGGCTTGCGTACGTGGGGATCACCCGGGCTCAGCAGCGGCTCTATCTGACCCGGGCCGTGGTTCGGACGGTGTGGGGTGCACCGCAGCACAATCCGCCGAGCCGGTTCCTGAGCGAGATCCCCGAGCAGCTGATCGACTGGCGCCGGCTGCAGGCGGCGACCGCCACCTGGCGGAACACCTCGGCCACCAGTCGCAGTCAGACCAGCTGGCGGACTCGGCCAGGCAGCGGTGTCGGGTCAGGCGGCGCGGACGGGGGTTCGCCCGCCTTCGGCTCCGGCCGGCGGATCGCCAAGGAATTACCCGTCCTCGCGGCGGGGGACAAGGTGCTGCACACCCGCTTCGGACTGGGCAAGGTGATCGCCACGTCCGGCTCGGCCGAGGATCCCCGCGCCGACGTCGACTTCGGCTCGCACGGCATCAAGCGACTAGCCGTCCGCCACGCCCCCATCGAGAAGTTGTAATCCCGACTCGATCGGGACGCCCGAGCGAGCGTCAGCGAGTGAGCCCGTCGCGAGCGGCCACGCAGCGGAGCGCCCGGTTCCGTCTGGACTGAGGATTTCGCAAACAACGCTTCTCCGTTTGCGAACGACGAGGGAAGACGGAACCAATCGGCGCGCAGCGGAGTAGCGAGTGACGACTGACGCAGCCCTTTACGGCTTGAGTCCCAATTTCTTGAGCCAGGGCATGGGGTCGACGGCGGTGTAGACGTCGCCCGGGGTGGTGCCGGCGGGGTAGATCTCGAAGTGCAGGTGCGGGCCGAACGCGCGGCCACTCTGACCGACATGCCCGAGCAGTTCGCCGCCGGTGACCCGGTCGCCCTGCTGGACCGAGATCGATGACATGTGTGCGTACAGGCTCTGAGTGCCGTCGGCGTGCTTGAGCACGACATAGGTGCCGGCCCAGCCGCCCGCCTCGCCGCCCGAGCCGGCATGCTCGACCACGCCGGCGGTCGGAGCGTGGATAGCTGTGCCGATCGGCGCGGAGAAGTCGAGTCCGGTGTGATAGCGCGCCCAGGCGCCCACGTCACCGAACCGGGCAACGATCGTGTAGGACCTCACCGGCAGCGTGGGGGTTCCCAGCGCCTTTTTCTCGGCTGCCGCAGCTTTCTTCTTCGCCTTCTCGATCTGCCGCTGCCGCTTCGCGGTGGCCTCCGATTCGTCGGCCAGCAGGGCGGTGCGGGCGTCGTTCGCCCGGAGATCCACCTGTGGCGATTCAGCGGCCTCGGACAGTGCCGTGAGATCGAAGTCGACGGCCTTGCTGGTGTCGGTCAACGCCTCGCGGAAGTTGGAACGGCTGATGGTGTTGCTGTCGCGCTCGAACTCCGATGGCTGCTCAACGCCGGGGACGACCGTAACGGCCACAGCGGGTTGGCCGGCATCGGTGGTCTGTGCCGAACTGGAGGACGGGACCCCGGCGGCGACGCCGAGACTCAGCACCGATACCGCGAGGGTGGCCAAGCCGGCGTGGATGATGCCTGGCGTCAGGCGTCCATACTCGGGCCGGCGCCGGCCTGTCGGCGCGGATCGCCGTGCGAGGGCACGCGGGGACTGCATTGTGGGCACGCAAAAAGCTCCTGGGTCGGACAACAGGCTGCGTCGTTCGTGAGCTCCCACGTCAGGGAGTGCCGATTCGCCGGAACGTCAGTCGAGAACTCCGCGAGGCGGACGTCGCGTCAGCGCGACCTCGGCGCAGCCAGAGGGTATCCGGCGGAAGTTGCCGGATGGTTGCTGTGCTTGACGATAACGGATCGGTAACGACGTTTAAAGCTCACCCAGACCAGTCGGTGAGGTGGTTGCCGCCCAGGGAGGGGTTTGTGAGAAAGATCTCCCGCGTGCTGTTGATCCGCTGTGTGTGGTCGGCTCGTGGTGGTCGTGCGTCCGAAACTGAATCGACTGAACCGAACCGAACGCGTTGCAGACCCGCGGACAGCGCCCGACCGGAGCGGGCGCTCAGTTGACGTTGACGCCGATGCTGCGAAGCCAAGGCGACGGGTTGACCGCCCGGTAGACATCGCCGTACTTGACGCCGGCGGGATAGAGCTCGAAGTGCAGATGTGGTCCGAAGGATCGACCGGTGCTGCCGACGTAGCCGATGACCTGACCGGCCTTCACGGACTGCCCGGCTTGCACCGCCATGGACGACATGTGCGAGGACATGGTGGTCACGTTGCCGGCGTGGCGGATGGCGACGTGGTTTCCGGCCCAGTCGCCGCTGTTGCCGGCGTAGAGCACCACGCCATCGGCTACAGCCTTGATCGGGGTGCCGAAACCTGCGCGGAAGTCGAGCCCGGTGTGATAGCGCGACCACGACCCGTACTGGCCGAAGCGGGCCCCGACCACGGCACCGGGGACCGGGGACGCACTGCCACCTCCGGCGGAGACGGTGACATCGGAGCTGTCAGCCTGCAGGGAGCTGTCGGTGGTGTCGGTGCTCTGCTCGGCGCTGACGCGATTGCGGACCGCCTCGGCGAGCCGCTGCTGAGCGATCTTGACGGCGGCCTGTCGAGTGGCCTGCTCGGTCGAGGCGAGCTCTTGGCTGCGTGCCGCGCCGCCGGCATCGCGGGCGGCTTGGCCGAGTTCCTCGGCTGACTTGGCCAGATCCTCGGCGCGCTGTGCGGCGCGCTCCTTGACCACGGCTGCTTGGAGGTCGGCGCTGCGGGAGGTGTTCTCCACCGCTTGCGCCCGAGTGAAGGCAGCCAGCTTCTGATCAGCGGCAGCGTCATTGGTGGTCTGGTTGCCCGGGGCGGAGGCGGTGACCGTGCCGGAGGCCTGGCTGACCTGCGCCATGGCAACCGGAGCCGGCGCTGACACGGGCTGCGCGCTGGTGGTCAGCGACACCGAAGCTGCGACACCGAGGCCGAGCGCGGAGACGGCGAGTGCGGCGAGGCCATGAGACAGCCAACCGCGGCGTCCCTCAGCCGACTGCCATGCCACCTTGGCTGCTCCCATCGTCACGTACCACCGCTCAGGTGGCTGTCCTTGCCCGGCGCCGCCCGTCTGGTGAAGAAACACCAGGATCGAGTCGTCGCAATTGTCTCTGGAACGCATGACTCGAAGCGGGGGGCTCAGAAGAAGATAACGGACTGATAACCAAACCTCAAACCCGTCGTCGCTTCCGCCCCCACGACCGCGACGTCATGCTCCCTCCACGATAGTCGTCGCTGCGGGCCTGCGCAGCCGAGCAGTCAGATTCGATCCGGCGCCGAACCGACCAGCGGGCTCGCCACCGTCGCCTCGTGCGGATCGAAGTCGATCCGATCGTCCAACTGGGCGAGTGCGGCGGCGATCTGGAACGCGATCCCCCGATCGTTCGTCAGCGACATGTGTCCGACGCCGTGCACCGGCACGTTGCGTACGCGCAGGTCGGGGTGTTCGATCCGGGCGTTGCGGCTGGGGACGATCAGCTGATCCAGGTCGGAGTAGAACGCGAGGAAGCGAGTGTCGCACGATGGCGCCGGCTCGTTGAGTTCGGTGATCAGGTCGGAGCCCGGGAGCAACTGGCGTACCAGCGGCCAGATCGAGCCGACCCGGGCCAGTTCCGATCCCTGATGCGGTGCGCCGAGCGTCACCAGGGTGTGCACCCGCTCGTGTCCGCCCATCCGTTGCACGTAGTAGCGGCTGATCAGCCCACCGAGACTGTGCCCGATGACATGGACCTTTTCGTAGCCGGATTCGGCCACCAGGCGCTCGACAGCGGTCGCCAAGTCGAGCGCGGTGGCCCGTACGTCGGTGGTCAGCAGCCCGTAGTCGAACGAGGACAGATCGCTGAATCCGCGGCGGCGCAGTGCTCGCTCCAGGGAGTCGAAGATCGTGTGATTGTCGACGATGCCGTGCACCAGCAGGATCGGGGTCGCTGCCGCATCGACCGCGTAATGGACGAGGCTGCGCTGATGCAGATTCATGCCACCCAGGCTGTGTCGCTGATCGGGCTTCGCGCTGGACTCGCCGATCAGACCGAACGGGTACGCGATCAGGTGGGCCGTGACCCAGCCGACCTCCCGGGCCAGCCCGGTCGCCACGCGTGGCACTCGACGCGTGAGCACGCGTGAAATGCCTCCGATGGCAGACTGAACCACGTAAGAAGATTACCCGTTGGGCGCGTCCGTTCGCGACGACGACGTGCGTTCACCGGCTACGTCGTCGCTCTTCGTGAAGCCGAAAAGCATGGCTTCACTCACGTTCCTCCGCACGCCGGGCACGTCGTCTTCCCACTCACGGACTGGCTGGCCAGGCTTATGCTCGTTGAGTGGCGAGTGATGCGGGTGTGACCGACCACGGGTCCACCGAGGATCCGGGGGGTCGGCAGCGGCCACTGCGGATCGTGGTGGCGAAGCCCGGTCTCGACGGCCACGACCGCGGCGCGAAGATCGTGGCGCGCGCGCTTCGCGACGCAGGCATGGAGGTCATCTACACCGGGCTTCATCAGACTCCCGAACAGATCGTGCAGACCGCACTGGCCGAGGACGCCGATGCCGTCGGTTTGTCGGTGCTCTCAGGTGCCCACCTGACCCTGTTCCGCCGGGTGGTCGAGTTGCTGGCCGAGCACGACGCCAGCGACATCGGGGTCTTCGGCGGCGGGATCATTCCCGAGGCCGACCGCGAGCCGTTGGCTCAACTGGGCGTTGCGCACGTGTTCACCCCGGGAGCCACGATGGCTGAGATCGTCTCCTGGGTACGTGAGAACGTCGGTGTTGATCGTCACTCGCTGTGAGGCTGTGTTGTCGTCCCTCGCTGTTCGGCTGCGCTCCCAAGACTCCGTCTCACTCCCCGCTCGCGACGGACGATAGGCTCAAGGACGCAGAACCCGAGGTTGAGATTCTGAGGAGACGAGCCGATTCGCGCTCGTACGAGATCTTGCACGTAGGACATGGAGGCCGGTGTGGACCTGTACGAATACCAGGCGAGGGACATCTTCGAGAAGCACGGTGTCCCAGTCCTGCGCGGGATCACCGCGGTAACGCCCGAGGAGGCCGGCGCTGCCGCGACCGAACTCGGTACTCCGGTCGTGGTGGTGAAGGCGCAGGTCAAGACTGGCGGACGGGGCAAGGCAGGTGGTGTCAAGGTCGCGAAGAGCCCGGAGGAGGCGGTGGCCAAGGCGTCGGAGATCCTCGGCCTGGACATCAAAGGCCACATCGTCAAGCGGGTGATGGTCGCCGAGGGAGCCGATATCGCCGAGGAGTACTACTTCTCGCTGCTGCTCGACCGGGCGAATCGCAGCTATCTCGCCATGTGCTCCAAAGAGGGCGGCATGGAGATCGAGCAACTCGCCGTCGAGCGGCCCGAGGCGCTGGCCCGGATCCCGGTCGACCCGAACGTCGGCATCGATCAGGCCAAGGCGGACGAGATCGTGGCCGCCGCCGGATTCGAGGGCGACGACGCCACCGAGATCGCCCGGGTGCTACAGCTGCTCGGCAAGGTCTACGAGTCCGAGGACGCGACCCTGGTCGAGGTCAACCCGCTGGTCAAGACCGGTGACGGCTCGATCGTGGCGCTCGACGGCAAGGTCTCGCTCGACGAGAACGCCGGGTTCCGGCACCCCGACCACGCGGCGCTGGCCGACAAGTCGGCGGAGGACCCGCTGGAGGCAGCGGCCAAGGCCAAGGGCCTCAACTACGTCAAGCTCGACGGCAGCGTCGGGATCATCGGCAACGGTGCCGGCCTGGTGATGAGCACCCTCGACGTCGTGGCGTATGCGGGCGAGGAGTTCGACGGTTCGCCCAAGCCGGCCAACTTCCTCGACATCGGCGGCGGCGCGAGCGCGGAGGTGATGGCCAACGGGCTGGAGATCATCATCGGCGACGACCAGGTGAAGAGCGTGTTCGTCAACGTGTTCGGCGGCATCACCGCGTGCGACGCGGTGGCCAACGGGATCGTGCAGGCTTTCGAGTTGCTGGCTGCCAAGGGCGAGCGGGTCGACGTGCCGCTGGTCGTCCGGCTGGACGGCAACAACGCCGACCTGGGCCGGCGGATCCTGACCGAGGCCGCGCTGCCCGGTCTGGAACAGGCGGACACGATGGACGGTGCGGCCCGCCGGGCTGCCGAGCTGGCTGCAGGCTGAAGGGACGAACTGACATGGCGATCTTCCTCAATTCCGACTCCCGAGTCATCGTCCAGGGCATGACCGGCTCCGAGGGCCGTAAGCACACCCAGCGGATGCTCAACTCCGGCACCAACATCGTGGGCGGGGTGACCCCCCGCAAGGGCGGCCAGCAGGTCGAGTTCGAGCAGAAGTCGGTGCCGGTGTTCAACTCCGTTGCCGAGGCCGTCGAGGCGACCGGCGCGAACGTCACCGTGATCTTCGTCCCGGCCAAGTTCACCAAGGGCGCCGTGGTCGAGGCCGTCGAGGCCGAGATCCCGCTCGCGGTCGTGATCACCGAGGGCGTGCCGGTCAAGGACTCGGCCGAGTTCTACACCCTGGCGGCAGGCTCCAGGACCCGGCTGATCGGGCCGAACTGCCCGGGACTGATCTCGCCCGGACAGTCCAACGCCGGCATCATCCCGGCCGACATCGCGCAGGCCGGCCGGATCGGTCTGGTGTCGAAGTCGGGCACGCTGACGTACCAGATGATGTACGAGCTGCGTGACATCGGCTTCTCCTCCGCCGTCGGCATCGGCGGTGACCCGGTGATCGGCACGACCCACATCGACTGCCTGCAGGCTTTCCAGGACGACCCCGACACCGACGCCATCGTGATGATCGGTGAGATCGGCGGTGATGCCGAGGAGCGCGCGGCCGAGTTCATCAAGACGAACGTGACCAAGCCGGTCGTCGGCTATGTGGCCGGCTTCACCGCCCCGGAGGGGAAGACCATGGGTCATGCCGGCGCGATCGTGTCCGGCTCGTCGGGCACCGCGGCGGCGAAGAAGGAGGCCCTCGAGGCGGCCGGGGTCAAGGTCGGCAAGACGCCGAGCGAGACCGCCGCGCTGATGCGGGAGATCATGACCTAATCCCCGAGTTGTCAGATCCTGTGGTTGCCATAGCGACCACAGAATCTGACAAGTCGGGTGGCGAGGGTCGATGCGATCAGCGGATCGGAGTCGGACAGTTCGGCCAATGCCGTCCGCAGCGCCGTCGGTCGCACGCCAGATTCGACGTCAGTTGACCTGAGTGGTCCGTTGGCCGGCGCGGACGGCGACGGTGTCGAACTGATCGCTGGTGAGATCGAGGGTGTCCTGCGGGTTGAGGAACAGGAAGACCACCTTGGTGCCGGCGGTGACGATGCCGACGCGGTACTTCGTGGTGGCGCTGTCGCTGCTCTTCTGAGTGACCTCGGTCGTCCAACCCTTGACGTCCACGCTCTTGGCGCCCGGGCCGGAGACGTCCCGGATCGGCGTGATGGTGGCGGTGAGCTTGCGATCATGACAGCTGGTCCAGCCGTCCTTGACCTTGGTCGCCAGTGCGCTCGCGGCCTGCTCGTTCTTCGCGGTGATGATCACCTGGTCGAGTCCGAATCGGCTGGCGCTGTCGGCCAACAGGTAAGTCCGATGGCTGCGATCTTCGGCCTGCACCTTCGACCAATTGACGATCTCGCAGCCGCTGCCGAGCAGCACGTCGCTGTCGGGTTCGCCAGGAGTTGTCCCGGCCCAGCGGGTCAACTCCGTGCCCATCGGCGGCAGATCGCCCGAGGCCAGGAAACCCGGATTGTCACCACCCAGCGGTGGTGGCCCGTCCTGCGCCTCGGGTTGGTCGCTACAGGCACCGCTTGCGGCCTGGCACTGCGTGTCGACGACGGCGCCGGCTACTTTGGCCACCCGGGTGGCGGAGATTGCCTTGTCGGGCTGGGCGACGTCGATCACATCCACGACGAGACCGGTGCGGGTCAACACCACCGTGCGGTATTCGGGGGTGTCTCCGCCCACCACCTCGATCGTGACCGCGGCGGCCTGATCGCCCACTCCGCTGATCAGGTGTCCGGCGGTCACCCAGGCTCCGGTCATCGCGCAGTCACCCAACGCGCGGGCCGCGTACGCGTATGCCTGCGCGGCCTCCTCCGGCGTCCCGTACGCGGTTGCCTGTTGCAGCACTGCCGGGGAGTTGGAGCCGGTGCTGCTCAGCAGTCGGAGCACAGACTGCTGAGGTGTCGGCGCCCCACTTGTGACATCGTCGGACAGGCAGGCGGGGTGGTGCGGCGAGTCCGGAGAACTGCCGCGCTGGGTGAGCGCGACCTTCCAGGTGCGTTTGCTGTCCAGCGTCGCTGAGTCGGTGTCGGTGAGCAGCATCTGATCGGTGATCAGTGCCGTATTGGCCGGATTCGAGGCATCCCCCGTGGATGGCGCATCGGGGTCGGGCTGCGCGCTCGTGGCCGTCCCTGGTCCCGCGACGGGCTGGGACGTGGTCTTGATGATGGCGTACCCGGCCAGCAGTCCCAGCACCGCCACCACGGCCACGGCACCGATCATCAGCAGCAGCCGGCGGCGGTCGGCCTTCGGGTCGGCCTCGATGTCATCCTCGAAGTCCGCGTCGTCGTCGGGTCGCCGGCGTACCCTGCCGCCGCCCGCGGTCCGGGGCAGCAAGGTGGTCTCGTCCGGGTCGCGTTCGATCTGGCTCCGCTTGTGCGCTCGGGCCCGACTCAAGATGGTGGTCTCGTCGGACAGTTCCGAGCGCGGCCGTGTCGTGGTCGAATCGGTCGATTCGGTGGGTGCGGTGGGGTCGGAGGCCGCATCGGAGTCGGTGTCTTCGGCGGAGCCTGAACTCGGAGTCGGGGAGCCCGAGTCTGATCCGGTCGAGGTGGCCTCGTCCCGGTAGAGCGGCCGAGCGGCGTCGTCGTCGCTGTCGGCGGTCACCGGTGCCTCCCCCTCGGCGTCTGCTGGCCGGGGGGTCTCGGGATCGTCTGCGGACATGCTGGGGCTGTCTCCTGCTCGGTGGTCGCCGACCGTACGTGGTGTCGGAATAGTCCGACACGCCGTACGCGACGGCACAAACACGACGACTTTACCCGCCATGGGCGTGTCCGAAGGGGTCGGAGCACCAGCCTGGGCGAGCATGGGAGGCGTTATGGCTTCCTTGTTGTCTCCGCGCCGGAATCGCGGCGACATCGATCTCGCCGCATCCGAGCCGACCGTCGTGATCGGGTCAGCCGGCCCGACCGAACTGCCGACCCTGGCCTGGCTGACCTTGGCCGCCGGTGCCGGCCTGATCAGCGTGCTCTCCGGCTGGGTGCTGGTGACGGGTCTGGTCGTGGCGGGTTGGCTGGCGGCCGAGCCCGGCACCCTCGGGCAGGCATTGAGCGTCGGCACTCAGCTGTGGCTGCTGGCCAATGGTGGGGGAGCGACCCTCGGGTCCACCTCGGTGACGTTGGTTCCTTGGGGCGTCACCGGACTGGTGGCGTGGCTGGTGGCGAGAACCGCCGGCTATGCGGCCCGGCAAGGGCCTGCCGGCTCGCCGACCGTCACGCCCATGGTGTGCATCGTCGCGACCCTCGGATACCTGGCGCCGCTGCTCGCGGTGGCACTGCTCGTCGGCGGACCATGGCCGGCGTTGCGGTCCGGCATGGTGATGCTCGTCGTCGTTCCGGTCGCGGCGGCCTGGGGCTGTTGTCATGCCCGCCAGACGTGGCCGACCGCTTCCTGGCCGGCCTGGTCCCGGGCAGTGCCCCGAGCCGTGCTCGCGGCATTGCTGCTGATGTTCGCCGGCGGCGCGGCGGTGCTGGCCATCGGCCTGGCGGTCAATCTCGATCGGGTGACGGCGTTGCTGACCACCCTGGATGCGGGGATCATCGGCAACGTCGCGCTGCTGGTCGGCCAACTGGCGTACGCGCCGAACGCGATCGTTTGGGCTGCTTGCTATGCGCTCGGTCCCGGTTTCACCCTGGGCAACGGCTCGCTCGTCTCGCCGGCCGCGACCGAACTGGGGGCGTTGCCGTCGATCCCGATGCTGGCGGCTGTGCCCGATGTCGGACCGGGTGGGATCTCGCATCTGTGGTGGCTCGCCCTCGGGGTTGTGGCCGGTGCGGTCGCCGCGACGCTGGTGGTGCTGGCCCGGCCCTCGGCGCGCTATGACGAGACGGCTCTGGTCGGTGGGCTTTCCGGGGCGGTTGCCGGCGGTGCGTTCGCGCTGGTCGCGTGGGCGACCAGCGGTGATCTCGGTTCGGACCTGTTGAGCGGAGTGGGCCCGGAGCTGGTGCCGGTGCTGGTGATGGCCACCTCGACCATGGGCCTGTCCGGCGCCCTATGCGGACTGGTGCTCGGGCTGTGGCGTCGCCGGCCGAAACGCCCGTCGTCGAGGTCCAAGGCCGCAGTTTCGAGCCAGGCGACGGGGAAGTCACCGGTCGAGAACGCTGAGCCGGCCGAGGAGGCGACAGTCGCGCTCACCCGCAGAAGCCGGGGCGGTGCCGACGGCAGCGGTGCTCAGGACAAGGACAGCGGCTCTCACGACATAGACGGCGGCGCCGACGAACCCACCCAGCAGATCGGCTGATTCCCACCCTCCGGAGTTGATCGGTAGGGTAGCGGGGTGCCCTTCTCGCCAGCTCCGCCTGCTCGGCTGGTCGTTCTGATTTCCGGTTCCGGCACTCTCCTGCAGGCACTGCTGGAGGCTTGTGAGGACCCGGCGTACGGAGCGCAGGTCGTCGCGGTGGGCGCCGACCGGGCGGGGATCGCGGGGCTGGAGCGGGCGGCCGCGTACCAGGTCCCGACGTTCGTCCATCCGTATGTGAAGGGCTCCGACCGAGCCGCCTGGGATCGCCGGCTGACCGACGTGGTTGCCACGTACGAGCCGGACCTGGTGATCAGTGCCGGCTTCATGAAGCTGCTCGGCGAGGCATTCCTACACCGGTTCGACGGCCGCATCATCAACACCCACCCGGCGCTGCTGCCGTCTTTCCCCGGCATGCATGGCCCGCGGGATGCGCTGGCGTACGGCGTGAAGGTCAGCGGGGCGACTGTGTTCCTCGTAGACTCCGGGGTGGACACCGGCGTGATCCTGGATCAGGCCGCTGTCGAGGTGGCCGACGACGACACCGTCGAGACACTGCACGAGCGGATCAAGGTCGCCGAGCGCCGACTGCTCGTGGAGACCACCCACCGGCTGGCCACCGGCGAGTGGCGGCTGGTGGGCCGCCACGTGCAGTGGAGCGACGCCGGGGCCCCGGCCGTTCCGACACGGTGAAACCCCCAAGTCAACTGACCACGAAGCGAACAGACAGTGAACAGACAGGACGTCATGAGCACGACTGAGCAAGCGGTTGATCGCAGACCGATCAAGCGCGCCTTGGTATCGGTCTACGACAAGACCGGGCTGGTCGAGGTCGGCCTGGCCCTGGCGGGCTCCCAGGTCGAGATCGTGTCCACCGGGACGACCGCCCGGACGCTGGCCGAGGCCGGTATCCCGGTCACCCAGGTCGAGCAGCTGACCGGGTTCCCGGAGTGTCTGGACGGCCGGGTGAAGACCCTGCACCCGAAGGTGCACGCGGGGCTGCTGGCCGACACCCGGCTCGAGTCGCACAATGCTCAGCTCGCCGACCTCGGGGTCGCGCCGTTCGACCTGCTGGTCTCCAATCTCTACCCGTTCGTCGACACCGTTGCCGCGGGTGCGAGCCAGGAGGAGACGATCGAGCAGATCGACATCGGCGGACCGTCGATGGTGCGCGGCGCCGCCAAGAACCATGCCTCGGTGGCGGTGATCACCTCGCCCGAGCAGTACGGACAGTTGCAGGCCGCCCTGGCGCACGGCGGCTTCACGCTCGCCGAGCGGCAGGCGCTGGCCGCCGCCGCATTCGTGCACACCGCCAGCTATGACGTCGCGGTCGCCTCCTGGATGGGCAGCGTGGTCACCGACACCAGCGCCGGCACCGGTTTCCCCGCCTGGGTCGGGGCGACCTGGAACAAGTCGGCGGTGTTGCGGTACGGGGAGAACCCCCACCAGCGCGCCGCTCTGTATGTCGACGGAGCATTCCCCGGCGGCTTGGCCACGGCGAAGCAGCTGCACGGCAAGGAGATGTCCTACAACAACTACGTCGACACCGACGCAGCCCGCCGAGCCGCGTACGACTTCGACGCGCCCGCGGTGGCGATCATCAAGCACGCCAACCCGTGCGGCATCGCGATCGGGAACGACATCGCCGAGGCCCATGCCCGGGCACACGCCTGCGACCCGGTCTCGGCCTTCGGCGGCGTGATCGCCACCAACCGGCCGGTGAGCGTGGCCATGGCCCGGCAGGTGGCGGAGGTGTTCACCGAGGTGATCGCGGCACCGGCGTACGACGAGGGTGCTGTCGAGGTGCTGCAGGCCAAGAAGAACATTCGGATTCTGGTGGTCGAGCCGGTCCGCCGCGGCGGTGTCGAGACCCGCCGGATCTCGGGCGGGCTGCTGATGCAGACCGTCGATGCCGTGAACGACGACCACGACGCGAGCGTCAATTGGGAGCTGGTGTCCGGTGAACCCGCCTCGGAGGCGGTGCTCGCCGATCTCGAGTTCGCCTGGCGGGCCTGCCGTTCGGTCAAGTCCAACGCCATCCTGCTCGCCAAGGACGGCGCTTCGGTGGGTGTCGGCATGGGTCAGGTCAACCGGGTCGACTCCTGCCGGCTCGCGGTCGAGCGGGCCGGGGACCGGGCAGCCGGCTCGGTGGCCGCGTCGGACGCGTTCTTCCCGTTCGCCGACGGACCGCAGATCCTGATCGATGCCGGGATCAGCGCCATCGTGCAGCCCGGCGGGTCGGTGCGCGACGCGGAAGTGATCGAGGCTGCCAAGGCGGCCGGGGTGACCATGTACCTCACCGGTGCCCGACACTTCTTCCACTGAACCCAGATCGCATCTTGACGGCGCAGTTCGAGCGCGGAACGGACATCGGATGACCGCACAGATCCTTGACGGAAAGGCACTGGCAGCCAGCATCAAGGCTGACCTGGCAAAGCGGGTGGCGGTTCTCGCCGCACAGGGCATCACCCCGGGCCTGGGCACGGTGCTCGTCGGCGACGACCCGGGCAGCACCGCGTACGTGGCCGGCAAGCACCGCGACTGCGCGCAGGTAGGGATCGCTTCGATCCGGGTGGAGCTGCCGGCTTCGGTGAGTCAGGCGGAACTCGATGCCGAGATCGAGCGGCTGAACGCCGACCCGGCCTGCACCGGCTACATCGTCCAGCTGCCGCTGCCGCGTGGGCTGGACGAGAACCGAGCACTGGGCCTGATCGATCCGGACAAGGACGCCGACGGCCTGCATCCGGTCAACCTCGGCAAGCTGGTGCTGGGAGAGCAGGCGCCGCTGCCGTGTACGCCGCGAGGCATCGTCGAGTTGTTGCGGCACCACGGCATCCCGCTGGCCGGTGCCGAGGTCTGCATCGTCGGCCGTGGCACCACCGTCGGCCGGCCGCTCGGCCTGCTGCTGACCCGCAAGAGCGAGAACTGCACGGTGACCTTGTGCCACACCGGCACGGTCGACCTGGGCGTACACACCCGGACCGCAGACATCATCGTGGCCGCGGCCGGGCGGCCCGGTCTGATCACCGGCGACATGATCAAGCCGGGAGCGGCGTGTGTCGACGTCGGCATCACGCGGACCGAGTCCGGGCTCGCCGGTGACCTGGACGCGTCGGTTCGCGAGGTGGCCAGTTGGGTCGCACCGATGCCGGGCGGCGTAGGCCCGATGACCCGGGCCATGCTGTTGACCAACGTGGTCGAGCGGGCCGAGGCGCTCGCCCGAGGCTGAGGACTGATCTCGACATGGCCCGCGTCAGACATCCGGTGAGCCGCAGTCTGCGACTCTGGCCGTTGCTGGGGGTCCTGTCGGGTGTCGCCGCGGGCCTGGTCGTTGCCGTTGTCGGCGAGCAGACCTGGCGGCTCGGCTCTCTGATCATCGGCGTCTCCTTGCTGGTGGGAAGCGTCATCCGAGGCGCGATGCCGAGCCGGGACGCGGGACTGCTGCAGGTACGCAGTCGCCTGTTCGACGTCGTGCTGCTTGGCCTCGGCGGAGCCGCCATCATCGCTTTGTCGATAGTCGTGCCGCCTGGACGGATCGGCTGACCCTCTCTGGCCCTATCGTCTCCGGGTGAGCACTCGACCCCTTCGGCTCGTGGTCCTCGCCGTGCTGTTGGCTCCGCTCCTGGCAGGAGCCTGCGCGCAGGAAGACCGAACCTGCAAGGAGCCAGTGACCGGGGCCGTCGCCTACTACGGCAGTTCGGTGCCACCGCCCTACCACGTCGAGTGGACGATCACCGTGGACGGGGATCGCGGCCACTTCGAGGTCACGCCCGGCTACGGAGATCCACAGCGATGGTCGGCCGATTTCACCGCGGACCACTCGTCGGTAGCAGCGGCCTGCACCACGCTGGCGGAGGCCGATCAGGTCGACGCGCCGCCGCCCGGTTCCGCGGTGATCACCGCGGAACTCACCGGGGCTGAGGGCCGGACCCTCAGCCGACGTACCACCGCGGTGGCGTCAGGCGAGGTGTACCGCGCCGTGCGGGCCATCGTGCCGACGGCGACCTGGGACCAGGTGTACGGGGCCTACGACGACTGGAGCAGGGGCCAATAGAGTCTTGTCCCCGCTCGGCTCTTGTCGGTTTCGTCAGCGGGGGCCGGCATCGGTGCTGACGGGCCGGCCGGGTAGCTGGGTCACCACGACGCCAACCACCGAGATGGCCCCGCCGATCAGTGCGACAGCGCCCGGAATTTCGTTCAGGAAGAGCCAGGACTGCAACAAGGTGATCGCCGGCAGGACGTAGGCCGATGCGGCCAGCTGTCCGGCACCGGTGCGGGACAGCGCATAGGTCCAGAGCAGATAGGCGATCGCCGTCGGAAAGAGACCGAGATAGAGCACCCCGGCGGTGGCGGTCCAGGGATCGTCTGCGAGTTGATGCACCAGTTGTCCGGCGAACGGCAGAGTCGCGACGGTGCCGGCCAGCGCGCCGAGCCAAGTCACCGTGACCGGGTCGACCGTCGCCAGTGCCTGCTTCTGCAGCAGGACACCGACTGCGTACAACACGGCTGAGATGAGGGCCAGCGTCACGCCCCTCGGATCGATCTCGCCACTTCGGGAGGCAGAGGCGATGATCACCACACCGGCGAAGGCGATGATGATGCCGAACACCAACTGTCGGGAAAGACGCTCCCGGAGGAAGATCCCGGCCAGGATCGCGACGATGATCGGGGCCAGGTTGATGATCATGGCCGTGGTGCCGGCATCGAGATAGCTGCCGGCGGCGTTCACCACGATCGTGTAGATGCCGTACCACAGCACTCCGTACGCGATGACCAGCACCAAAGCGCGCCCACGCGGCAAGCTGACCCAGCCACGACCTGGCCAGGCGGCCGCGATGACGATCATCGCCACGAGACCGACCAGCAGCCGACCGAAGGCCAGGGGTCCCGGCGCCACCGCGTCGCTGAGCGCCCGCCGGACCACATACGCGGACGCCCAGAGGACCATCGTGATCCCCGCTGCCGTCAGCGGCAGCCAAGCCCGGCTAGGCGCACTCGGATCGCCGGCATGCTGGGCGACGCTCACCGCGCCACCCTAGATCACGGAGTCGTGGAGCGGAGCCTCACAGCGAGTGACGACCCGTCGCTCCGCCTCACAGCGAGTTACGACAACACTGTCAGTGCCCGGTGCCAGGATCGGATTCATGATTGATCACTTCGGTATCCAGTGCGCCGACCTCGCGGCCAGCGCCAGCTTCTACGACAGCGTGCTCGGCACGCTCGGCGCATCCCGGCAGATGGACTTCGGGGTCGCCATCGGCTACGGCAGACCGGGCCACCCGGACTTCTGGATCGGCGAGTTCGATTCGGGCGAGGGCTTCCGAGAGTCGCACATCGCCTTCAGCGCGGCTGACCGGGCCAGCGTGCGGGCCTTCTTCGATGCCGCCACGGCGCTCGGGGCGGAGGTGCTGCACGAACCTCGGCTGTGGCCGGAGTATCACGACAGCTACTACGGCGCGTTCGTCCGCGACCCGGACGGCAACAACGTCGAAGCGGTTTGTCACCTGCCCGAGTGAGGTGACTCAGCCGGCCGCGAGCTCCCGGACGGCCAGCTCGGCCAGCAGCCGCGCGCAATCGCCGAGCACGGCGTCGTCGAACCGAGCGCCGGGTGCATGGTTGCCCGGCGCGGTCACCGGGTCGGTGGGGCAGGCGCCGACGAAGAGGTAGCAGCCGGGAACCTCGGCCAGCACGCGGCTGAAGTCCTCCGAGCCCAGCTCCGGGAACTCGAGCAGCTCGACCCGGTCTGCGCCCACCAGGTCGGCGGCGACCTCCAGCGCGAAGGCGGTCTTGGCGGCGTCGTTCATCGTCAGCGGATACTCCGGTTCGAACCGCACGTCGGCCTGGCAGCCGTGGGCGGCGGCGATCTGCTCGCAGAGCCGTACGGTCGCCTTCTCCATCTTGGCGACGTGAGACTCCGACAGGGTCCGGATCGTTGCCTCGAAGGTGGCCTTCTCGGGGATGATGTTGCGCCGGGTCCCGGCATGGAAGGTGCCGACCGTCACCACCACCGGATCGAACAGGTCGAACTGCCGGGTCGCCATCGTCTGCAGGGCAGTGACCATCTCAGCGGCCACGACGATCGGGTCGGCCGCCGCGTGCGGCCGGGAACCGTGTCCGCCGGCGCCGTGCACGGTGACATGGAGCCCCGACGAGGCGGCCATCAACGGGCCGGGGCGGGTGGTGATGATTCCGTGCGGAATGGCGTTGGCGATGACGTGCAAACCGTAGGCGGCGTCGACCCGTCGTCCGGCCGCGGTCAGCACACCTTCGGCGATCATCGCGCCGGCGCCGTCCCAGCCCTCCTCGCCCGGCTGGAACATGAAGACCACATCGCCGCGCAGCTCTGCGCGTCGTTCGACCAGCAGCCGGGCGGCACCGACCAGGCCGGCGGTGTGCAAGTCGTGACCGCACGCGTGCATGGTCTCGCCGAGGGCAGCGAACGATTCGCCCGAGTTCTCCACCACCGGCAGCGCATCCATGTCACCGCGGAGCAGCACTACCCGATCGGTGCGGTCGGCGGCGGTGCCGCGCAGCACTGCCACCACCGATGAGAGCGAGTGCCCGGTGGAGATCTCCAAGTCCAGCCCGGCAAGCGCCTCCAACACCGTCGCCTGCGTTTCGGGCAGGACGAGACCCACCTCCGGGATCTGGTGCAGGCGGCGCCGGAGCGAGATCAGGTCATGGTCGAATGTGGCTGTCATCTGTGGTCCGGGCTGCCGCGCTCAGTTGTTCAGGCCGAAGATGCCGAATCCGGCGACCATCAAGATCATTACGATGATGACGATCACGATGCCGACGAGCGCCAGGATGCTCAGCACCATGCCCATGATTTTGCCGATGTTGATGCTCTGCTCGTTCGAATAATGCTGACCGCTGGCGGCGATCTCCTTTTGCGCCTTGCTGCCCAGATACCAGGCGATCGGGGCGCAGATCGTGGCGAAGAACCCGGCGATCCCGAGCACCAGGATCACGGTTCCCTGGGGATGTTCCGGCAGCGCGCCATAGGGCTGCGGATACGGCGCACTCTGATAGGGCTGTGGCTGGTTCTGGACCGGTGGTTGGCCCTGGACCGACGGTTGGCCCGGGGTCGGTTGACTCTGGACGGGCTGATTCGGAGACGGCTGGCTTTGGACGGGCTGGTTCGGGTCGCTCATGCGGTGGCTCCAGGGTTGAGATCGGTCAGTAGGACGAGATCGCGATGACGATGATGAAGATGCCGTAGACGATCCAGAACGCCGAGAACACGATGGAGATGATGCCCATCACCCACCCGGCGGTGGCCAGGCTGCGGCCCTCCCACTGATCGGGGGCAGCGTCCACCTCGGCCCGGACCCTGCGACCGACGATGAATCCGCCGATCCCCGCGAAGGGGCAGACGGTGACGCCGATGATGCCCAGGATCAGGGCCATCGTCGCCTTGGGATGGCTCGGCCGATAGGGCGGGTAGGCTCCCTGCTGGTACGGGGCCACACCGTACGGAGTGGGCTGTGCCTGCCCGTATCCGGCCTGGTCATAACCGCCTTGTTGACCGTAGGCCCCCTGCTGGTCGTAGCCGCCCTGCGGTCCGTAACCCGGCTGACCGTAGCCAGGTTGGGCCGGTGGCTGGCCGTAGTCGGGCGGACCGTACGTCGGTTGCGACGAGGGAGCCTGCTGACCCTGTGGATCACTGGCCGAGCCGTAGCTGGTCGCCGAGCCGTAGCCACTCGCGGATCCGTAGCTTCCGGCCGAGCCATAGCCGCCCGCAGAGCTGTAGCCCTGTGGCTGATCCTGGCCGGGGTAGTTCGGCCAGGAACCCTCTCCCGGTCGGCTCTCGTACGGCGTGGTGTTCTCCCAGCTGCTGCCGCGGCTGGTCTCCCACGATGCCGACGGCCGGTAGTCGTCGGCACTCGGGTCCTGACCAGACCGGTCCTGCCCCTGGCCCTGGTCGTCGCGCTGTCCTGATCCGCTGTCGGTCATGTCTCCTAGTCTCTCGGACCGAGGGGGCCGATCGCACCCGTCCAGTCCGCTTGTCCGAGCGATGGGATCGGGCCGGCTCGGATCGAGAGGGTCAGCTGACCAGGCCGAGGGCCTGGACCGCCTCCCGCTCGCTTTCCAGCTCGGCGACACTGGCGTCGATCTTGGCGCGCGAGAACTCGTTCAGCTCCAGCCCCTGCACGATGCTGTAGGAACCGCCGGCAGTGGTGCAGGGGAAGCTGGTGATGATGCCCTCGGCGATCCCGTACGAGCCGTCGGACGGCACCGCCATCGAGACCCAGTCGCCCTCGGGGGTGCCCAGCACCCAGTCCCGCATGTGGTCGACGGTGGCATTCGCCGCGCTGGCCGCTGAGCTGGCGCCGCGGGCCTGGATGATGGCGGCACCGCGCTGCTGCACGGTCGGGATGAAGGTCGACTCCAGCCAGTCCTGGTCGTCGACCAGCTCGGCGGCATTCCGGCCGTTCACCTGGGCGTGGAAGATGTCGGGGTACTGCGTGGCGGAGTGGTTGCCCCAGATCGTCATCCGAGTGATGTCGTTGACGGTGCTGCCGGTCTTGGCCGCCAGCTGGGCGAGAGCCCGGTTGTGATCCAGCCGGGTGAGCGCATTGAACCGCTCCGCGGGAATGTCGGGGGCGTTGCTCTTGGCGATCAGCGCATTGGTGTTGGCCGGGTTGCCGGTCACCAGCACCTTGATGTCCTCGGCGGCATGCGCGTTCAGGGCGACGCCCTGCGGCTTGAAGATCGCCCCGTTGGCCTCGAGTAGATCGCCGCGCTCCATGCCCTTGGACCGCGGACGGGCGCCGACCAGCAGCGCGATGTTGGCGCCGTCGAAGATCACGTTGGGGTCGTCGCCGGTCTCGACTCCCGCGAGCAGCGGGAAGGCGCAGTCGTCGAGCTCCATCACGACGCCTTCGAGGGCTTTGAGAGCCGGAGTGATCTCCAGCAGCCGCAGTTGCACCGGGGTGTCAGGACCCAGCAGTGATCCGCTGGCGATGCGGAACAGCAGGCTGTAGCCGATCTGACCGGCTGCTCCGGTGACGGCGACCTTGACGGGTGTGCTCACGAC
>JASGEZ010000133.1:0-38123 GCA_047605905.1 Microlunatus sp.
ACCGGCCCACAGGCCCCGAACCGGGGCAGTGAGCCAGGTTTCGATGCCCTCCCACGACCCGGCGCCGCCAGGATCGAGCCCGCCCGACCGCCACGCTCAGATAGCTCTTTGATCAGTGGTTCCCTAGCCGATCTCCAAGAGTGCGTCGACGAACACCTCGGCGTCGAAGGGTGCCAAATCGTCGACGCCCTCCCCCAGACCGACCAGCTTCACCGGCACACCGAGCTCACGCTGGACCTGGACGACGATGCCGCCCTTGGCCGAACCGTCGAGCTTGGTCAGCACGATCCCGGTGACGTCGACGACCTCGCGGAAGATCCGGGCCTGGGTGAGTCCGTTCTGGCCGGTGGTGGCGTCGAGAACGAGCAGCACCTCGCCCACCGGTGCCTGGCGCTCGATCACCCGCTTGACCTTGCCCAGTTCGTCCATCAGACCGGTCTTGGTGTGCAGCCGGCCGGCGGTGTCGATCAGCACCACATCGACCTCACCTTCGATGCCCGCTTTGACCGCCTCGAACGCAACGCTGGCGGGATCGGCTCCCTCGGCACCGCGGACGGTGGGTACGCCGACCCGGCCGCCCCAGGTCTCGAGCTGATCTGCGGCAGCCGCGCGGAAGGTGTCAGCCGCGCCCAACAGCACATCCTTGTCCTCGGCCACCAGGACGCGAGCGAGCTTGCCGACAGTCGTGGTCTTGCCGGTGCCGTTGACGCCGACGACCATCACCACCGCCGGGGTGTCACCACGGTCGGTGTGGATCGTACGGTCCATGCTGGGATCGACCAGCGCCAGCAGCTCCGAGCGGAGGATCTCACGCGCCTTGCCGGGATCGGACACACCTTCCACCCGGAATCTGGTCCGGAGGTTGTCGACCAGCTCGGTGGTCGGCCCGACGCCGAGATCGGCGGTGATCAGGGTGTCCTCGAAGTCTTCCCAGGTCTCCTCGTCGATCCGGTCACGGGACAGCAGCATCAACAGGCCACGGCCGAGTGCGTTGTTGGAGCCCGCCAGACGACGGCGGAGTCGAGCCAGCCGGCTCTCCGGCGCCTCGGGACGATCGAGCGGAAGCTCTTCGACGGCCTCGTCCGGGACGACCAGCTCGCCAGTGATTCGGGGCTGGTCGAGGACGTCGACCGCGCCGCCGCCGTCACCGGAGCCGCCGGCCCCACCGGCGCGCAGCTGGCGCTGCTCCTCGGCGCGACGCAGGGAAGCCCGACGACGTTTGGCGGCAAAGAGCGCTACGACGACGACGGCGGCCAGAATGATGCCGCCGATGACATAGACGAGATATCCGGGGGTGATGAGATCCACCGGGTCATCTTAGGGGCGCAGGCGCCCCCGACCATTCAGCTCGCCCGGCGGAAAACGCTCAGTGCGTACGGATCAGCGAGCGCGGCGGCTCACCCTCACCGTTCAGATGCCGGGCGACCCGCGCCATCTGATCAGTCAGCTTCGGCACGTGTTGGCTGCCACGGCCCTGCATGCCGAGCAGGACCACTCCGGCGATTCCGGCGGCGATAGTCAACACAACGATCATGGCAACGAGGATGGCGGTCATCTCCGCACCTTTCGAGCAGTCGGCCACAAAGACAGCGCGGCCCGGGGAAGGTCACTGTCGGCGGGCACCGGCGATACCCGTACCCGCATCTTCATCCGATTTCGTCGGCCGCGGGCGGAAATCGTCACGCGTGTCGGCATCGGTTCGGTCACGATTGTTCCCGACCGCCGGCATCGCGGGCCCTCAGGCGACCGACACCGTCTCCCGCAGCCGTTGGGAGATCACGGCCGAAACACCGTCGCCGCGCATGGTGACGCCATAGAGAGCGTCGGCGATCTCCATGGTGCGCTTCTGGTGGGTGATCACCAGCAGCTGGCTGTTCTCGCGGAGCTCCTCGTAGATCTCCAGCAGCCGACCGAGGTTGGTGTCGTCCAGCGCAGCCTCCACCTCGTCGAGGATGTAGAACGGGCTGGGCCGGGCGATGAACAGCGCGACCAGGAACGCCACTGCCACCAGGGAGCGCTCACCACCGGACAACAGCGAGAGCCGCTTCACCTTCTTGCCCGGCGGCCGTGCCTCGACGTCGACCCCGGTGGTGAGCCAGCTGCCCGGATCGGTGAGCACCAGGCGGCCCTCACCACCCGGGAAGAGCCGGGCGAAGACCCGCTCGAAGGCAGCCTCGACGTCCGCGTACGCCTCCGCGAAGACCTGCTCCACCCGGTTGTCGACCTCGGTGATGATGTCCATCAGATCGGCGCGGGTCTTCTTCAGGTCGTCGAGCTGTTCGGCGAGGAACCGGTGCCGCTCCGCCATCGCATCGAACTCCTCCAGCGCGAGCGGGTTCACTCGGCCGAGCACGCCGAGGGCCCGCTCGGCGGCCCGCAGCCGCTTGGCCTGCTGCTCGCGGACGTACGGCACCGGCGGCGGGGCCTCGTCGTCCGGCTGCAACGCACTGCCGTCGGGCCTGGTCAGCACCGGTACGGGCTGGTCGGGACCATAGTCGGCGACCAGGCCCTCAGGCTCCAGGCCCAGCTCGCTCATCGCCTTCTCGGTCAGCTGCTCCAGCCGCATCCGCTGCTCGGCGCGCGCCATCTCGTCCCGGTGCGCACTGTCGACCAAGGACTCGAAGTCGTGAGTCAGCGTCCGGAGCCGGCGCCGGACTTCGCTCAGCGTCGCCTCGGCGTCGGTCCGCGCCGCATCGGCGGCCGTCCGCTCTGCGCCGGCCAGCACGATCGACGCTTCGATCCGATGCGCGAGTTGAGCTGCGCCCGCATGCACCCCGCGCGCCACCGCCGCCTCACGCAGCATCCGCTCCCGTCGCGCCTGTGCCTTGGCCCGGGCCGCCCGTTCGTGCTGAGCCGCCCGGCGCAACGCATCCGCGCGGCCCGACAACGCCCGGACCCGCTCCTCCATGGTGCGGAGTGCGAGCCGGGCGTCCATCTCGGCGCTGCGAGCGACGCGGGCGGCCTCCGCCAGACGATCCCGTTCCGCCGGATCCGGCTGCTCCTCCTCCGGGGCCTCCTGAGCCAGCGTCAGCCGGTGCTCCAGGTCGGCCAGGCCACTGAGGTCGCGGTCCCTGGCCTCCTCGGCCTTCGCGATGCCTTGCCGCAGCCGTTCCGCTTCGCCGTGCGCGGACCGGGACGCCGAACTGAGCTGGCCCAGCTCCTCGGCCAGCGCGGCCATGGCCGCATCCGACTCGTGCAACCGGGCCAGCGTGGCCTCGACCGCCTCGGTCGCGAGCCGGAGCCGCTCGGTCAGTTCGGTCTGCGCGAAGCGCAGTCGCTCGCAGCGGTGATTGGCCTCGGCCAGGCGACGCTCGGCATCGTCGACCGCCGCCTGGACCTCGATCAGGCTCGGCTGTGCCGACGAGCCGCCGGCCGCGAAGTGGGCGCTCAACAGGTCGCCGTCGCGGGTGACCGCCGTCAAGTCGGGGAGCCGGTCGACCAACTCGCGGGCAGCCGCGAGGTCTGGCACCAGCGCAACCTTACGCAGCAATCGGCGGACCGCGCCGGTGATCTCCGCCGGGGCCTCCACCACGTCGACGGCATAGACCACACCCTCGGGCGGGGTCGGCCAGTCCGTCCGGTCATCCGGTTCGCTCGCACCCGCCAGTAGCAGACCGGCCCGCCCCAGGTCCTCGATCTTGAGATGGTCGACAGCGCCCAGCGCAGCGTCGACGCCGGTCACCGCGACCGCGTCGGCGGCCGCACCGAGAGCTGCGGCGACGGCGGTCTCATGGCCATCGCGCACGGTCACCAAAGCGGCCACCGAGCCGAGCAATCCGTTCACGGTCTCGGTCGCGGCCAGCAGCGCACCGGAGGCGTCCTTGCGGTTCAGACCGACCTGCAGCGCCTCCAGCCGGGCGGCCAGGGCGGCACGCTCCTGGGTGGCGGCCTGCTCCTCGGTACGCAGCGCGGCAAGCTCGGCCTCGACCGCCTGCTGGGTCTCGAGCGCCTCTTCGTGGGCCGAGTCCAGACCGAGCTCACTGTCATCCAGGCCGGCGACCTGGGTCTCCAGCACCGTGAACGCCCGGGTGGCCTGCTCGGCCCGGTCGGCAGCTTCAGTATGTGCGGCGGTCAGCCGGCCGATCTCGGCGTCGGCGGCCTCGGCCCTGCTGCGCAGCGAGTTCACCTGCCCGGTCAGCCGGGCCAGACCCTCCCGCCGATCTGCTGCGGCCCGGACCAGAGCAGCCAGCCGGGCCTCCTCGCGCTGATGGGCGGTCTCGGTCTCGGTCCGCTGCGTCGTGGCGTCGTTGAGTGCCTGGCTGCGGGCAGCGACCTCGCGAGCCAACTCCGCCTCCTGAGCGGCGACCGCCTCCGCCTCCCGATCGAGTTCGTCGGGGTCGCGGCCGACCCGGGTCTCGCCCGGATCGTTGTCGGCATTGCGCATCCGCTCCTGAGCGATCGACATCGTCGAGGCCACTCGTTCTTTGAGCGCAGCCAGCGAATACCAGGTCTCCTGGGCGAGATTGAGCCTCGGTACGCAGGCGCGTACCGTCTGTTCGGCCTCGATCTCGGCCTCCCGCGCCGACTCCAGCGCGTGCTCCAATTCCAGCCGGCGCTGCTTCATCGCTCGCTCGTCGGCGAGGTCGGAGGCCATGGACAACTGCACCTGGACCAGATCGTCGGCGATCAGCCGAGCCTTCGCGTCGCGTACCTCGGCCTGGATCACCGCAGCCTTGCGTGCCACCTCGGCCTGCCGGCCGAGCGGCTTGAGCTGGCGGCGGATCTCGGTGATCAGATCCTGCAGCCGGGTCAGATTGCCCTCGCACGCCTCCAGCTTGCGCAGCGCCTTCTCCTTGCGCTTGCGGTGCTTGAGGACTCCGGCAGCCTCCTCGATGAAACCGCGACGGCCTTCGGGCGTCGCCTGCAGGATCGTGTCGAGCTGCCCCTGGCCGACGATGACGTGCATCTCCCGGCCGATGCCGGAGTCGCTGAGCAGTTCCTGGACGTCCAGCAGTCGGGCCGCATGGCCGTTGATCGCGTACTCCGAGCCGCCGTTGCGGAACATCGTCCGCGAGATGGTGACCTCGGTGTAGTCGATCGGCAGCGCACCGTCGGTGTTGTCGATGGTCAGCAGCACCTCGGCACGACCCAGCGGAGCCCGGCCGGAGGTGCCGGCGAAGATGACGTCCTCCATCTTGCCGCCGCGCAACGATTTGGCGCCCTGCTCCCCCATCACCCAGCTGAGGGCGTCCACCACGTTGGACTTGCCGGAGCCGTTCGGGCCGACGACACAGGTGATCCCCGGCTCGAAGTTGAGCGTGGTTGCGGAGGCGAAGGACTTGAACCCGCGCAACGTGAGGCTCTTGAGATACACCACGGACCTTTCGTCCGGTTCGATCGGCTGGCAGTTGACGGCGGGAAGGCAGATTCACCCTAGCTGCGCTTGTCCGAAACGCTTCGGATTCCCGCCTCGGTGTCGTAGGTTGTCACCAGGACCGGTCCGGATCGAGTCCCCGGGCCCCAAAGAAAAATCGCCTTCTCGGAATACCGTTCGGCTGGAGCCGCGTCGCGCCACTCGCCGCGAGGCGACCCACCGGGCCGGTCCCACCACTCCCATTGGCGGCGCCCATCACTGGCCGCTGGAGACCGGTTCCTTCGGTGCCGCCGGCTGCTTGCTGTGCTGCCGGACCGCCGAGAACGTCCAGATCTTGTTCAGCAGGAACGACAACGGTGTGACGAACCCGATCGCGATGAGCTGAGCCCAGTAGAGCCGGGTCCGGAAACCCGTCGAGTCGTCGAAGATCGAGGTCGGCAGGCTGACCGGTGAGCCTGGATGCAGCAGCATGGTCAGGATGCCGAGGTTGGCGATCAGCGCCATCAGGCCGACCGCCAGGAACGGCACGTACTCCTTCCACCAGCCGGCATGCTGACTGCTCTTGAACGTCCACCAGCGGTTGAGCTGAAAATTCCACAGGTTCGCCACCAGGAAGGCGACGCTGGAGAAGACGTGATACCAGCGGATGTTGAAGTCGGTCAGCGGCAGATCGATGGCCACCCCATGCGCGTCCGCGCCGAACTTGTTCAGCAGGATCAGCACAACCATATTGACGAGCACGCCGGAGCCGCCGACCAGCCCGAAGCGGAGCAGCAGCTTCCAGTTGTGTCCGTGCCGGACGAACACGTAGTGACGAAGACGTTTCACGATGTCCTTAGCGTAGTCGCCACCACCCTCAGGACCCGATTTCGCGAGGGGTGATATTCGCCATCCGCCGTCCAGCCGCTCAGCGCCCGCTCAGTCGGCGCGTACGTTCCGGGCCCACAGGCGCCTCGCGAACGCGTTCCGCGCGCAGACATCAGTCATCTGTGACCCATGGCGCAATCCGCCCTGCTCGCAGCCTGAACTCAGATCCGCACCGCTAGGCGGATGCTCCGGATGCACCGCAGAATGTCGGCGATCCTCTGGTCAGAGCCACGGCTCACAGCGCGACCGCATCCCCAATCGCCGACCGCGAGATCGGTCGTCTGAGCAGGTGCACCGGGAAGACGTCGATATCGTCGCGGCCAAACAGAACGCGGGTCTCCTCCATGAGCCCGGATACCCGCATGAGCAGGTTCCCATCGGCGGGATCCATCTCGACAAGGATGTCGATGTCGCTGCCTTCGTGCGCAGTGCCGCGCGCAACCGACCCGAACAACTCCGGGCTCGTCGCCCCGTACTTGGCCAAGAGCGCCCCAAACTCGGCACGGCGCGCGTCGATGAACTCGCGCAGGGCGAGCGTCTCGGGCGTCACACCGGTCTCCGGCGCACCTCCAGGCTAGCCGGGGAGGACCGTCACAGACGCAGATGAGCGGCGCTGGGGGTGCGCTGGCAGCGCGGGCAGCGGTAGGAGGATCGGTTCATGAACGCCTCGCGCCGGATCGGTGTACCGCAACGCGGGCACGGTTCGCCCTCACGTCCGTACGCGTGCAGGGACCGGTCGAAGTAGCCGCTGTCGCCATTGACGTTGACGTACAAGGCGTCGAAGGAGGTGCCGCCGACCGCCAGCGCCTCGGACATCACCTGGGCCGCGGCGGTCAGCACGGAGGCCGCGACCCGGCGCGACATGGTGTCGGTCGCCCGGGCATAGTGCTGCCGTGCCTGCCAGAGTGCCTCGTCGGCATAGATGTTGCCGATCCCCGCGACCAGTTGTTGATCGAGCAGCGCTCGCTTGATGCCGGTCCGCTTCCGGCGCAGTCGCGTGACCACCTCGTCGAGGTCGTACGCGGGATCGAACGGATCACGCGCGATGTGGGCGATCTCGGGCGGCAACTCGGCACCGCCCTCGGACAGCGACAAGCCGCCGAACATCCGCTGGTCGACGAATCGAAGCTGCAACCCGCCCACGGCTTGGTCGGCGAAGTCGATCAGCACCCGAGTGTTGCGTTGCAGCGGCGCATCGGCGGCGTGGAAACGGAACTGTCCACTCATGCCCAGATGAGCGAGCAGCGCGTCTCCGTCGGCGAACGGCAGCCAGAGATACTTGCCGCGCCGCCGCGGCTCGATGAACGTGCGACCCACCAACTGGGCGATGAAGTCGTCGGGTCCCGGCAAGTGTCGTCGAACCGGTCGGGGATGCAGGACCGTGACCTGGGCGATGGTCCGGCCGGTCAATCCGCTCGCCAAACCGCGGCGAACCGACTCGACCTCGGGTAACTCAGGCACTGATCGCGGCGAATGCCTGAGCTGCCGCCTTCTGTTCGGCTTCCTTCTTGTTCCGGCCGGTGCCGGGACCGTACGTCTGCTCGCCCACCGCCACGGTGGCGGAGAAGGTCTTGGAGTGGTCGGGCCCGGATTCGGTGACCTCATACACCGGCACGCCGTGACCACCCAGCGAGGCGACTTCCTGCAAGCTGGTCTTCCAGTCCAGGCCGGCGCCCAGGGTGGCGGCCTCGGCCATCAGGGGGTCGAACAGGTCATGGACGAGTACGCCGGCACCGACGATGCCGTGCTCCAGGAAGACCGCACCGATTACCGCTTCCATGGTGTCGGCCAGGATCGAGGACTTTTCCCGGCCGCCGGTGCTGTCCTCACCGCGACCCAGGTGGATCCGCCCGCCCAGATCCAGGCCACGAGCGACATCGGCGAGTGCGCGCGAGTTGACGACGGCGGCACGCAGCTTGGCGAGTTGGCCCTCGGAAAGATCCGGATAGGAGATGAATAGGTGCTCGGTGACGATCACGCCCAGCACCGCGTCGCCGAGGAACTCCAGTCGTTCGTTCGTCGGAATCCCGCCATGCTCATAGGCGTACGAGCGGTGGGTCAGAGCGCGGTCGAAGAGTTCTTCGCTGACGGTGAGCTGCAGCCTGGCCAGCACATCGGCGATGGGCTCGCCGACCTCGGCCGAAGACGACACCGACCCCGAGGATCGTTCCCCGGAGTCGGCGGTGTGCTGATCAGTCAAGACCGTCAGGACTCAAGGACCTGGCGGCGGCTGGCGCGCGGACCGTACTGTCCGCAGGACGGGCAGGCGGTGTGCGGCAGATGCTTCTCCCGGCAGGCCGGGTTGGTGCAGGTGACCAGAGCAGGGGCCGACGCCTTCCACTGGGAACGGCGATGCCGCGTGTTGCTGCGTGACATACGCCTCTTCGGGACGGCCACGATCTTCTCCTCATTCGTTCGCTGGTCTGTCGAGTGCTCGCGGGGGAGCAACCGGCACATTCTAGGACGTTTCCGCGTCAGTTTCGAACTGAGCCAGCGTGGCCCATCGCGGATCGACCGATTCCTCGTGCGTGTGGTCCTCTGCGGTGTTGAGATCCAAGCCACATTCGGGGCAGAGCCCACGGCAGTCGGTCCGGCAGACCGGCTGGAACGGTAGTTCCAACACAATGGCGTCCCGGAGCACCGGTTCGAGGTCGGCAAGCTCACCGTCGAGGTGCGAAGCTTCCTCGTCGGTGGCCTCACTCCCGGCGTAGGTGAACAGTTCCTGGACGTCGACCTCGACCTCATCGGTCACCTCGGTGAGACAGCGGACGCACTCCCCCACCACCTGCGCCGCAGCGGTGCCGGTCACCAGGACACCTTCGATCACGGCTTCCAGTCTCAAGTCGAGTTCGATCGGCGAGCCGGCCGGTACGCCGATCACCGCGATCCCGAGATCTGCCGGCGCCTCGACCGTGGATTGCACCGTGCGCAACTCGCCGGCCCGCCGAGCCAGATCGTGGGTGTCGAGCACCAACCCGGAGTTCCGATCGAGATGGTGCCGGTCTGGATGATGCCCGCGCTGAGACGAGGTGCTCACGAATCCGTGATCCCCAGGTCAGCGGTAGTGCCGGCGCCTGCACCAGCCGCGACGCTCGCCGACTCGTCTTCGTCATGCCGGGAACGGTCCAGGTTGCTGCGCTCGGCCAGCCTGGCCCGAGCGGTGCGTACCTGACTCGTGGTGCGGGCCAGCACCGACTCGAAGCTCGCCATCCGGGAGTCGACGAACGCATCGGCCTCGCGCCGCAACGCGGCCGCATCGGACTCCGCCGTGGCGATGATCTCGGCTGCCTTGGCTTCGGCCGCCTTGACCACTTCCGTTTCACCCGCGAGGTCGGCGGCTTCGGCCTTCGCCTCCTCCCTGATGCGCTTCGCCTCGGCCTCCCCGGCGGCGACGGCATCGTTGGAGTTCTCGATCACGTCCTGCGCCTCGGCGATCTCGTCGGGCAGGTTGTCGATCACCTCATCGATCGCGGCGAGCACGTCTTGCCGGTTGACGACGCAGGACGCCGACATCGGCATCGAGCGTGCATTCGCCACCAACTCGCGCAACGCCGCGAGCTTCTCCTCGGCAGTCTTCTGATCGGCCATGTGTCCTTCTATCTACGGCTAAACGACCTAGAGCGTAGTACCTGGATCCAGCTCCTCGATCTGCCGCCACCTCGCACCCTTCGTACCACAGTACGATTACTGGCTAGACTCAGCGTGTGAGTGTCGACAAGATGAGCATCTCGTTTGCGGCGGATCTCGGCGAGGCGGTCCGAGCTGCCGCTTCCGAAGCCGGCCAGCCCCTCTCGGCCTGGCTCGCGGAGGCCGCCGCCGCGCGCCTCCGCACCGAGGCACTTGCGGCGTTCCTTTCCGACTGGGAGCAGGAACACGGGGCGATCACTCCGGCCGAACTCGCCCGCGCCGAGAGCGAACTGGGTCTCCACGCCGGCAGTTCGGCAGCGTGACAGCACTCATCCTCGACGCTGGCGTCTTCGTCGCGGTCGAGCGCAACGACAGAGCCAGCGTCGCTAGGCTTGTCGCCGCGCATCAACACGGTCTTGCCCTCCGCAGCAACCCGATGGTGCTGGCACAGGTCTGGCGAGATGGCCGCGGTCGCCAAGCCGAACTTGCCCGACTCCTACGAGCCGTCGACGTGCGCGTGCTCACCGAACAGGACGGACGCTCAGCTGGCGTACTCCTGGGAAGAAATGGAACGAGCGACCCGATCGACGCCACCGTCGTGCTGATGGCCGAGCCCGGTGACCGAATCATGACAAGCGATCCGGACGACATCCGCCAGCTGGCGGAGACGGCCGGAAAGCCCGTGGTTGTCGTCCCCTGCTGACGACACGGTGGCACCAAGTAGCACGCCGTCACCTGGGGGGCCTGTCCACCAGCCGCTCTGTGATCCGCTCCAACACCCCCGGCGTCACGAACGGGGATATGTCGCCGCCGAGTGAGGCGACCTCGCGAACCAGGCTGGACGACACGTACGAAAGGTGAGGCGCAGTCGGCAAGAAGGCCGTGTCGACGCCGGTCAGTTTGCGGTTCATCTGCGCCATGGCGAGTTCGTAGTCGTAGTCGGCGCCGGAACGCAGACCCTTCACGATCACGTCGATCTCGTTCTCACGGCAGAAGTCGACGAGCAGACCGGAGAACAAGGTGACATGCACCGACGGCCACTCGACGCAGACCTCTTCGATCATCGCCACCCGCTCGGCTGGCGTGAACAAGGCGCGCTTGCCCATGTTCGACCCGACGGCGATCACCACATTGTCGTAGAGGCTCGCGGTCCGCGCAAAGATGTCGAGGTGCCCCAGAGTCACGGGGTCGAAGGATCCGGGACAGACCGCGCTACTCACGAGGTCCCTTCCAATGGGTCGATCCAGGTCATCTCGCGGAACCGAGCGAAGTCCGAGTCCGTGGACGCCAGCGAGACACCATGATCGATCGCCAGTGCCGCCAGCTGGGCGTCAGTCGTCAGGGCACCGCGAACGCTGTACTTCCGGATGAGCCCGATCAAGACTCGCCGGAAGTTCGCGGTGGGCTCGGCCAACCAGGCACATGGCGCGTCGAGCCATTCCTCCACCTGATCAGCTGCCTGGTCGGGTGTCAGCGGGTCAGGAAACGCACGAGGATTCGTGCTGGTACGGACGAACGCCGCGAGCGACCACCACGGCAAACCAACCCGAGTCGTGCCGTTGAGACTTGATTCGAGCCATTCGCGTGCCCGGTCGTGCCGCTCGTCAGCCGAGTTCCTGGCGTAAAGAAGGAGGTTGGCGTCAACGATCACCGATGAGCCTCGCCCTCGAGCAGTTCCAGCGCCTCGCCGATGTTGTCGAGCGGGATGCGCGGTCTGCCCATCGGCGAGGTCTGCTGACGGAAGGGCGTCCGTGTCGGAGCCGCCGCTGCCAGCCCTTGGCGCACCAAGCGGTTCAATGCGGCCGATGTCGGAAGACCTTCCTCACGGCGAAGGGTTTCCAAAGCCTTGGCGACGTCGTCGTCCAACGTCACAGTCGTACGCATAGACCAACGCTAGCACGGTGATGCACATGAACTGCATCATCGTGCCACGTTCGTTCCCTCGGCTGTGGTCTTATCAGCCGGCTCCGAAGTAGAGCACCGTCTCGCCATACGTCTTCTCCCAGGTGTCGGTCAGGGCATCAGGCCATCGAGGCGCGGGCTCTCGGCTGGAGCGCTCGAGCACGATCAGACCCTCCCCGGTCAGCCAGTCGTTGGCGACCAGATTCTGCAGGATCGTCTCGACCGACCGATTCGACAGTTCGTAGGGCGGATCCAAGAAGACGATGTCGAACGGGTACGCAGGCTGCCGGCGCACGATGTCCTCGACGGAGTCCCTGCGCACCTCGACCTCGAGATCGACCGCGGCTACGTTCTGCTCGATGGTGCGCACCGCCCGCCGGCTGAACTCGACCAACATCACCGGCGCCGCACCCCTACTGGCCGCCTCCAAACCGATGGCCCCCGAGCCCGCGAACAGATCGCAGAACGCCCAGCCTTTGAGCGCCACGTCGACCGGACCGGAAGCACCACCCGTCCACGACGCCAGCGAGGAGAACAACGCCTCGCGCACCTTGCTGCTGGTGGGCCGTGTCTGATCCCCCGGCGGCATCGTCAGCCGACGCCCGCCACGCGATCCCGAGATGATCCTGCTCATAGGTGCCTCATGTCCGCTCCAGCCAGTCACCGGCGGCCCGCAATTCGACCGAGTCGACGATGTCGGCCAATCCGGGGTCGGTCAGTTCGGGATCCTTCGCCAGGCACGCCGTGGCCAGGTCCCGGGTGTAGGTGATCAGTTCCTCGTCCTCCAGGACGCGGATGTGCCGCAGGCTCGACCGGATGCCGGACTGCTCGGCCCCGAGCACATCGCCTTCGCGACGCTGCTCCAGATCGACCCGCGCCAGCGCGAAGCCGTCCCGCGTGCGCGCCACCGCGGCCAACCGTTCGGCTGCGGGTGAGTCGGGTGGCGTGCTGGTCAGCAACAAACAGATCCCGGGGTGCGCTCCACGGCCGATCCGGCCGCGCAACTGGTGCAACTGGGAGATGCCGAACCGGTCCGCGTCGCAGATCACCATGGCCGAGGCATTCGGCACGTCGACGCCGACCTCGATCACCGTGGTCGCGATCAGCACGTCGACCTCACCGGCGACATAGCGAGCCATGATGTCGTCCTTCTGCTCAGCCGGCAGCCGGCCGTGCAGCATCTCGACCCGCAGGTCGGTCATCGGTCCGGCGGTCAGCTGGGCGTAGACGTCCTCCACCGCGGCCCCGGCGTCGTCCTCCTCGGCATCCCGGCCGGGGTCGGCACTGATCCGGGGACAGACCACGTACGCCTGTCGTCCCTCGGCGACCTCCTCGATCACCCGTTGCCAGGTACGCCGCAGCCAACTCGGGTGTGAGTTGACGTCGACGACCACGGTCGAGACGTCGGCCCGACCGGCCGGCACCTCGGTCAGGGTCGAGGTCTCCAAGTCTCCGAACACGGTCATCGCAACGGTCCGCGGGATCGGGGTCGCGGTCATCACCAGGGTGTGCGGCCGCTGCTGGGCCTTGGCCGCCAAGGCAGCGCGCTGTTCGACACCGAACCGGTGCTGCTCGTCGACGACCACCAGCCCGAGGTCGGCGAACTGCGTTCCCGAGGTCAGCAGCGCATGGGTGCCGATCACGATCCCCGCCTCACCCGACGCCGCAGCCAGAGTCGCCTCACGACGTCGTGCAGCCGGCATCGAGCCGGTGATCAGGGTGACTCCGGTGCCGACCTCGCCCGTGCTGAACAAGTCGCCGCCGGCCAGCTCACCGAGCATGGCGCTGATCGTCCGGTGATGCTGGGCGGCCAGCACCTCGGTCGGTGCCAGGAGCGCGGCCTGGCCGCCGTTGTCCACGACGGTCAGCATGGCTCGCAGTGCGACCACCGTCTTGCCGGAGCCGACCTCGCCTTGCAGCAGGCGTTGCATCGGATGCGGTGCAGCCAGGTCGGCGAACAGCTGTTCGCTCACCTCCTGTTGCCCCGCGGTCAGCCGGAACGGCAGCCGGGCATCGAAGGCGTCCAGCAGCCCGCCGCTCACCCGCGGGCGAGGCACCGCACCGTCAGCGGCGGCGAGCGCCCGCCGACGGGCCATCGCCAGCTGCAGACCGAACGCTTCGTCGAACTGGATGCGTCCGAGGCCGGCCCGAACGTCCTCCTCGCTCTCCGGTCGATGAACCGCCCGGTACGCCGCCGGCTGCCCGATCAGGTCGGCCTCACGTAACAGCCACTCGGGGAGCGGATCCTCCATTCCCTCCAGACGGTCCAGCGCCAAGGACACGCAGGCCGCGATCGTCCAGGTCCGCAGCTTTGCCGTTGCCGGATAGAGCCCGATCCAGCCGGTGGCACCGGCGACCTTGCCCAGATCGAGATTGCGTTGAGCACCACCGATGACATTGCCGTCGCCGTCGATGATCACGAAGTCGGGGTGGGTGAGCTGCGGCTGGCCCTGGAAAGAACCAATCTTGCCCGCGAAGATCCCACGAGCGCCGGCGTGCAGCTGCCCATGCCAGTAGTCGACCAGATGCTTGGCCCCGAAGAACGTCAGGCTGAGCTCGCCGCGACCGTCGGTGATCACGGCTTGCAGCCGGAACTTGCCGACCCCGCGGCCGGAGCGCATCGGATACACCGAGGCCTGCCGAACCCTGGCGAGGACGGTGACCTCCTCGCCCTCGGTGAGATTGTTCAGGTCGCTGAGCTCGGTGCCCGACACGTATCGGCGCGGCAGATGCAACATCAAGTCGCCGACGGTCTTGACCTTCAGCGACTCGAACGCCTTGGCCGTCTTGCCACCAAGCACACCGGTCAGCGGCACCGCCAGCCGGGTGAAACCCGTCGTACGCCAGAACTGGGCCGGCGGACGCTCCGCAGCTGTTGCCGGCTTCTTCCTCGTGGCCGGCTTCTTGGCCGACGGCTCGGGCAGATCCGGCACGGCCCGCAGATGCCTGGTCGTCACGACGCTCTCACTCCAGCCCCAACAACAACGGGTAGCGAGGTTGTCCACCGTCGATGACCTCGACGCCCACGGCCGGGATCACTGCCCGGATCCTGGCCAGCAGTGCCTCGATCAGCCGATCGTCGGCATCGCGGCCCCGGACGATCGTGACCAGCTCTCCCCCACCGGAGGTCAACAGCCGTTCGAGCACGCGCCACGCAACCTGAACCAGATCATCGCCGATCTCGACGAAGTCACCGTCGACCAGGCCCAAGACATCGCCGGTCTCGCAGCGGCCGGCCATGGTCATCGCAGGGCTTTCTGCCACGGTGACTGCACCGTGTCGGGTATGCCCGGCCGTGCTGCTCATGGCGACCACCACCGAGTCGAAGGCGGCCTCGGGCTCATGCACCGCCAAAGCAGCCAGGCCCTGCACCTGCGACACAGTCGGGATGACTGCGACCCGGCGACCTTGATCGCGCAATTCGCCGGCCAGGTGACGGGCGATCTCGAGAGACTCCATGTCGTTGGGCAGCACCACCACGTCTCCGCATGCGTGTTGCAGGGCCGCCGACAACTCGGTGACGCCGACATGGGCGGAGACCGGGAGGACGGGAGTCCCACCGAGCGCCGTCACGGCCGCAGCCAGACCGGGCCCGGCAACGACGGCGACCACGGCTCGCTCCGTGGCGGCAGCAGCATCGGGCGGCAGCGCGCTGATCCGGATCTGGCTGAGGCGTCCGAACGGCAGACCGGCTTCGATCGCCGCGCCCGCATCGGCCAGGTGCACGTGCACCTGCGCCACCGTCCTGTCGCCCACGACAACCACACTGTCACCCAGCTCTGACAGTCGCTCTCGCAAGATGTCGAGATCGTCCGGCCCGGTCCCGCGAAGGGCATACATGACTTCGTACTCGACTGGTTCCTCACCAGCCCGCGAACGCCGGACGAACTGCGGAGCCGGATGCGCCGCCATCGGCTCAGCGGCGGGTCCACCCAACACCTCCACCAGGACATCCAGAAGCAACACGTACGCCTGGGCGCCGGCATCGACCACACCTGCCTCGGCCAGCCGAGACAACTCCATCGGCGTCTGGGCCAGCGCCTCGGCGGCCGCATCTCGGGCGACCTGGGCAACTGCCAGCACCCGCGAGATCCCGGACTGCGGATCCGCCGCGAGACGGTCGGCGGCCCTGGTCAAGACTGCCTGCTCAGCTGCCGCGGCAGCGGCAGCCGCCACGGTCAAGATGGTGCCGGCTACCGGCCTGGCCACGGCCCGACGACCGGCCAATGCCACGATCTTGAGCACTTCGGCCAGGCCGCGCTCGGGCTCGACCGGCACGATCAAACCGGAACGCTCCAGCGCCCGGCTCAAGCTGATGATCATCTCGGCAACGATCGCGCCTGAGTTGCCATGCGCCGACAAGACCGCGGCCCGCACCACGACATCCGCCGGACTGACCTCGTCCCTGGTCTCGACCCGCGGATCCTCCGTGCCCTCGCCGTCCAGATAACTGGTGATCCCGGTCAGGGTCTGCTGGAGGTTGGTGCCGGTATCGGAATCGGGCACCGGAAAGACATTGATCGCATCCAGGCCGGCCGCCGACTGCGCGATGATCTCCGTGCTGCGCTCCAGCCAGGCGAGGCACAGCCGCCAGATCTCCGGCGGGGCGAGACTGCTCGCTCCACCGTTCGGGGCGACTGCGGACGACACTCGCCCACCCTACCGACGGGTACGCTGCTGCCCGGTGAACCTGACGGCGAATTCGCCTTCTCGTGGCTGCGTCGGGTACTCTTTCCAGGTTGCCCTCAGGGGCGGCGACCTCAAATCCTGTGTCAAATGCTCGAGTATGTGGGAGTGAACTCCAGTGGCTGCCGTATGTGACGTCTGCGCCAAGGGCCCCGGCTTCGGCCACAACGTGCCTTGGTCGAAGAAGAAGACCAACCGCCGCTGGAATCCGAACATCCAGCGCGTCCGTGCCGTGGTCGGCGGCGCTCCGAAGCGGCTGAACGTGTGCACCTCCTGCCTCAAGGCCGGCAAGGTCTCCCGCTGACTTTCTGACCTACGCGTCGCAAAGGACCTGACCCCGAGGGGCCAGGTCCTTTTGGCGTTGTCCCGCTAGGAGATCGGCGCACTAGGGACTGGCGTCGAAGCCGCCGATGCTGGCGCCGAACCGGACGGCACCGCCCGGCACCCCGCCGGACCCCGGCACCCAGGATCGGGAGGCATAGCCCGATGTGTTGTAGGTGATCAGATGCACCCGGCCGGCCCCCTGGTAGGGACTGCCCACCGCGAACACATTCTCGTTGTCGGCCTGGATGGCGCTCAGCGCCAGACCGTAGCGACCGTTGGTCGTCCGAGCACCGGCCGCGCCCGCCGAGTCGGCATCGTAGGTCTTGTCGTCGGCCGGGTTGCTCACCGAGAACACCTGCACCGAGCCCGCATCCTTGATGCTGCCGATGTCTTCGTACGGCACCCCGACCGCCAACCGCAGCTTGGGCGCATTCAGCAGCGCCACCTGGAAGCCGAATCGGTCGCCGGTCTCCGCAGTACCGGCCACACCGGCGGTGTCCTGACTGATCGACTTCCCCGGAACCAGCCCCGACCCGGTGCTGGAGAACAACTGGACCGAGCCTGCGCTGGTCCGCTTGCCGATCGATTCGCCAGGCGCACCGACCGCGGCGTGCTGGCGTGAGCCCTTGACGTAGCTGTCGACGACCGAGGTGGTCACGCTGTACCCGAATTGATCGCCTGCTTCGGCCGATCCGGGCACGCCGGGGCTGTCCTGGTTCCATGCCTGGGACGGGTAGATGTCCGGCGGATACTCGTGGACCCCGTTGATGACTGTCACAGCACCAGCGGCGTTCAGGGTTCCGATGTCTTCTCCTGGCGCACCGACGACCAAGTCCCAGGTGTTGTACACATTGAGCAGGTTGTAGCCGTATGCCAGCGAGAACCCGAACAGGTCACCGGGCTCGCTGGTCCCGGGTATCCCTGGTGTGTCCTGGTTGAGCTCGGCCGGGGTCACCGGGAACGAATCGGAGAACTGGAACGCGTCGACAGCCCCGGCGTCGACCACCGAGCCGACGTCCTCGTACGGCGCCCCGAACGCGACCACCGATGTATCGCTGCCCAGATTGGCCCCGACAGCGACCGATCGACCGAACTGGTCACCCGACTCGACGGTCCCGCCGGCGCTAGCCTGAGTCAGATGGACCGGTCCGGTGCCGCCGTTCAAGCCGGCCAGCGAGCCGTAGATCACGTGGCCCATGCCGGCGTCCACCTCTCCCGCCAGATCTTCCCCGGGTACGCCGACGACGACGTCGAGGCATGCGTCTTCGTCCACAGCTCCGGTCGTGAGCGCCGCACCGAACCGGTCCCCCGCTTCCGGAAGCTGTCCGATGGTCGCCTGGGTCACGATCTTCCGACCGCCCTCACCGAGCCGGCCGTCGGCGTCTCCGTAGAGCACCACGATCCGGCCGGCCTGAGCCTGACCCGCCACCGTGGCCTCCGGATCGCCCACGACCGCGTCCGCGTACCCGTCGCCGTTGATGTCCAACTTGCCCGCCTCATAGCAGGGCTCGACCGCCGCCTCAGCAGACGGAGCACCAACGAGCCCCGCAACGATCATGCAGAAGATCCCAGCGATCCCGCCCGCGACTCGCGCGGAGCCCCGCACCGCCGGGATCGGCCTCACAACACGATTCCTACCGTCCATCACCGTCATCACCCCCGAGAACCGCCGCGCCTGACTGCGCGGCTTTCGGCCGAGGAGGGTGAGGAGCATCGCTCTGATACCGATCGCAAGGATCCAGGGGCGCGCGGCTGGCCGAGCCAGACTCCCGAAAACATTGGACGGGTCCTGACCAGCCCGCCGACGACCCCGCGAGATTCACTCAGGAGCCGGCCGGATCGTCAGCCTGCCCCTCACCCGGATCTTCGTGCTCGACCCCATCCCGGCTTGGATCCCTTCCTTCTCCCCCTCAATCGACTGACCCACGCGCCCAAGCACCACTTGGTCGACCCGGCGTTAGCTGCCCGGTCTGCTGGGGTGACAAAGAACGCGCTGCTGCGTGGCGAGGGCCAGCGGGTGATGGCCCGGCCCGACACGAACACCTGGCTCGGAGCGCTCTTCGAGTCTCTGGTGACTCAATCAGTCCGGATCTACGCCGATGTCTGCGAAGCTCGCGTCGGCCATCTGCGCACGCGAGACAACACCCGCGAGATCGACCTGATCGTTGAGGCATCCGATCGGCGACTGGTGGCTATCGAGGTCAAACTCAGCGGGACGATCGTGGACAAGGACGTTCGACACCTCAACTGGCTGAAGCAACAACTTGGCGACCGCGTGGTCGACCGGGTCGTCGTTCATGCCGGCCAGTACGCCTACCGCCGGCCGGATGGTGTCGCGGTTGTTCCCCTCGCCCTCTTGGCACCATAGACGTGCAAGTCCATCAGGATCGCCGTCGTTCCCACAACGCCGAGATGGGCACAGCCAACATCCGGTCGCCGAACGACAAGGTCTCCTGTCCTGCGTAAAGCACAACTCCGACCACCAGATCTGAGCCGAGCCTGGAGTACAAGTGCCTGAGACCCGCGAAATCATCGCCGCGGACAGTGGTCGATGACTTCACCTCGATCGCGACGACCTGACCGCGTCTGTTCTCGATCACGGCGTCGACCTCAACCTGGTCCTTGGTGCGGTAGTGAAAGAGATCGGCCACCTGCTTCGACCAAGAGAGTTGCCGCGCCAGCTCGCTGAGGACGAATCCCTCCAGCAACTCACCCAGTGGGGCACCCACCCGGCGAAGGCTGCTCTCATCCTGACCAAGGGCGGCAGCAGCAAGACCCGAGTCCACGTAGACGGCCTTGGGAGCGCGAGTCGCCCTCGAACTCGGACTTCGGGACCAAGCAGGGATTCGCTTGATCAGGAACACTTCTTCGAGCAGGGTGAGGTAGCGCTCGACTGTCCGCTGGCTCAGTCCCAACAAGCCGGCCAACGAGCCCGGCACCAACAGCTGACCGGATCGGGCAGCCACCAGCCGGGTGAGAGTCCGCAACTCAGCGCCGCGCTGAACATCAGTGAGTTGAATGACGTCACGATTCACCAGGTCAGCCAGATAGTTCTCGAAGAACCGCGTACGGCGATCCGATGTCCGAGCGATCGCTTCAGGGAAGCCGCCGCGTACGATCCGGCCGATGTAACCAGATCTTGTCTCAGCAGTCCGATGACGAAAGCCAGCGCCGAGCTCGAAGATCGCGTCGACGAACCCGTCCGGTTCGCCGTCGATCTCACCTTGAGCCAAGGGCCATAGCTCGATCGTCTCCATCCGACCGATCAGCGTGTCCGGGAGCGCCTTCAATCCCAAGACACGAGCCGATCCGGTCAGGAGGAACTGGCCGGGTCTCGGGTCAGTGTCCACTCGCTCCTTGATCGCCAACAGCAGTTCCGGGACGCGCTGGATCTCATCGATCACGAGCAGCCGGCCACTCTCTACAAAGGTCGGCGGATCGAAGACAGCGGCCTCACGCGTCGCGGCACGATCCAGCGTGCGCAGCTCGGCATCCCGACTACGACCGAGCAGACCGGCCAGAGTGCTCTTGCCGCATTGACGCGCGCCGTTGAGCAGCACAACCCGGGTGTCAGCGAGTGCCTCGATCACACGGTCATTCGCATGCCGCGGAATCACTCGACCCAGTGGGGTTTGTCCTGCCATACAAGGATGGTAACGCCGCCCGATTCAGTTTGGCCGCTCGGTCGAGTTCAGTTTGGTCGCTACCTTGAGTTCAGTTTGGTCGCGTCCCACAGTTCAGTTTGGTCGCTAGTCCGGTGGCATCGGTCAGGTCTGGATGACCACCGGGATGATCATCGGTCGGCGACGGTGCTTGTCGTTGACCCAGCGGCCGATCCGACGCCGGATCACCTGCTGGAGCCGGTGCGCGTCATCGACACCATCGGCCAGTGCTTCCTCCAGAGCCAGCACAATCTGCGGGCGTACCGAGTCGAAAACCGTATCGTCCTCACCGAACCCACGAGCATGGATGTCGGGTCCGCTGACGATCTTGGAGGCATGGGTGTTCACCACCACGATCACCGAGATGAAGCCCTCCTCGCCGAGGATCCGGCGGTCGGTGAGCTGGGTCTCGGTGATGTCGCCGACGCTCGCGCCGTCGACGAAGATGTAGCCGCAATCCACCTTCCCGACGATCCGCGCGTGCCCCTCCTGCAGGTCGACGACCGAGCCGTCCTCGGCGATGATCGCGCGCTCGCGCGGAAGACCGGTCGCGACCGCCAGATCGGCGTTGGCGAGCAGGTGCCGGGCTTCGCCATGCACCGGCATCACGTTGCGCGGCTTCACGATGTTGTAGGCGTACAGCAGCTCCCCCGCACTGGCGTGACCGGAGACGTGCACCATCGCGTTGCCCTTGTGTACGACCTTGGCACCGAGCTTGGTCAGCCCGTTGATCACCCGATAGACCGAGCTCTCGTTGCCGGGGATGAGTGAGGAGGCCAGCACGACGGTGTCGCCGGTGGTGAGCTGGATGACCGGGTGCTCCCGATTCGCCATCCGCGACAGCGCGGACAGCGGCTCGCCCTGCGACCCGGTAGAGATGATCACCACCTCGTCGGGGCGGTAATTGTCGATGTCGCGCAACTCGATCAACGTGTCACCGGGCACGTGCAGATAGCCGAGATCCCTGGCCACCCCCATGTTGCGCACCATCGAGCGACCCACGTAGACAACCTTGCGGCCATGCTGGACCGCGGCGTCGAGCACCTGCTGCACCCGGTGCACATGCGAGGCGAAGCAAGCGACGATCAGCCGCTGCTTGCTGGTCGCGAAGACCCGGTCCAAGGCCGGCGTGATATCTCGTTCCGGAGTGGTGAAGCCGGGCACCTCCGCGTTGGTGGAATCGACCATGAACAGGTCGACGCCCTCTTCGCCGAGCCGCGCGAAGCTGCGCAGATCGGTGATCCGGCCGTCGAGCGGCAGCTGGTCCATCTTGAAGTCGCCGGTGTGCAGGATCAGTCCAGCAGGTGTGCGTACCGCGACCGCCAGGGCGTCCGGAATGGAGTGGTTGACAGCGACGAACTCACACTCGAATGCGCCGAACCCGGCCTTCTCGCCGTCGGCGACCACCTGAGTAACAGTCCCTCGGATACGGTGCTCACGGATCTTCTCCTGGACCAGGGCCAGCGTGAGCTTCGAGCCGACGAGCGGGATGTCCGGCCGCTGCCGCAACAGATAGGGCACCGCCCCGATGTGATCCTCGTGTCCGTGAGTCAGCACCAGTGCCCGCACATCGTCCAGCCGGTCGGCGATCACGTCGAAGCTCGGCAGGATCAGGTCGACACCCGGGTGATCGTCCTCGGGGAACAGCACTCCGCAGTCGATGATCAGCAGTTGCCCGTCGTACTCCAGCACGGCCATGTTGCGCCCGATGTCGCCGAGGCCACCCAGAGGGATGACGCGCAGCGCCCCCTTGGTCAACGGAGGCGGAACATGTACCCCTCCTCGCGGTCTGAGCTGCTGCGATCCTGACGACACGGCGGTCAGGCTACCCTCCCGCGCGGACGCGGTCGCGCAGTTCTTGGAAGCGTCCGCACAGTTCTTGGAAAGTGCGAAGTCCGCGACTGCCTGCTCGGGGGTTCAGGTAGTCGCGGACTTCTGTATTAATCATGGACGGTGTACCCACTAATTGCCTAATCCTGGAAGTGTGACGTGACTCACGTTCATTGCGGGATAGCATCTGCTGTCGTGGCCACCGAAAACTCGCACGCCGCAGCCGGCCAATTCGCCGACTCGGTACGCCTCGCGCTACCTGCTGAGTCCTGGGACATAGCCCAGGTTCAGCGTCGCGCCTGGAGCGAAGCGGGCGACCCGGTCACCCAGCTCATGCTCTCCTCGATCGACCTGGAATCGATGGCCAACGCCTGGCATCAAGCCATCACTCGCCCACCCGAAGCCCGCTGCCGAGTGCTGGTCGCCATCGCCGACGGCCGCGTCGTCGGGCTGGCCACCACCCTGGCCAGCCAGGATCCCGACGCCGACGGTTCGGTGGACGGCGCGATCGAGGAGTTGATCGTGGACCCGGCCGCCCGCTCGCACGGCCATGGATCTCGCTTGGTCAATGCCTGCGTGGACACCTTGCGCGCCGACGGCTTCAACCGGGTGCGGCACTGGCTGCGAGCCGATGACGACGTCCGCCGAAAGTTCCTGACCGACTCCGGCTGGGCACCCGACGGCGCCCACCGAGAGATCGGCTCCGACGACGACACGATCCGGGTCAAGCAGATCCGCCTGCACACCGCCATCGACTAGCACGAGCGGCCCATGTGACATCTGTCATCGCTGAGTGCGTACCAGCTCACCGGAGCTGATGAGCCGATGCACTACTGACCTGGCCGGACGCGGGAGACGGTTGATGCATGACCGCGACATCAACCAACCCGAGATCGGCCGACGTGACCGTCGAGGTACGCGGCCTCCGTCGTCGCTACGCCGGCCCACGGGGCCGGCGCCGCCGCCATGGTGATCAGGGCTTCGAAGCGGTCCGCGGTCTCGATCTCACGGTCCGCCGCCGTGAACTGTATGCCCTGCTCGGCACCAACGGTGCCGGCAAGACCTCCAGCCTGGAGGTGATCGAGGGCCTGGCCCGCCCCACCGCCGGCACCGTGCGGCTGCTCGGCCATGACCCGTACCTCGACCGGCAGCTGGTGCGGCCGCGGATCGGCATCATGTTGCAGGAGGCTGGCTTCCCCGGCGCGCTCACCGTCACCGAGCTGGCCCGGACCTGGCAGCAGCTGCTGACCGACCCCAGGCCCGTTGAGGACGTGCTGGAGCAGGTGGGCCTGGCTCACCGCAGCACCGTCGCCATCGCGAGTTTGTCCGGCGGCGAGCAGCGCCGGCTGGATCTCGCGCTGGCGGTCATGGGTCGACCCGAGGTGATCTTCCTCGACGAGCCGACCACCGGTTTGGACCCGCAGAGCCGGCGGACCACCTGGGAGTTGATCCGCGGTCTCCTTTCCGAGCAGACCTCCGTCGTGCTGACCACCCACTACCTGGAGGAAGCGGAGGTGCTGGCCGATCGGATCGGCATCATGCACGGCGGCCGCATCGTCCGGGAAGGCACCCTCGCCGAGATCGTCAAGACCCAGCCGAGTCAGATCAGCTTCGGTCTCGACACCGGTGTCGACGAGTCCGGGCTGACCAGATTCGCCGGAGCGGCGCTGCACGTCGAAGAGCGCGCCGGGCATCGTCGGCTCCGGCTGGAGACCTTCGACCCCCAGCGCGTACTCGGTCTGCTGCTCTCCTGGGCCGGCGACCGCATTCACTTGACCGACCTCCACGTCGTACCGGGATCGCTGGAGCAGGCGTTCCTCGACGTCGCCGCCTCCAGCGACACCAGCGGCACCGACACCACCGACCACGAGACCCAGCCGGAGATGCTCGCATGCGCACCCCGACCGACCTGAGCCGAACCCTCCGGATAGTCATCACCAATGACGGTGCTGAGCCGACCGATCGCGATCATCGGACGGCCGCCGGACATGGCCTGATCGGCATGCGGGAGCGACTGGCCGATCTCCAAGGCGATGTCGAGACCAACCTCGATCAGGGTCGGTTCACCCTCAGAGCATCGGTCCTGTCATGATCAGAGTCCTGCTTGCCGACGACGAGACCCTGATCAGAGACGCCCTGGCCGCGCTCCTGGCGCTGGAGGACGGACTCGAGGTCGTGGCAGTGGCTGCGTCCGGGACCGAGGCGCTGGCCGCCGCCCGGCACCACCGGCCCGATGTGGCGCTGCTCGATCTGCAGATGCCCTGTCTGGACGGGATCGCCGTCGCCGAGCAGTTACGCCGTGACCTGCCTGATTGCGCGTGCGTCATCCTGACCTCGTACGCCCGTCCGGGCTATCTGAAGACCGCCCTGGCGGCCGGGGTCCGCGGCTTCCTGCCCAAGACCGTGTCGGCCCCCGTGCTGACCTCGGTGATCGGTACGGTCGCGGCCGGCGGTCGTTATGTCGACCCACAGCTGGCCGCCGAGGCGATCGGTGCCGGCGACAGCCCACTGACCGCCCGCGAGACGGACGTCCTCGCCCTGGCCGCCGACGGCAGCCCGGTCGAGGAGATCGCCACCCACGCCTCGTTGTCGGTCGGCACCGTCCGCAACTACCTGTCGTCGGCAGTCACCAAACTCGGCGTGGCGAACCGCCATGAAGCCGCCCGCCTCGCCCGTGACCGCGGTTGGATCTAGATCGACCTCCGGGAAGCTCCCAGCGAGACACCTACCATGTAATTCCACCAGACCGCGGGGGCATTACATGGTCTGCTCCCGAATCTGGTTCGTCCTCAGACCCCAGGACGGTCCGTGGTGAAGTGGATCTCGCGGAACTGGCCGCGCCATTCGGCTACCTCGGCGGCGACCGTCTCGGGCTCCTCGGTCAAGCCCCTCGCAATGAACGAAGCCAACTGGGGCATGTCGGCAGCGGTCATGCCTAGTCGGGCCGGCTCCGGCGTACCCAGGCGCAGTCCGTTGACGTCGCCAGGCACCGGGTCCAGGGGAAGACCGATCCCGCAGGCCAGCAGATTGGCCCGTCGGAGCCGGGCTGCCGCTGCTTGACCACCGTCGTAACCAGCGGCTTCGACCGCGAACTGATGCGACGTCGTCGGCTGGGCGGCAGGTGCGAATACCGGCACGCCCAGACCCGTCAACTGCTCGGCCAGCACCGCGGCCGTCTCGATCATCGCGGCCGCGTACGCCCGGCCGGCGACCGTCCAGTCCAACAGGGTCTGGGCCAGCGCCGCTGTCTTGCCGGCGTCGAAGTTGGCCGTCAGACCCGGATAGGCGATCGCCTCGATCCGCTGCGCCAGCTCGGCATCCTTGGCCACCAGCAGGCCACCGGGCGGCCCGCCGAGACTCTTGTAGGTGCTCATCGACATCAGATGCGCGCCCTGATCGAGCGGGTTGGGCCAGGCCCCACCGGCGATCATCCCGCACAGATGGGCGGCGTCGAACAGCACCTTGGCGCCGACCTCGTCCGCGATCTCCCGGATCGCCGGCACCGGATGCGGAGTGAGATTGAGACTGCCACCGATGGTGATGAGCTTCGGCCGGACAGACCTGGCCAGGTCCGCGAGGGCATCGATATCGACGGTGTAGTCGACCGGGCTGATCGGCGCCGGCACGCTCCGCACCCGATACAGACCGGCGGCGCCGGCCCGATGGTGGGTGACGTGGCCGGCGATCTCTGGCGGCGGCACGATGATCGTCTCGCCCGGCTCACAGCAGGCCATGAACGCGTACAAGTTGGCCAATGCTCCGGATCCGACCCGGACCTCGGCGTAATCGGCATGGAAGACCCGCGCCGCCAGTTCTGCGGCGATGATCTCGATCTGCTCGATCGCTTCCAAACCCATCTCGTACTTCAGGCCCGGATAGCCCAGCGACGGCCGGGACCCAAGGCCGGCGGACAGCATCTGCTCGGCCCTCGGGTTCATCCGGTTCGTCGCTGGGTTCAGGTTGACGCACACCTCGTCGTGAATGTGCCGGTTCTCGGCGATCAGCTCGTCCAACCACTGTTCGACTCCCGGCGCATCCAAGCTGCCGAGACCGTCCAGGACGGACTCAACCCGATCGACTGCCGGCTCCGGCAGCCAGGGCCGCGTCACGAGACGAGCTGTCACCGTCGGTCTCCTACTGCTGCTCGCGGATCGGGATGTTCGCACCCGAGCCGGACACCGAGATCCCGTCGGGCTGGATGGCCAGCGCAGTGATCTTGATGTCGTACGGCAGCCCACGGATCGGGAAGGGCTGCAGCGCGATCTTGGAGACGGCCTCGGAGATCGGCTGCGGGACATCCATGTTGGAGAGAGTGAACTTCGGATCGGCGACACTGATCGTCTGATCCTCCGCGTTGAGCACGGGCCGACCGAGGATCGACCCCTTGATGGAAAGCTGCCCGATCGGAATCGTGAAGTCGATCTGCATCTGGTTGTCGGCGACATAGGTCACCGGCTGACCGGCCAGCTTGCTTGCCTCCTCCCAGTCGACCAGCGCCGTGGCCTCACCACGGTTGGCCATGATGCTGGCGTACTTGTCAGTCACCGTGATCCCGGTCAGCTTGGCGTCCAAGTGGGTGATGGTGAGGTCCGCGACATCGGTATGGACCGGCACCTCATCGGCCGAGACCTGGATCGAGGAGAAGGTGCCCGCAAGTGCTTGGGTTGCGAAGGGGAAACCGCCGATCGAGACCTTGGGCGTGTCAGGAGTGGTCAACTCCTGCTGGAGGCTCGCGGCGAGCGACTTCTGGGCCGTCGCGTTGGCGATCCGGTCGCCGACGATCAGCGCAGCCAGCACGGCAAGCACGCTGATCACCGCGATCATGACCGTACGCGAGCGCTTCTTCGGTTTGACTGGTGAAACATCGGCTGCCTGGAACGGCGGCGGAAGAACAGTGGTCCCGCCTTCGCCCGGAATCGGGGCTGCCGCGATCACCTCGGTGGGGAATGGTTCCGGCACGTCCTCATCCTCGGACGAGTCATCCTGTGTCGAGTCGGCCCCGGCCAGGGCAGGCTCGGATGAATCCAGGGGCAGCGCCTCCGTCGCCTCGGCGTCCTCCGCAGACACCGGTTCGTCAACAGACTCCGGTTCGTCAACAAGCACCGCGTCCAGATCATCCTCGACGACTACATCGTCCTCCGCTGCCGACGCCAAGTCCGCTGCGCTGTCATCGGCGACAGCGTCCTCGGCGACATCCTCCTCAGCGACACCTTCGCCAGCGACGTCTTCCCCAACGACGGCATCGTCGGCAACAGCGTCCTCAGCCGCGACCTCCTCGCCGGATGGCACGAGGTTTTGCGCGTCCTCCTGGGAAGATCCCGATTCCGTCTCTGACAGGTCGTCCGCTTCGTTGCTCATGAGGCTCCAATCCCCAGCAGGTCATCTATTCCCACGGTCAAACCGGGTCGGCCCACCACGGCCCGGACGGCAGTCAGCACCCCCGGCATGAAGGACACACGATCCAGCGAGTCGTGTCGGATGGTCAGTGTCTCACCGGGGTCTCCGAGCAATACCTCCTGGTGGGCCACCAGCCCTCGCAGCCGCACACTGTGCACCTGGATACCCCCGATGTCGGCGCCTCGCGCACCATCAACTTCCTGGCTGGTCGCATCGGGAATGGGTGGCCGGTTCACGGCCGCGCGAGCAGCCGCGATCCGCTGCGCGGTGGCCGCTGCGGTGCCCGACGGAGCATCGGCCTTGTTGGGGTGATGCAGTTCGATGATCTCGACACTCTCGTAGAACCGGGCGGCCTGCTCGGCAAAATGCATCATCAAGATCGCGCCGATGGAGAAGTTGGCGGCCACCACGATGCCCGTCTCGGGAGCCTCGCCGAGTGCTGAGCGCAGCTGAGCCAGCCGATCCTCGGTGAACCCAGTCGTACCGACGACCGCGTGCACTCCGTGCTCGATGCACCAGGACAGGTTGTCCATCACCGCGTCCGGATGGGTGAAGTCGACCATCACCTGCGCGTTCTCGGCCGGCGTCCGGTCGTCACCGACATCCAAGGCGGCCACCAATTCCAGATCCGAAGCGGCCTCGACCGCTCGACAGACTTCGGCGCCCATCCGGCCCGCCGAACCGAATACGCCTACCCGGATCTGGTCGGTCATCAGCTACTCCCCTGGTCGTCGTTGTGAGACTGTCCACACCGGACCAGGCCAGGTCCGACGCGACGACCAACCTATCGGCGTGGCCAGGCGCCCCGATCACCAGTGGGCGAGAAAGGACTCCAACCGCCGTCGGGGCAGCTTGGGACCGACCACGCCCAGCACCGGGCCGGCGTCGAAAAGGTGCTCGGCTACCTCCCGCACCTCGTCGGCGGTGACGGCGTCGTACGCGTTCAGATGCTCCTCCAGCCCACGCTCCTCACCGCTGACGGCGCTGGAGCCCAGCCGGCTCATCCGGGCGTTCGGGCTCTCGTACGCAAGGATGGTCTGCCCACGCAGCTGGGTCTTGGCCTGGGCAAGCTCCCGCTCCGAGATACCGTGCTCGGCCAGTTCGCCGGTGACCTCGCGGACAACGGCCAGGATCTCCGCGAGGCGCTCCGGCGCACATTGCCAGTCGATCGAGAACAGTCCGGCATCGCTGTAGACGCTCTCCCCCGACTCGATCGAATACGTCAGCCCGCGCCGCTCCCGTACCTCGACGAACAGCCGTGACGACATGCCGCCGCCGAGCACCAGCGACAGCAGGCCGAGGGCGTAGCGCCGGTCGTCGAACATGCCCGGGCAGCCGGCCGCCAACGACGCGGACACCTGCGCGGAGTCGCGGGTGGCAGTCACCAGCTGCGCACCGCTGCGGACGGTCGTCGGGCTGGTGGTGGTCGGTGGTTTGCGGCGGTGGTCGGGGCCGGCGGCGAAGCCGTGGAAGGCGGCGAGCTGCTCGACGAGCTGATCGTGGTCGACGGCACCGGCCGCAGCGACCACGATCCGCGACGGACGGTAGTGGCGGCGCCAGTAGTCGTCGACCTGGTTGCGCCGCAGTTGGCTGATGCTGCGGACCGACCCGATCACCGGGCGGCCCAGCCCGCGCTCACCGAAGAGCGCGCTGGTCACCAGATCCGCGCCGACATCGCCTGGGTCGTCGTGATGCATGGCGATCTCGTCCAGGATCACCGCCCGCTCGGCGTCGATGTCACTGCCCAACAGGAGCGAGTCGGTGATCATGTCGGCGAGCACGTCGACCACCAGGGCCGCGTCCTCGGCCATCACCCGGGCGTGGAAGCAGGTGTGCTCCTTGGCCGTGTACGCGTTGAGTTCACCACCCACCGACTCGACCGACATCGAGATCTCCTCGGCGGTACGCCGCGGCGTCCCCTTGAACAGCACGTGCTCGAGGAAGTGCGAGGCACCATGCAGCCGGGTGCTCTCATGCCGGGAGCCGACGCCGGCGAAGAACCCCACGCAGAACGCCCGGCTGCCGCTCAGTTCTTCGGTAACGACCCGCAGGCCGCTCGGCAGCGTGCTGCGGCGGATCTCTCCACTGCGATAGGCACGCGGCCGAACGGCCTGCGGAATGGGCGTCCTCGCCCGGTGTTGTTGAGTCATCTGTTGTGCTGAGCCATCACTCAGACAGCGGCCGGCTCCTCGATCACCGGGATCAGCGACAGTTTGCCGCGATCATCGACCTCGTTGATCTCGACCTGGATCTTCTGACCGACACTGACCACGTCCTCGACGCTCTCCACCCGAGCGCCGCCGGCAAGCGGGCGCAGCTTGGAGATGTGCAGCAGACCGTCCTTGCCCGGCAGCAGCGAGACGAAGGCGCCGAAGGCGGTGATCTTCACGACCGTGCCCAGGTAGCGCTCGCCCTTCTCCGGCATGGTCGGATTGGCGATCGCGTTGACCATGGCGCGAGCGGCCTCGGCCTTGTCGCCGGCATCGGCACCGATGTAGATGGTGCCGTCGTCCTCGATGCTGATCTCGGCACCGGTGTCGTCCTGGATCTGGTTGATCACCTTGCCCTTGGGGCCGATGACCTCGCCGATCTTGTCGACCGGGATCTTCACGGTGATGATCCGCGGCGCGTACAGGCTCATCTCGTCCGGCCGGTCGATGGCCTCGGCCATCACCTCGAGCAGCGTCAGCCGCGCGTCCTTGGCCTGGGTCAGGGCCTGGGCCAGCACCGAGGCGGGGATGCCGTCGAGCTTGGTGTCCAGCTGCAGGGCGGTGATGAAGTCCTTCGTGCCGGCGACCTTGAAGTCCATGTCACCGAACGCGTCCTCGGCACCCAGGATGTCGGTCAGCGCCACGTAGGAGGTCTCGCCGTCGACGGTGTCGGACACCAGGCCCATCGCGATGCCGGCGACCGGGGCGCGCAGCGGCACACCGGCGTTCAGCAGCGCGAGAGTGGAGGCGCAGACCGAGCCCATCGAGGTGGAGCCGTTGGAGCCTAGTGCCTCGGAAACCTGACGGATCGCGTAGGGGAACTCCTCGCGGCTCGGCAGCACCGGCACCAGCGCACGCTCGGCGAGCGCACCGTGACCGATCTCGCGCCGCTTCGGGGAGCCGACCCGGCCGGTCTCACCGGTCGAGTAGGGCGGGAAGTTGTAGTTGTGCATGTAGCGCTTGGTGGTCTCCGGCGCCAGCGTGTCGAGCTTCTGCTCCATGCCCAGCATGTTCAACGTGGTGACACCCAGGATCTGGGTCTCGCCGCGCTGGAACAGCGCTGAGCCGTGCACCCGCGGGATCACGGCGACCTCGGCGGACAGGGTCCGGATGTCGGCCAGTCCGCGGCCGTCGATGCGCACCTTCTCGGTGAGGATCTTCTGCCGGACGAGCTTCTTGGTCAGCGCCCGGAAGGCACCGGTGATCTCCTTCTCGCGACCCTCGAAACGCTCGGCCAGCTCGGCCTTGATCTCGTCCTTGAGAGCCTCGGTGGACTCCTCGCGGGTCTGCTTGTCGGCGATCGACATCACGGCCGCGAGCCGCTCGCTGGCGACCTCGGCCACCGCGGCGTACGCGTCGTCGGAGTAGTCCAGGAACAGCGGGAAGTCGGCCGTCGTCTTGGCCGGGAACTTCGCCACCAGTTCGGCCTGCGCATCGCACAGGGCCTTGATGAACGGCTTGGCGGCCTCGAGTCCGGCGGCGACGACCTCTTCGGTCGGGGCGGTCTTGCCCTCGCCGATGAGTGCCCAGGTCTCCTCGGTCGACTCGGCCTCTACCATCATGATCGCGACGTCGCCGTCGGCCAGCACCCGGCCGGCCACGACCATGTCGAAGGTGGCGTTCTCGAGCTGGTCGACATCGGGGAAGCCGACCCACTGGTCTCCGATCAAGGCGACGCGGACGCCGCCGATCGGGCCGGTGAACGGCAGCCCGGCCAGTGTGGTGGACAACGAGGCGGCATTGATGGCCACCACGTCGTAGGACTTGTTCGGGTTGAGGGCCATCACGGTCACGACGACCTGGACCTCGTTGCGCAGGCCCTTGACGAAGCAGGGGCGCAGCGGTCGGTCGATCAGCCGGCAGGTGAGGATGGCGCCCTCGCTCGGGCGGCCCTCGCGGCGGAAGAACGAGCCGGGGATCCGGCCCGCGGCATACATCCGCTCCTCGACGTCGACGGTCAACGGGAAGAAGTCGATGGCGTCGCGCGGCTTGCTCTGGGCGGTGGTGGCCGAGAGCAGCATGGTGTCGTCATCGAGATAGACGGTCGCCGAACCGGCGGCCTGACGGGCGAGCAGACCGGACTCGAAGCGCACCACGTGCTTGCCGTGGGCTCCGTTGTCGATGATCGCCTCGGTGAACTGAAGGTCGGGTCCCTCCACAGGGATGCTCCTCATTCTGGCGCCGTCCTGGCGCCGACGTGGGATCGCATCCACACCCTTGGCTGACGTGCGTCGCCGCCCTGATCTGAGCCAGGCTTTGAGGCGAGCGCCGGTCTTCGATCGAGGTCCGCGGGCGTCCCTGCAGCCGAGGGCTGGGGGTCCCGAAGACCACTACCGGAGACCGAGCAGGTGCTCGTGAGCTCGTGTGGGATGCAATCACCGATGGTTGTGATCTGTTCAGTTGTATCTCTTCGATTGTGCAGCTATTCGGTTGTGACACTGTTCAGTTGTGGCCGCGCGTCTAGGACGCGCCGGCGGCTGCGAAACAGCGGAGCGGTCCTCCTGACCCCAAGTGGGGCGCGGGAGAACCGCTCCGGTGAGCTCAGCGGCGGAGGCCGAGACGCTCGATCAGCGATCGGTAGCGCTCGATGTCGGTCTTGGCGACATAGTTGAGCAGCCGACGACGCTGGCCGACGAGCAGCATGAGGCCGCGCCGGCTGTGGTGGTCGTGCTTGTGCTCCTTGAGATGCTCGGTCAGGTGCGAGATCCGCTTGGTGAGGATCGCAACCTGGACCTCCGGAGATCCGGTGTCACCTTCGCTGGTCGCGTACTCTTCGATGATCTTCTTCTTCGCTGCAGCGTCGATCGACACGCAGTTCTCCTCTCGGTTTCCCGTTGCGCGGCGCCCCCTGGGATCCTCTGACGAGGTTGCACTCGGTGTGCTCGGGAGCTCTTGGGTGTCCGCGGCCGTTCGAACGGCGTCTACGAGGTTACCAGCGAGCATGAAGGAACGCCGAATCGTCGCGTATAACCCCGCTCGCGAGTTAGCTGCTGGCTGATCCCCGACATCGGGGACAAGCCAGCAGCTAAACGAACCGGCACGTGGCTAGGGTTGGCCGGATGATCACCGTCGCCGGGTTGACCCCGTCCGTGGACCTGACCTACGTCGTCGACCATCTCGAGTTGGGGCGGATCCACCGGCCGACCCAGGCCATCCGCCGGGCGGGTGGCAAGCCGCTCAACTTCGCGCGGGCGGCCGCGGCACTGGGAGCGGACATCTCGATCGTCGCGGTGCTGGGCGGCTGGACCGGGGATTGGCTCGCCGATGAACTGGCCAGGGCCGAGATCGCGGTGCACCGGGTAGCCACCCCCGTCGTGACCAGGACATGTGTGTCGATCAGTGCGGACGACGCCACCGAACTCACCGAGATCTACGAGTATGCCGAGCCCATCCCGGCCGAGGTCTGGGCGGCGACCCGCGAGGCTCTCGCGAGTCAACTGGCGGAACGACCGGGCTGGCTGGTCATCGCGGGGGGACCTCCGCGCGGGCTGCCGCCGACCGGGCTGGCCGAGTTGGCCGAACTCGCCCACCACACCGGTTCCCGAGTAGCCGTGGACACCCACGGCGCCTCGCTGGTGCCACTGCTGCACAGTCATCCCGAACTGGTCAAGATCAACCGCGTCGAGGCAGCCCAGGTCCTCGGCATCGCCGCCGAGACCGACCTCGCTTCGATGGCGCGCCAGCTGCAGGCCAAGACCGGCGGACACATCGTTCTCACCGACGGCACCGCCGGCTCGCTCGGTCTCGATCCGCAAGGCAACGCCTACGCGGTCACGACGCCGGGTCTGCACGGCCGCTTCCCGGTGGGCAGCGGCGACTCCTATCTGGCCGGTCTGCTCACCGCCCTTGATCGCGGGGCCACGCCGGAGGCCGCCCTCAAGCTCGCCGCCGCCGCCGGCATCGCCAATGCCCAGGTGCCCGGACCCGGCAGCTTCGACCGCGACCTGGTGGAGGACCTGGCCGGCCAGGTGGCGGTGCGCCCGCTCTGACCGCTGCTCAGTCGGTGCCGTGCAGGATGTGGCGTACCTGCTCGACATCGGCGTGCATCTGCTCGATCAGGGCCGACATCCCGCGATACTTCACCTGGCCACGCAGCCGGGAATAGAAGTCGACGGCGATCTCCACGCCGTAGAGCTCCAGGTCGTCACGATCCAGCACGTACGCCTCCACCCGGCGCTGGACGCCGTCGAAGGTCGGGTTGGTGCCGACCGAGATCGCGGCCGGCCAGCGTGGCGCGTCGACCTCGTCGAGCCGGGTGACCCAGCCTGCGTACACGCCGTCCGCCGGCACGGCCAGCGCCGGGGCGGGGATGATGTTCGCTGTCGGGAAGCCCATCTGACGGCCCCGACGATCACCTTCGACGACCACGCCGGTCATCCGGAACACCTGGTCGGTGAGCTCACGGACCCGGCCGAAGTCACCCTCACCCACGGCGTGCCTGATCAGAGTGGACGACGACGGCAACGCGCCGTCGGAAAACAGTGGCACCGGGTCCACCACGAACTCGCCGGCGCCGAGCTTGGCCAGTAGCTCCGGATCACCGGCCGCCCGGAAGCCGAACCGGAAGTTCTCCCCCACCACGATCCGCACCGGGTGCAGCGGCCGGAGCACCCGGTCGACGAACTCCTCCGGACTCCAGCTCGCCACGTCGGCAGTGAATTCCACCACCACGATCTCGTCGACCCCGGCGGCTTGCAGCAGCTCCCGCCGGCGCTCCAGCGAGCACAGCAGCACCGGTGCCTGATCGGGGCGCACGACTGACATCGGGTGTGGCCAAAAGGTCACCACGACCAGATGGGCATCCGGCTCGGACTTCTTGGCCAGCCGCAACAAGGCGGTATGACCACGATGCACCCCGTCGAAGTTCCCGATGGCGACGACCGTGCGCTGGCTCATCGTGTAGCTCCGCCTCCTGGACTCCCTTCGCCGTCGGCGACGGCGAAATCAGCGACAGTTAACCATGGCGACCAGCGACTCAGCCCACGAAGACCGCCGCTGGCACGGCATCGCCCGGCTTGTCCGGATCGGCACGGTAGAACGCCAGGAAGGCGCCGTTCGGAGCGAACACCGCCGTCTGCTCGGCCGGCAGTGTGACGGATCGAAGCGCCCGACCGTGGGTGACGTCGTGCGCCTGCTCTGCGGTCAGCTCGAGACCGGCGAAGCACCGGCGAGCCACCCCGCTGATGTCGGTCACCACCAGTTCCGGGCCATCGAGTCCCTGGCTCTCGGCCAGCGTGAACGGGCCGACCCTGGTGCGACGGAGTGCGGTCAGGTGTCCCCCGACCTCCAAAGCGGCCCCGAGGTCTCGAGCCAGCGCCCGGATGTAGGTCCCGGAGCTGCACTCCACGGTGACCTCGAGATCGACGACTTGCGTGCCGTCGTCGGCGATTGCGTCACGGCGGCCGAGAACGTCGAAACGGCTCACGGTCACCGGTCTGGATTTCAGGGCGACCTCCTCGCCCGAGCGGACTCGGGCGTAGGAACGTACGCCGTTCACCTTGATCGCCGAGACAGCCGACGGCACCTGCTCGATCGCGCCCCGCAAGGCAGCGATGGCCGATTCGATCGCGCCATCGTCGAGACCAACCGCGCCGAGGGTGCTGGTGAACTCACCCTCGGCGTCATCGGTGACGGTGCTCTGCCCGAGCCGGATGGTGGCGGCGTACGCCTTGTCGGTGAGCGCCAACCGGCCCAGCAGCCGAGTTGCCCGGCCGATGCCGACCACCAGCACCCCCGTGGCCATCGGGTCGAGGGTGCCGGCATGGCCGACCTTGCGGGTGCCGAGCAGCCGCCGACACCGGCCGACGACTTGGTGCGAGGTCCAGCCGGCCGGTTTGTCGACCACCACAATCCCCGAGTTGTCAGACTCCACGGTCGCCATAGCGACCACCACGTCTGACAAGTCAGGGGGTCTCGTCATCGGGGTCGGGCTTCTTGTACGGATCGGCCTCGCCCGCGTACGTGGCACCGGCCGCCTGCTCGGCCAGCTTCGCGTCCCCGTCCTTGGCAGCGGCCAGTAGATCCTCGATCTGGCGCGCGTTCTCCGGCACCACGTCCGGCACGAACACCAGCGTCGGGGTGAACTTCAGCCCCAGCTGCTTGCCCACCTGAGAGCGGATCATCCCCGTGGCCGAGTGGAGTGCAGCTGCCGTTCCGGCCTGCTCCTCCGGTGTCCCGAACACGGTGTAGAAGATCGTGGCGTCCCGGCTGTCACCGGTCAGCCGGACGTCGGTGATGGTGACGAATCCCAACCGCGGGTCCTTGATCCGCCGCTTCAACATCTCCGCGGCGATCACCTTGATCTCCTCCGCCAGCTTCAACACCCGTGGCGAACTCATCAGCTCCGTGCCTTCTCGCGCATCTCGTAGGTCTCGACGATGTCGCCGGTCCGGATGTCGGAGTAGTTGGCGATCGTGAGACCGCACTCGTACCCCTCGCGCACCTCGGTGACGTCGTCCTTCTCCCGCCGCAGCGACGCGATGCTCGAGTCGTGCAGCACCACGCCGTCACGCAGCAGCCGCGCCTTGGCATTGCGTCGGATCAGACCGTCGATCACCATGCAGCCGGCGATGATGCCCACCTTCGAGGAGCGGAAGATCTCGCGGATCTCCGCCTGGCCCAACTGGACCTCCTCGTAGATCGGCTTCAGCATGCCCTTCAGAGCCGCCTCGATCTCGTCGATCGCCTGGTAGATGACCGAGTAGTAGCGGATGTCGACGTTCTCGCGATCCGCCAGCTCGGTCGCCTTGCCCTGCGGCCGGACATTGAAGCCCACGATGACCGCGTCGGAGGCCGCCGCCAGGCTGACGTTGGTCTCGGTGACCGCACCGACACCGCGGTCGATGACTCGCAGGCTGACCTCGTCGCCGACGTCGATCTTCGACAGCGCGTCCTCCAGGGCCTCGACCGAACCAGCACCGTCGCCCTTGAGGATGAGCCGCAGTTCCTGCGTCTCGCCCTTCTCCAGCTGCTCGAACAGCTGGTCGAGGGTCTTGCGCCGGGTACCGGCCGCCTGCGCCGCCATCCGCAACCGGGACGCACGCCGCTCGGCGATCTGACGGGCCATCCGGTCGTCGTCGACGACCAGGAAGGAGTCCCCGGCACCGGGCACGGCCGTCAGACCGAGCACCTGAACCGGCATCGACGGCGGTGCCTCGGAGACATTCTCGCCCCGATCGTCCAGCAGGGCCCGCACGCGGCCGTGCGCCGGACCGGCGACGATCGAGTCTCCGACCCGCAGTGTGCCGCGCTGGACCAAGACGGTGGCCACCGGGCCACGACCGCGGTCCAGATGCGCCTCGATGGCAACGCCTTGAGCATCCATCTCCGGGTTGGCCCGCAGGTCCAGCGCTGCGTCGGCGGTCAGCACGACCGCCTCCAGCAGCGAATCCAGGCCCTGACCGGTCGCCGCGGACACGTCGACGAACATGGTGTCGCCGCCGTACTCCTCCGGCACCAAGCCGTACTCGGTCAACTGACCGCGCACCTTGGTCGGATCGGCATCGGGCTTGTCCACCTTGTTGACCGCGACCACGACCGGTACGTCAGCTGCCAGCGCGTGGTTCAATGCCTCGATGGTCTGCGGCATCACGCCGTCGTCGGCCGCGACGACCAAGACGGCGATGTCGGTCGACTTGGCGCCGCGGGCACGCATGGCGGTGAATGCCTCGTGACCCGGGGTGTCGATGAAGGTGATCTTGCGCTCTTCGTCGTCGACCTCGGTCGCGACCTGGTAGGCGCCGATGTGCTGGGTGATGCCACCGGCCTCCCGCGCCACCACATTGGTCTTGCGGATCGTGTCCAGCAGGCGCGTCTTGCCATGGTCGACGTGACCCATCACAGTGACCACCGGCGGACGAGCCGCGAGATCTTCCTCGCCGCCCTCGTTCTCACCGAACTCGATGTCGAAGCTCTCCAGCAACTCGCGGTCCTCGTCCTCCGGGGAGACGACCTCGATGGCGTAGTTGAGTTCCGAACCGAGCACCTGCAAGGTGTCATCGCTCACCGACTGGGTGGCGGTGACCATCTCACCGAGGTGGAACAGCACCTGCACCAGCTGCGCGGGATCGACGCCGATCTTCTCGGCCAGATCGGTCAGGCTGGCGCCACGGGCCAAGCGGACCTTCTGTCCGTCACCCTGCCGGATGCGTACGCCACCGATCTCCGGCGCCTGCATCTGATCGAACTCTTGGCGGCGCTGCTTCTTGGACTTGCGCCCCCGGCGCGCCGGGCCCCCGGCGCGACCGAACGCACCCTGGGTGCCACCGCGGCCGCCACGACCGCCGCGTCCACTCGGCGGGCCAC
>JASGEZ010000134.1:0-11989 GCA_047605905.1 Microlunatus sp.
ACGGCGGAGTAGCGGCTGCCACGCAGGCCGCGCTGCAGCCGCTCGGGCTCCTCCCAGGCCAGCAGCACCTGGGCCGCCGACCCGGCGTTCATGGTGAGCTGGGTGCCGACCGGCACCGTGTCGCGCAGACCGGACATCCGCTCGGCGGTCGCCACGCAGACGCGTACGTCGCCCTGCCGGCGGAACATCTGTGCGGACTCGCCGGTGATGTCGCGGAGCCGAGCCAGCACCGGGCCGGCGGTGGCCAGCAACCGGTCCTCGCCGGCGGCGGAGGCGAGTTCGCCGAGCCGCGGTCCGAGGATGAACCGGCCCTGTAGGTCCCGGCTGACCAGCCGGTGGTGCTCCAGCGCCACCGCGAGCCGATGGGCCGTCGGCCGAGCGAGCCCGGTCGACGACACCAGTCCGGCCAAGGTGGTAGGGCCGGTCTCGAGTGCACTGAGCACGAGAGCGGCTTTGTCCAGGACGCCGACACCGCTAGAGTTGTCCATGCCTTGATACTGCCGTCTCGGATGCTGGAACGCAAATCGGAAGGCACTCCGGCGGCCAAAACATGTGCATCGACCCCCGCCTGTCTGCCCGACAGGAAAGACCAGCACGAGGAGAATGACGGTCACCATGGCGACGCCAAAGACACTGAGGACGCCAAAGACACTGAGCGAGAAGATCTGGGACGCACACGTCGTGCGCTCGGCCGCTGGTGAGCCGGATCTCCTCTACATCGACCTGCATCTGGTGCACGAGGTGACCAGCCCGCAGGCCTTCGACGGGCTGCGACAGGCCGGTCGCCCGGTCCGTCGCCCCGATCTGACGATGGCGACCGAGGACCACAACACCCCGACGCTCAACATCAACGCCCCGATCGCCGACCCGGTGTCGCGGACCCAGGTCGACACGCTCCGCAACAACGCCAAGGAGTTCGGCGTCCGGATTCACAGCCTGGGCGATCTGGACCAGGGCATCGTGCACATCATCGGCCCGCAGCTCGGCCTGACCCAGCCCGGCATGACCGTGGTCTGCGGCGACTCGCACACCTCGACCCACGGCGCGTTCGGCTCGATCGCCTTCGGTATCGGCACCTCCGAGGTCGAGCACGTGCTGGCCACCCAGACCCTGCCGCAGGCCAAGCCGAAGACGATGGCAGTCAATGTCGAGGGCGAACTGCCACCCGGTGTCACCGCCAAGGACATCGTGCTGGCGCTGATCGCGAAGGTCGGCACCGGCGGCGGCCAGGGCCACATCGTGGAGTATCGCGGCTCGGCCATCCGGGCGCTCTCGATGGAGGGCCGGATGACGATCTGCAACATGAGCATCGAGTGGGGTGCCAAGGCCGGTCTGATGGCGCCGGACGAGACCACCTTCGCGTACGTGAAGGGTCGTCCGCATGCTCCCGAGGGGGTGGACTGGGACGCGGCCGTCGAGTACTGGAAGACACTGCACACCGACGAGGGCGCCGAGTTCGACGTCGAGGTGGACATCGACGCGACCCAGCTGTCGCCGTTCGTCACCTGGGGCACCAACCCCGGTCAGGGCGTCCCGCTGAGCGCCCGGGTGCCGGATCCGGAGGAGTTCCCCGACGAGACCGACCGGGTCGCTGCCTCCAAGGCCCTGGAGTACATGGCTCTCAAGGCCGGTACGCCGATGCGCGAGATCGCCGTCGACACCATCTTCCTGGGCTCCTGCACCAACGGCCGGATCGAGGACCTGCGAGCCGCGGCCGCGGTGATCAAAGGCCACAAGATCGCCGACAGCGTCCGGATGCTGGTGGTCCCGGGTTCGGCCCGGGTCCGGCTGCAGGCCGAGGACGAGGGTCTGGACATCGTCTTCAAAGAGGCCGGTGCCGAGTGGCGTGCGGCCGGCTGCTCGATGTGCCTGGGCATGAACCCGGATCAGCTGGCTCCCGGCGAGCGGTCCGCGTCCACCTCCAACCGTAACTTCGAGGGCCGGCAGGGCAAGGGTGGGCGTACCCACCTGGTGTCGCCGCTGGTCGCAGCCGCGACGGCCATCCGCGGCACGCTCAGCTCGCCTGCCGATCTCTGAGCCCGCAGCCTTCCGACCCGCAGACCCCAGGAGCCAAGACCATGGACAAGTTCAGCACCCACACCGGCACTGCGCTGCCGCTGCGGCGCAGCAATGTCGACACCGACCAGATCATCCCGGCCGTCTATCTGAAGCGGGTCACCAAGACCGGCTTCGAGGACGGACTCTTCGCCGCATGGCGCAAGGACCCCGACTTCGTTCTCAACCAGCCGCAGTATGCCGATGCCACCATCCTGGTGCCCGGCCCGGACTTCGGCACCGGCTCGTCGCGTGAGCACGCGGTCTGGGCGCTGCAGAACTACGGGTTCAAGGTCGTCATCGGCTCTCGGTTCGGCGACATCTTCCGCAGCAACTCCGGCAAGGCCGGACTGCTGATCGCGCTGGTCGATCAGAAGATCATCGAAGAGCTGTGGAACTTCATCGAGGACCACCCGGACCGGCCGCTGACCGTCGATCTGAACGAGCAGACGATCAAGGCGGAGGGATTCTCGGCCGATTTCGAGATCGACGCCTACACCAAGTGGCGGTTGCTGGAAGGTCTGGACGACATCGGCCTGACCCTGCGGCACGTCGACGCCATCGACGCGTACGAAGCCGCCCGGCCGTCTTTCAAGCCGAAGACGCTCCCGGCCAAGGTCGCGAGCTGACCCACCTTCCCGACGTCGCGGTGGCGGCATCCGCCAGAAGTCGGGCATTGACCAGGTGGCCGTACCACTCCTGGAACACATCCCTGAGGTGATTGTCTGCGCGACCGGTTTTCTCTAGCGTGAGCGGTGCAGACGTGCAGTGCGGCTGCGACATCCTCACCACGGAAGGAAATCTCGTGAACAAGGCTGAGTTCATCGAGGTGTTGGCCGCCAATCATTTCGACGGTAACAAGGCAGAGGCCGCTCGTGCGCTGAATGCCGTCACCGAGACGATTACGTACGAGGTCGCGACCGGCGGCAAGGTGACGATCACCGGCTTCGGTGTGTTCGAAAAGATCGATCGGCCCGCCCGCACGGTGCGCAATCCGCGTACAGGTGAGCGCAAGCAGGTCGAGGCATTCTCCCTGCCGCGCTTTCGGCCGGGCACCGATCTGAAAGAGCATGTATCGGGCGAGAGGAAAGTGCCGGACGCGAGGTAGTGGTCATCTCCGGAGTGTCAGGGGTTGGTTCAGAGTCGGCGACCGAGTGAGTGAGCTGCGACGCCGAGTGCGCCGAGCACGGTCGCTGTGGCAGGGCCGACACCGAGCGCGGCAACGGCCCGCAGGTCGGCCAGTGAGTCGACGTCCCAACGGGCGTCGACCGTGTCCGCCGCTTCGATCGGGGCAGCTCCCGAGAGTCGGTGACGCTCGGCCGACCCGAACTGCTTCCCCTTACCGAATCTCGGGCCCAGGGCAACCGCGTGGGCGATCAGCATGGTGGTGCCGAAGCCGGTGTGGTCGGCAACGAAGGATCGTGGCCGCCCGGCGGCTGCCAGTTCGGCTGCATCGGTCAGCACTCGGCGTACCGACTGCGGGCGGAGCGCCGGTAGGTCCCCGACGCAGGTCAGCACCGTGTCGATACCGCGGGAACGCAACAATTCGTCTCCGTGGGCCAGCGCGAGGTTGAGGGACGGCTCGCCCTCTGCCGAGTTCTCATCGGCGCGCAGGATCGAGGGCTCGCTCACTATCGTTGCCGTGATGCCGTGCTCGGACAAGGCCGCTGAGAAGTCCGGCTGATCGGTGACGACCAGCACCTCGTCGGCTGCCGATGCCAGGGCGGCGATCGTGTCGAGTGCCATACACCGCGCGAGTTGCATCCGATGCGCGTCCGACAGACCCGACAGCCGGGATTTTGCTGTGGGCAAGGGTTTCAAGGCCACCAATGCAGCCACCCGGCGGTCCGTCCTGGGCGTGTCCATGATCCTTCGATGCTGTCACGATCGGCTAGCGTGGGGCCACGTCGTCCGGAGATGGAGGTTCCGGTGGCCGATTCGCTTCGGACGCCACAGGGTGAGGACAAGCCTGTGCGTCGCATTCGGCTCCGCGGACGGCTGCGCACAGTGAATCGAGAACCTGGCGATCCGGTGATGGTCACCGCGGTCAGAACGCTCCACCTGATCTTCAACCCGTTCATTCGCAAGGACTGGCGCGGTCAGGAACACATTCCGCAGACCGGGGGCGTGATCATCGTTGCCAATCACATCTCCAATATCGACCCGATCATGCTGGGGCTGTATCTGGCCTATTCCGGTCGATGGCCGCGATTCATGGCCAAGGGATCGCTGTTCAAGGTGCCGGTGTTGGGCTGGGCGTTGCTCTCGGCGGGCCAGATCCCGGTGCAGCGCAACTCTCGCCAGGCAGGTCAGGCGATCGGGGCCGCTCGGGAGGCGCTCGAGCGGGGCCGGACCGTGGTGATCTATCCGGAGGCGACGATCACCCACGACCCGGAGTTGTGGCCGATGGAAGGCCGCACCGGCGCCGCGCGGATCGCCCTGGCCACCGGGTGCCCGGTCATCCCGGTCGGTCAGTGGGGTGCGGAGGAGATCATGTGGGGCAAGAAGGTCCACTTCCCGAAGCTCCTGCCACGAAAGACCGTACGGATGCTGGCCGGCCCGCAGGTCCCGCTGGATGACCTGCGTGGACAGCCGCTGACGTCGCAGAACCTGGCGCAGGCCACCGATCGGATCATGGACGCGATCTCGTCGTTGGTTGCCGAGCTTCGGCACGCCACGCCGCCGGATCAGCGGTACGACCCGCGCGAGCCCGGGGGAGGGCGCGGCGGGGCCGTTGATCCTGAGGCGGCTGATGCAGGCAGTACCGGTTCGGACGCCACTGATACAGAAGTCGCGGATGCACAAGCCGCTGATACGGATGCCGGCGAGACTGAGAGGGAAGAGCCGACGTGAGTCGTGTGGCAGTGATGGGGTCGGGGTCGTGGGGCACGGCGTTCTCGATGGTGCTCAGCGATGCCGGGCAGGAAGTCTCGATGTGGGCGCGGCGAGACTCCGTGGTGGCCGGGATCAACGCCGAGCACCGCAACCCCGACTACTTCGCCGACATCGACCTGGCGCCCACAGTGGTGGCCTCCACCGACCCTCGGGCGGCGATGGAGGGTGCCGAGTTCGTGGTGATGGCAGTCCCGTCCCAGAGTCTGCGTACCAATCTGGAGACCTGGACCATCCCGGGCGATGCCGTCGTGGTCAGCCTGGCCAAGGGCATCGAACTGGGCACCGGTCTGCGGGCGAGTCAGATCATCGAGCAGGTCGCCGGCATCGAACCGGACCGGGTCGCGGTGGTCACCGGACCGAACCTGGCCCGCGAGATCGCCGAGCGGCAGCCGTCGGGCAGTGTGGTGGCCAGCATGTCGCTGGAGACGGCGGAGCGGCTGCAGACCATCTGCCACACCAGCCGGTTCCGGGCGTACACCAACACCGACGTGATCGGCTGTGAACTCGGCGGGGCGACCAAGAACGTGATCGCGCTCGCGGTCGGCATGGCGGTCGGCTTGGGGCTGGGTGCCAACGCCACGGCCACCGTGATCACCCGTGGGCTGGCCGAGTCCAGCCGCCTCGGTCTCGCGCTCGGAGCGGATCCGTACACGTTCTCCGGTCTGGCCGGTCTGGGTGACCTGGTGGCGACCTGCAACTCGCCGCTGTCGCGCAACCGGACCTTCGGCGAGCAACTGGGCCGGGGTCATTCAGTGGCCGAGATCGCGGCGTCCACCCGCCAGGTAGCCGAGGGCGTGAAGTCCTGCGCCTCGATCCTGGCCCTGGCCCAACAGGCCGGGGTGGAGATGCCGATCGTCGAGGCGGTCAAGACAGTCATCGATGGCACCCAGACACCGCCCCAGATGATCACCTCACTGATGTCGCGATCGGCGAAGGCGGAGCGCTACTAACTGTGTAGTCGTCACTCGCTGTGAGGCTGCGCTCCCAGGACTCCGTCTTCCTCCTTCGCTCACAAGACGGAAAGGCGTGTCTTGTTCGCTCAGTCGTCCAGACGGAGCCCTCGCTCCGCCTCACGGCCGCTCGCGACGGGGTCGTCACTCGCTACTACGCGTGCACGTAGGTGAGGCAGTCGGCGGCGTCGGCTCCATGGCCGATCCGGACGGCTTCGGCGGTGCACTCCAGGGCTGAGTTGTGGGTGCAGTCGGCTCGCTGGCAGGCGCCGACATGGGAGACCACGCGATCCAGACCGCCCTTCATGTCCAGCGGGATGAAGGTGGCGCAGTTGGCGTCACTGCCGGCGGCACCGATGGTGACTGCGGCGGCATTGCAGGCGTGATCGTGATTGTAGGAACAGCCATCCACCGAGCATTCGGCAACGGGTGGCAGATCCATCAAAGTAGCGGACATCGTGACCTCCGAATCGAAGCTGACACAGCGTCGGAGCAGGCGCCGTTTTCACGGTAACGCTGATTGCCGGTTCGCGATAGCAAGCGGAGGCTGCGCTCACAGAACCCAGGTCGCCCTAACTCACGGAAGTGTGAAAGCTACGATGCGACCTCGCACCAAATCCTTCACACGTCCTGCGATGTCACCCGGTCGAGTCCTTGGACCAGGTCGGCCCAGAGGTCTTCGACGTGTTCGACGCCGACCGAGAGACGGACGAGACCTTCGGGCACGGTGGCCAGTTCCGCTGCCCAGCGCCGGCGGCGTTCCAGCATCGATTCGACCCCACCCAGGCTGGTGGCGTGCACCCAGAGTCGCAGCGACTCGATGAAGGCGACGGCGGTCGGGCCGTCGGCGAGCTCGATCGACAGCAAGGAGCCGAACCCCGCCATGGTGCGACTCGCCACGGCGTGTCCCGGATCGTCGGGCAGCCCCGGATAGCGAACCCGGGCCACCGCCGGATGGGCCGCCAGGCGCTCGGCCAACAGTTGGGCGTTCGACTGGGCGGCCGAGAGCCGCAACGGCAGGGTACGCAGGCCGCGCAGCACCAGGTAGGTCTCCATCGTGCCCGGGGCGGCGCCGTGCAGACTCCTTACCCCTTGCAGCCGGGCCAGCAACTCGGGATCTCGTGCGACCAGCAGGCCCAGCAGCGCATCGGAGTGACCGGAGATGAACTTGGTGCCCGAATGCAGCACCAGATCGGCACCCAGCTCGAGCGGTCGTTGCAGCAGTGGAGTCGCGAACGTACTGTCCACGACCGTCGTCGTCACCCCGGCCAGCGCGCCGCAGATCGACGGCAGGTCGGCGACCTCCATCAACGGATTGGTGGGGGACTCCAGCCAGACCAGGTCCGCTCCCTCGGCGGCCGCGATGACCTCGTCGGCGTTCGCCACATCGACCCGGCGGACCTCCAGTCCGTCGCGAGCTGCCCGCTCGTTGGCGGCAGCCGATACGCCCAGATAGCAGTGCGCCGGCAGCACCATTACCCCGCCGGCCGGCACGAGCTGCAAGGCGGCGTGCGCGGCAGCCATCCCGCTCGCGTACGCCAGTGCCGACCCGCCCTCCAGCGCGCCGACGGCCTGCTCCAACGCCGACCAGGTCGCATTGCCGTACCGGCCGTAGCCCACCTCGCCCTGGCCGGCGGGATCGACTCCGACATAGGTCGACGTGAAGACCACCGGCGGATTGAGCGGTGCATCGGGCACCGCCGGCGGACGGCCGGCATGGACGGCGATGGTGGCGGGATGGTGGTTCGCCTCAGGCGTCGACCCTTGGGCAGCACGGGTGCTCACGGCGCAAGTCTCTCAACACTCGCGCGCCTGACCAGGCAGGCGTCACCTGGCGGGTAGGGTCGCTCGCGATGAATGCCGTCCGGCCGGAGAGCAGGCGATGACCGACAGCCCCACCATCCGTCCCCGCGCTGCCCGCCCTCGCGTCGCCGTCGTGTTCGGCGGTACGAGCAGCGAGCACGCGATCTCCTGTCTGACCGCCGGCAGCGTGCTGAATGCCATCGATCGCGACCGCTACGAGGTCGTCGCGATCGGCATCACTCCTAGTGGCCGTTGGGTCGTGGTGCCCGACGAGCTGGCGGAGCGGATGAGGGTCGTCGACGGCAGACTGCCCGAACTCAGCGAGGACCTGCTGGACGCGATCTGGCTGCGTACCAGCGCCGGCAGCGATCTCGCCATCACCGCGGACGCCTTCGACATCGCGGGTCTGGAGGGTACGGATTCCGACGCGAACGGCACATTGCTGACGGCCGACGACGCGCCGTCGGCAGGTGGTTCGGCGCTGGCCAGACTGGGCGCTATCGACGTCGCCTTCGCGCTGCTGCACGGTCCGTTCGGCGAGGACGGCACCATCCAGGGCATGTTCGAGATGATGGGCACCCGCTACGTCGGTGCCGGGGTGCTCGCCAGCGCGGTCGGGATGGACAAGACCTACATGAAGGTGGTGCTGGCCGCGGCCGGACTGCCGGTCGGGCCGTTCGTGACGATCCTGCCGCGGGAGTGGTCCCGGGACCGGAGTGCCTGCCTGGAGGCCGTGGCCGCCCTGCATCGCCCGCTCTATGTCAAGCCGGCCCGGGGCGGTTCCAGTCTTGGCATTACCCGAGTCGCCGACGGCGATGACCTCGTCGCCGCGATCGAGCATGCGCAGCAGTTCGATCCGAAGGTGATCGTCGAGGAGGGCTTCGTCGGCGCTCGCGAACTGGAGTGCGGTGTTCTGGGCGGACTCGACGGGGCCGACCCGGAGGCCAGCCAGGTCGCCGAGATCCGGGTGCACACCGCCTCCGGCTTCTACGATTTCGACGCCAAGTATCTGCCCGAGGAACAGGTCGACCTCGATGTCCCCGCCGATGTCGATGCCGACATCGCCGCCGAGGTACGCCGGCTGGCGGTGCGCACCTTCGAAGCCGTCGGCTGTGAGGGACTGGCCCGGGTCGACGTGTTCGTGACTCACGACCGTCGGGTCTACGTCAACGAGATCAACACCATGCCCGGGTTCACCGCTTTGTCGATGTTCCCGAGGATGTGGGCGGCCAGCGGTCTGACCTACGCCGAACTGGTGGACCGGCTGCTGCAGCTGGCGCTGGAGCGTCCGGTGGGTCTGCGATAGGACTGCAGTGCTCGCCGGCCGGCAACAGCGGAGCATGATGGCGTCATGCGCATCCATCGCATCATCGCCAATCTCTCCGTTCCCGACATCGAGGCTGCCAAGAGCTTCTACGGGGACTTCCTCGGACTGACCGAGGAGTTCAGTCTTGGCTGGGTGGCCCGCTACACCTCCGCCGAGACCGGCGCGAATGTCCAACTCGTCACCGCCGATGCCACCTCTCCCGAGGACTCGGTCGCCTCGGTGCTCGTCGACGACGTCGAGAGCGCGTACGCCGAAGCCCAGCGACTGGGCTACGAGATCGTGCGTCCGCTGACGACCGAGGAGTGGGGCGTCCAGCGGTTCCTGGTCAAGGCGCCGGACGGCAATGTGCTCAACTTCGTCCAGCATCCGCACTGAGCGTGGAGATCCGGGATCCGGGCTCGCTCACACGCAGGGCTGTTTGGCGGGGATCTTCTTGACCGCGTCGGCCAGGTCGACCAGGGCATGCGCCTCCGGTGCGTACTTCGAAGGGACGCCGACCTGGACATACGCGGGTCGGCCGATCGTGGTGAACAGATAGCCGCCATCGGCCTCCTCGGCGAACCAGCCGACCCCGTTCACCTCGAAGCACTCGCTTTCGGCGCCCAGACCCGGTGGCTTGTCGACGCCGCACTTGAGGGTGATGGTCGGATCGCCCCAGGCGGCGGACAGCTGACCGGGCTCGACCGTCCGGCGCTGCTCGTCCAGCACGATCTCCGGCAGGGCACCCATCAGGGCGGCGCACTCGGACCGGATCGCCTCGGACGGGCTCGGATCGGTCATGGTGACGGTCCGTGAGCAGCCGACCGCCGAGACCAGGATCAGGCCGGCACCGAGGACCGCCGTTGCGCCCCGACGGCGGAGTCGGCGCAGGATCACGGGCCCTAGATGTGGACGACCGGGCAGGTGACCGTACGGGTGATGCCGGGCACGTTCTGGACCTGGGCGACCACGAGCGCACCGAGTTCGTCGACACTCGACGCCTCGGCGCGCACGATCACGTCGTACGGACCGGTCACGTCCTCGGCAAGGGTGACACCCTGGAGTGCGCCGATGGATCGGGCGACGTCGGCTGACTTGCCGACCGTTGTCTGCACCAAGATGTATGCCTGAACGACCATGGAGTTCCTCCGATTCGAGCCACGCATTGTCACGTCGCCCTACCAGCGCTAACCGATACCGCCGGTCACGCCGCACTGGGAGACGCCGTCAACCTACCGTGTCCCTCGAAACGGCATAAGACCGCTGACCCAAAGAGAGGCTGAAACGTTGCCTGTCGGTCCCACACTCGGCGAGGCCGGTGAGTTCGCGCTGATCTCCCGCATCGTCGCCGACCTGCCGCCCACACCCGAGGTCCTCCTCGGCCCGGGCGACGACGCCGCAGCCCTGGCCATCGACCCACCGGTGCTCACCTCGATCGACGTCCTGGTCGAAGGTGTGCACTTCCGCCGCATCTGGTCCACTGCCGCCGACATCGGCCGCAAGGCCGTGGCCGTGAACGTGGCCGACATCGAGGCCATGGGTGGCCGGGCCGTCGCGGTCGTGATCGGGCTGTCGGCACCCGCCGACCTGCCGCTGGCCTGGGCGCTCGAACTGGCCGACGGCATCCGAGCCGAGGGGGAGCGGGCCGGGGTTGCGCTGGTGGGCGGTGACGTCACCGGGGCCCGGGACATCACGATCTCGGTCACGGTGCTCGGCGCACTCGACGGCCGGGCGCTGGTGCGGCGTTCGGGTGCCCGGCCCGGTCAGGTGGTGGCGCTGAGTGGACAGACCGGCTTCGCCGCTGCCGGGATCGCGGTGCTGCAGCGGGGCTTCCGCTGGCCGCGGGCGGTGGTGTCGGCCCAGCGGGTCCCGCCGGTGCCGTACGGGCAGGGCAGGGTCGCCGCCGAGGCCGGCGCGACGGCGATGATCGACGTCTCCGACGGGCTGCTGGCCGATCTCGGCCATGTGGCGCGGGCTTCGGAAGTGACGATCGAGCTGGACCTGGCGGCATTCGAGATACCGGAGGTGCTGCAGGATGTCGCCGCGGCCACCGGTCGGGACCCGCACACCTTGGTGCTGACCGGTGGCGAGGACCACGCGTTGGCTGCCTGCTTCCCCAGCGAGACCGACGTTCCCAAGGGCTGGCGGCTGGTTGGACGGACCCGAGAAGTCGCGGAGGACGAGGAGGCAGCAGTGCTGGTGGACGGTGCGGTCTGGGCCGGTGCGGCCGGCTGGGATCACTTCGGAGGCACCCGATGAGCGCCCGATCTGCAGGTGCCGAGCAGCAGAGTCTGCCGACGGCGCGAGTGCTGACCATTGCCGGCTCGGACTCCGGCGGGGGAGCGGGAATCCAGGCCGATCTGAAGACGATGCTCGCCTTCGGCGTGCACGGGATGAGTGCGCTGACCGCGATCACGGCGCAGAACTCCGTCGGCGTCCAGGGCTGGTGGCCACTGCCGGACGAGGCCGTACGCGCCCAGGTGCGCAGCGTGGTGGACGACATCGGCGTCGATGCGGTGAAGACCGGAATGCTCGGCACGGCATCGACGACCCGACTGGTCGCAGAGCTGTTGGCGGAGCTGCCCGATCAGCTGCCGGTGGTCGTCGATCCGGTGTGCGCCAGCAAGCACGGCGACGCGTTGATCGCCGACGACGCCGTGGCGGCACTTCGCGATGAGCTGTTGCCGGTGGCGACCGTGATCACCCCGAATCTCCCCGAAGCCGGTCTGCTGGCCGGCCGGGAGGGGTCGCCGCGTGAGCTGGCCGAGGTCTTGCTGGGCTTTGGGCCGGACTGGGTGCTGATCAAGGGCGGGCATGCCGAGGGCGACCCGGTGGATCATCTGTACGGCGCCGACGGCACCGTCGAGTCGTACGCGGCCGCGCGATCGGACAACCGGCACAGCCACGGCACCGGCTGCACCCTGGCATCGGCGATCGCGAGCCGGCTCGGTCTCGGCGACGACATGGTCAGCGCCGTCGC
>JASGEZ010000135.1:0-7475 GCA_047605905.1 Microlunatus sp.
GGTCTGGGTGGCGTCGGCGGCGGTGCCGCCCGCGGCCAGGATGTCGGCGCCGGCTTGCGCCGTGGCGGGATGGCCGGCCGCCACCCCGGGGGTGATTGTCACGGGTGCAGCCTAAGGCCCGGGAGCGGGAAGGTGAACGCGTGATGGCGGCGTAGGGTCGAGGACTGAGGGAGGTTTCTGGTGAGCACCGAGGCACGACCTGCGCGGGGATCGGTGATCCGGGCCCTCTTCCAGCCGGGGTACGGCACCGACCGTGACGACCCAGCCGCCGCGCCGGCTCGGCACCGAGGGCCGGACCCGGCTCCGCCTTTCACCTGGCGGCGTGCGGTGCAGAACATGGTCTGGGTCTATGCCTTCGGATTGATCTTCATCGTCTTCGCCTTCGGCGCGCTGCTCGACGATGATCCGTCGCCGGCGGTGCTGGCAATCCGAATCGTCGTGATCGTGTTGCTGGTGGTCGGCTATCTCGGGGCCGCCTGGGTGGCGGACTGCTCGCTGCGGACCCGCTGGCTCCATCTCGGCGGCTATGTTGCATTGCTGGGCCTCAGCACCATCGTCTGGGGTTGGGACCTGCTGGGGTTTGCCGCCTTCGTCGCGGTGATGCTGGCGACCTTGTTGCCGTGGCGGCAGTCGCGGCTCACGGTGCCGGTGTGGGCGGGCCTGCTGGCGATCGCGGGGCTGCTCGGCGCCGGATCCACCGCGTGGTATGTCGCCTTGATCTCGCTGGGCATGGGTCTGGCCACCGCCGCCGGGATGGAAGCCGGTGCGGTGCAGGGCCGCTTGCGTCGTGCCGAGCAGCAGGTTGCGACACTGAGCGTGGCCGCGGAGCGGGAGCGAATCGGCCGCGATCTGCACGATATTCTCGGCCACTCGTTGACCGAGATCTCGATCAAGGCCGGGCTGGCTGCGCGACTGGTGGAGGTGAATCCGACGGCGGCGAAGGCGCAGATCGCCGAGATCGAGCAGGTCGCTCGGCAGGCATTGGCGGATGTCCGGACCACCGCTTCCGGTATGCGGGAGGTCCGGGTCGCGACCGAGATCGCCAGTGCGCGCTCGGTGCTGCTGGCAGCCGGCATCGAGTCCCGAATGCCGTCGGCACTGCCGTCGCTGAGTGACGAGGTGAGCGAGTTGTTCGGCTTCGTCGTCCGGGAGGCGGTCACCAATGTGGTGCGACACAGCGAGGCTGGGGTGTGCACCGTGGTGGTCGACACTGACGGGATCGAGATACGCGATGACGGCCGCGGATGGCCCGCCGAGACACCCGGGGACGGCTCCGGGATCGCTGGTCTGCAGTCGCGCGTCGAGGCGGCGGGTGGTTCGCTCACGGTGACCGCAGGCGACTCGGGTGGCGCCGTCGTGCGGGCTGCACTCAGGACTGCGGAGGTCGCGGCTGATCGGCCGACGGTGATCGCCTCATGATCGTACGACCGGAGGTCGTCACCTCATGATTACCGTGCTGCTGGCCGACGACCAGGCCATGATCCGCCAGGCATTCAGTGTGCTGCTCGGTCTGGAATCCGATATCGAGGTGGTCGGCCAGACGGGAGACGTCCCCGAGACCATCCGCAAGGTTGCCGAACTCCGGCCGGAGGTCGTGCTGCTGGATGTGCAGATGCCGTCATCGACCGATCCGCACACGGACGGGATCGACGCCTGCGCGGCGATCATGAAGGCGCAGCCGGCGACGAAGGTGATTATCCTGACCACCTTCGGCCGGCCCGGGTATCTGCGCCGGGCAATGGAAGCCGGTGCGGTCGGCTACATGGTCAAGGACGCGCCGGCCGAGCAGTTGATCGAGGGCATCCGACGCGTTCACGCAGGTCTACGGGTCGTCGACCCGGTGCTGGCTGCGGCCAGCCTCTCCATCGGTGCCTCACCGCTGACCACGCGGGAAGCCGAGGTGCTGAGTGCCGCCGCCTCCGGTGCATCGACCGCTGCGATCGCGCGGGAGGTGTTCTTGTCCGAGGGCACGGTACGCAACCATCTCTCCGCCGCGATGGGCAAACTCGGAGCCGGGACCCGAGCGGAGGCAGTACGGATCGCCACCGAGAACGGCTGGCTCGGCTGACCGCTCTTATGGTGTCCCTCCGACGATGCCTCCTCTTACGATGGCCGTGTGAGCCGACCGTGGCGGTCTGTGGCTGCCGGCGCCCTGGTGGAGGGTGCCGGGCTGGTGACCGCAGGGGGAGCGGAGCTGCTGCTGCCTGTACCGGCGCTGATCGCAGCCTCGGGCTACGTCGGGGGTGCGGCCGCCATCCTCAGCTACCGACGGAGCAGGCGACTGGGCGCTGCCAATCTGGTCACCCTGGCACGGGTGATCGGCACCTGCTGGGTGATCGGGTTGACGGTGCAGGCCTGGCTCGGCGAGCTCAGCAGAACCGGACTGTTGCTGATGATCCTGATCGGCGCAGGCTGTTTGATCCTGGACGGGGTGGATGGTGCCGTCGCCCGGCGCCGCGGCGAGACATCGGCCTTCGGCGCCCGATTCGACATGGAGACCGACGCCGCGCTGCTGATGAGTTTGAGTCTCGCGGTGCCGCCGCTCGGTGTCGCGGGCTGGTGGGTGCTGGCGATCGGTCTGATGCGCTATCTCTACGTCGCCGCCTCCTGGGTCGGCCCGGCCGGTCTCCGATCGGCGCTGCGCCGACCGCTGCCGTACCGCTATTCACGCAAGGTGGTCGCCGTCATCCAGGGCATCGCCTTGCTGGCCGCGCTTGCGCTGGATGCGACAGGGCTGACGGCGGTCGCGCCGGCGCTGCCAACCCTGGTGCTGGCCGTCGCCTTGGCCACCCTCTGCTGGTCCTTTGGTCGGGATGTAGCCTGGCAGTCACGCGGTTGAGGTCGCCGATTTGATCTCGCGGGCATCTGGTGAAAGAATCTCCAGGTTGCTCCGACGGAGGTCGCCGGGGTGCGCCCTGTGCAGGATGCCTGATTCGAGTCAGAATCAGCCGAAAGCGCAGTGGACACCGAACCGCGAGACTTCCATCGTCTGGCTCTGCGACCACCCGGTCGGTGAGCCGAAGGCGACAGCCCCTAGCAAGCAGGACACGGGCCTGACTGCGTCCGGTCGGTGCGACACGCCCGACCTCGGGGGTCGGACAGACCGGTAGTTACGAGAGAAGGACGAACTGTGGCGGGACAAAAGATCCGCATCAGGCTCAAGGCCTATGACCACGAGGTCATCGACTCCTCTGCGCGCAAGATCGTCGACACGGTGACGCGCACCGGAGCCCGGGTGGCCGGTCCGGTGCCGCTGCCGACGGAGAAGAACGTGTACTGCGTGATTCGTTCTCCGCACAAGTACAAGGACAGCCGGGAGCACTTCGAGATGCGGACGCACAAGCGTCTGATCGACATCATCGACCCGACCCCCAAGACCGTCGACTCGCTGATGCGGCTGGATCTGCCTGCCGGCGTCGACATCGAGATCAAGCTCTGAGGTTTGAAGAGATCATGAGCGCTGAGAAGAAGGTGAAGGGCCTGCTGGGCACGAAGCTCGGCATGACCCAACTCTGGGACGAGAACAACCGCGTCATCCCGGTCACGGTGATCCAGGCCGGTCCGTGCGTCGTCACCCAGGTCCGTACCCCCGAGTCCGACGGCTACTCCGCCGTCCAACTCGGCTTCGGTGCGATCAAGGCCAAGCAGGTGACCAAGCCGACCGCCGGGCATTTCGCCAAGGCCGATGTGACCCCGCGCAAGCACCTGGTCGAGTTGCGCACCAGCGACGCGAGTGAGTACGCCCTGGGCCAGGAGCTCACGGCTGACGTCTTCGCGGCCGCCGAGGTCGTCGACGTCACCGGTGTGAGCAAGGGCAAGGGCACCGCCGGTGTGATGAAGCGGCATGGCTTCGGTGGTCTGCGGGCCACCCACGGTGTGCACCGCAAGCACCGCTCGCCGGGCTCCATCGGTGGCTGCGCCACCCCGGGCCGGGTGTTCAAGGGCCTGCGGATGGCCGGCCGGATGGGCAACGAGCGCGTCACGGTGCAGAACCTGACCGTGCACAGCGTCGACGCCGACCGCGGCCTGATCCTGGTCAAGGGGGCCATCCCCGGCAACAAGGGTGGCCTCGTGGTGCTGCGCAGCGCTGCCAAGAAGGGAGACGCAGCATGAGCGAGACCCGCTCCATCGATGCCACCGGCGTCAGCCGGACCGTCGAGATCCGTGACGCCGACGGCGGCAGCAGCAGCTCGGTCGAGCTGCCGGCCGACCTGTTCGACGTCACCGCGAACATTCCGCTGATCCACCAGGTCGTGGTGGCTCAGCTGGCCGCGGCCCGGCAGGGCACCCACGCGGTCAAGACCCGCTCCGATGTGTCCGGTGGCGGCGCCAAGCCGTATCGGCAGAAGGGCACCGGTCGCGCCCGCCAGGGTTCGATCCGCGCTCCGCAGTACACCGGTGGCGGCATCGTGCACGGCCCGCAGCCGCGCGGCTACGCCCAGCGGACCCCCAAGAAGATGATTGCCGCCGCTTTGCGCGGGGCGCTGTCGGACCGGGCCCGCGACGGTCGGGTGCATGTGGTCGCCGATCTGACCATCGGCGACGCCCCCTCGACCAAGACCGCTCTGTCGGTGGTGGCCAAGGCGCTCGGCGCCGACAAGGTCGCCGGCAAGGTGCTGGTCGTGCTGCATCGCGACGAGGATCTGGCCTGGATCAGCCTGCGCAACGTGGCGGCCCTGCACGTGATCACCGTCGACCAGCTGAACGCGTACGACGTGCTGGTCAACGACGACGTCGTCTTCACCGCGGCTGCCTTGAGCGCCTACGTCGCCGGCCCGACCAAGGGCAAGGCAGCCAAAGCGACTGCGACCGAGTCCGAGGTTGTTGAGGAGGAGCTGCGATGAGCAACGCACTCAAGGTCCACGATCACCGCGACGTGCTGCTGGCACCGGTGGTGAGCGAGAAGAGCTACGGGCTGCTGGACGAGAACAAGTACACGTTCCTCGTGGCGCCCGACGCCAACAAGACCGAGATCAAGATCGCCGTCGAGTCGATCTTCAAGGTCAAGGTCACCGGAGTGAACACCATCAACCGCCAGGGCAAGAAGCGGCGGACCCGGTCGGGCATCGGCAAGCGTCCCGACACCAAGCGGGCCATCGTGACCGTGGCCGACGGTGAGCACATCGACATCTTCTCCGGCCCGGTCGGCTGACCACGATCGATACGCAGTAAAGGAAACAGACCTCATGGGTATCCGTAAGTACAAGCCGACATCGCCGGGCCGTCGTGGCAGCAGCGTTGCCGACTTCGTCGAGCTGACCCGGTCCACTCCGGAGAAGTCGCTGCTCACCCCGAGCCCGAAGACCGGTGGCCGCAACAACTCCGGCAAGATCACCAACCGGCATGTCGGTGGTGGCCACAAGCAGTCCTATCGGTTGATCGACTTCAAGCGGTACGACAAGGACGGGGTGCCGGCCAAGGTCGCGCACATCGAGTACGACCCGAACCGCACCGCCCGGATCGCGCTGTTGCACTACGCCGACGGCGAGAAGCGCTACATCATCGCGCCGCAGGGCCTCCGTCAGGGTGCCACCGTGGAGGCCGGCGAGGGCGCCGACATCAAGTTCGGCAACAACCTGCCGCTGCGCAACATCCCGGTCGGCACCACGATCCACGCGGTCGAGCTGCGTCCCGGCGGCGGGGCCAAGCTGGCCCGCTCGGCCGGTTCCTCGATCCAGCTGGTCGCTCGCGAGGGCAGCCACGCCACCCTGCGGATGCCGTCGGGTGAGATGCGGATGGTCGACGTGCGCTGCCGCGCGACCGTCGGCGAGGTGGGCAACGCCGAGCAGTCCAACATCAACTGGGGCAAGGCCGGCCGCAACCGCTGGAAGGGCAAGCGACCGACCGTCCGGGGTGTGGCCATGAACCCGATCGACCACCCGCACGGTGGCGGTGAGGGCAAGACCTCCGGTGGCCGCCATCCGGTGTCTCCGTGGGGCCAGCCCGAGGGCCGGACCCGTGACAAGAACAAGGCGAGCAGCCGCCTGATCGTCCGTCGCCGCAAGTCCGGCAAGAAGCGCTGAGCAGGAGCACAGAAGAGATGCCACGCAGCCTGAAGAAGGGCCCGTTCGTCGACGACCACCTTGCCAAGAAGGTGGACGCGCAGAACGCCAAGGGCACCAAGAACGTGATCAAGACCTGGTCGCGCCGCTCGATGATCGTGCCGGACATGATCGGCCACACCATCGCGGTGCATGACGGTCGCAAGCACGTCCCGGTCTTCGTCACCGACTCCATGGTCGGTCACAAGCTGGGGGAGTTCGCACCGACTCGGACCTTCCGGGGTCACGAGAAGGACGACCGGAAGTCCCGCCGCCGCTGACGCGGGGGCAGCCGCAGAGAAGGAATCAGAGAACAGATGAGCAAGGACTCACGTCCCAGCCGCCGCCAGGCGTTGCTCGGCGACCGTCCCGGTTCGTACGCCATCGCGCGCCAGGTCCGGGTCAGCCCGACCAAGGCCCGCCGCGTGGTCGACCTGGTCCGTGGGCTGCCCGTGGACGATGCGCTGTCCACGCTGCAGTTCGCGCCGCAGGCGGCGAGCGAGCCGGTCTACAAGGTGCTGGCCAGCGCTGTCGCCAACGCCGAGAACACCGACAACCTCAAGCGTGCGGACCTGTATGTGTCGCAGGCGTTCGTCGATGAGGGCATGACCATGCGTCGGATCCGCGCCCGGGCCAAGGGCTCGGCCAGCCGGATCCTCAAGCGGTCCTCCCACATCACCGTCGTCGTCGAGCCCAAGGAGGCCTGAGATGGGTCAGAAGATCAACCCGAACGGCTTCCGGCTCGGCATCACCACCGACCACCGCAGCCGTTGGTACGCCGACAAGCTCTACAGCAGCTACGTCGGCGAGGACGTCAAGATCCGCCGGATGCTGACCAAGAACCTCGAGCGGGCCGGCATCTCCAGCGTGGAGATCGAGCGGACCCGTGACCGGGTGCGGGTCGACATCTACACCGCTCGTCCGGGCATCGTGATCGGCCGCAACGGCGCCGAGGCGGAGCGCGTTCGTGGCGAGTTGGAGAAGCTCACCGGCAAGCAGGTCCAGCTGAACATCCTCGAGGTGAAGAACCCCGAGGTCGACGCTCAGCTGGTCGCCCAGGGTGTCGCCGAGCAGCTTGCCTCCCGGGTGCAGTTCCGTCGGGCCATGCGCAAGGCGCAGCAGAGCGCCATGCGCGCCGGTGCCCAAGGCATCCGGATCCAGTGCTCCGGTCGTCTGGGCGGGGCTGAGATGAGCCGGTCGGAGTTCTACCGCGAGGGTCGGGTGCCGCTGCACACGCTGCGCGCCGACATCGACTACGGCTTCTTCGAGGCTCGCACCACCTTCGGCCGGATCGGCGTGAAGGTCTGGATCTACCGTGGTGACGTCTCCGGGACCCGCGCCGAGCGCGCGGCCCAGAAGGCTGCTCGCAGCGCCGCCGGTGGCCGCAACCGTCCGGGTCGCCCGGGCCGGGGCGACCGCCCGAACCGGGGCGAC
>JASGEZ010000136.1:0-24911 GCA_047605905.1 Microlunatus sp.
ACCGGCCCACAGGCCCCGAACCCGGGGCAGTGAGCCAGGTTTCGATGCCCTCCCACGACCCGGCGCCGCCAGGATCGAGCCCGCCCGACCGCCACGCTCAGATAGCTCTTTGATCAGTGGTTCCCTAACTGCGGTCAACATCGGGATCGGGTGAGGCCCCCGGCGATGACGGCACCGTCGCCTTCCACCTGCACGAAACCAGACCCGCCAAGGCGACCGTCAGGGACGCAACACACCGATCGCATGTACGCGTCCTATTGGCCCACCCGGACGGAGCCCTCACCAGCCGGTCAAGACACGATCGAGCGCCGAACGGCCTGCGGTCCCCCAGTGTGGCTTGCCGCCGGGTAGTCCCCGGTCGCCGTTCTGACCCATCAGCATCAGGAACAGACACTTCATCGCGGCCAGCCCACGCGCCCGCCGTATCGCTGCCTCATCAGCCTGGGCGTAACTGGGAAGAACCGCCCGGCGCCGCCCGCCGGAAGTAATAGCCAGGCCGCCGCCAGATCCCACGCCGGATCACCGCCGAACACCGAGCCGAAGTCGACCACGCCCGCTAGCGTCCCGTCCGCAACGACGACGTTCGCAGGATGGAGGTCACCGTGTACCCATACCCGCGGACCGTCCCACTCGGGAGCCTCGACCGCTTCATCCCACACTGCCCGAATGTCGCCTTCAGCAAAGCCGCCAAGATCCACTGCTCGCAGGAAGTTCTCGAAGCCGTCGGCGCATTGCTTGGGGTGAGCGCCAAAGTCCGAGGCCGTCGGCGCGTCGGCGGGCGCCTCGACATGCAGCGCCGTGAGGAAAGCCGCAAGCATGTCGGCCGCGTGATCACCCCGAGTGATCGAGCCATGATCCAGCGGCGTACCTTCCACCCACGTCATCACGGTCCAGACCTTGGGAAAACGTTCGGACGGCACTCCGTTCCGCACCGGAGTCGGGATCGGAAGTGGCAGACGCGGTGCCAGCACCGGCAGCCAACGGCGCTCCTTGAGCTGCAGATCGGGCAGCTTGTCCATCCGCTGCATTCGGACGGCCAACCTGTCTCCGAGCCGCCACATCTGGTTGCCCCAGCCGCCCTCCACCTCCCGAATGGGCAGTTCGGCGAGGTCAGGATGCTGTTCCCTCAGCAGGTCGCGGACCAGTTCTTCGCTGATCTCGATCTCGGAGTTGATCATGCGAGGTCACAGTACAGTGAGGTCAGCGAAGTCGATCTTGTGCGCGGAGCACCCGCGTACTCGGCTATGTGGACCTCCCTAGCTCGCGATCTTGGTTCTGGCGACTGTCGGTGGTGAGCTCGCAGCTTCGGACATCGACGCCGACCGGCGTCCGCTCGGTGTCGATGGCGGCGATCCGCCAGTCTTGCCGCAGTAGAGCCGTCAGAGCGACGCGGGCTTCCAGGCGCGCGAGGTGCGCACCAAGGCAGAAGTGCACACCGTGACCGAACGACAGGTGTGGGTTGGGCGTGCGGTCGGGGTGGAACGTGTGCGGGTCGACGAAGACCGCGGGATCGCGGTTCGCCGCAGCGATCATCGCAATTACCCGCTGTCCCGGTTCGAGGCGTTGACCATCCATCACGGTCGCGCGGGTGACGAACCGGTCCGTGCCACCGGTGGGCGGCAGGTACCGCAGCACCTCCTCGACGGCCGTCCGCACGTCCACCGGTCGCGGTCGCCCCGCAAGGCACAGCATCGCGTTCACCAGTAGCGTCTTCGTCGTCTCGTGACCATTGACCAGCAGCAACGCACAGAAGTCGAGCAGCTCGTCCTCTGTGAGGTCCGACCCCACCAGCCGTGCGATGATCCCGGTCGGTCGGTTTGCTTCCTCGCGGAAGTACGCCCGCATCTCGACCAGAGCCGTGTCGAACGCTGCCTGGCGCGACCGGTCAGCGGTGAACGTGCCGAAGAACGCCGTGACGGCTTCGGTCCATCGGACGAAGTCCGGCTGCCTGGACGGCTGCACCCCGAGCAGACCGGCGATCGTGTGCACCGACAACGGGTACGCCAGCGCATTGATCAGATCGAAGCTCACCCCGGCCGAGGCCAGCAACGTCTGGGCCCGGGCCGTGCTCGACGGCTCCAGCGCAGCCACGGCCTTCGGCGTGAACACCTGGCTGACGATCCGGCGCAACGCGTGGTGCCGCGGCGGATCGGCCGCCAACAAGCCACGCAGCAACGGGTTGGCCCGGTGCGGAATCGGCTGGGTGCTATACCGCAGTTCGTCGGACGAGAACCTTGTGTGGTCAGTCAGCACACTGTCCACGTCGCCGTGGCGGGTGGCCACCCAGGCACCGATCGGCTCGTTGAATCGCAGCGGGCCAACGTCCAGCTCATGTGAGGCGAAGATCTTCTCAACGGACATGCGGCCCAGGGTGCTCCCCCGCCGCCGCCACCGCTTGGAAGAATCGGCCACCCGGCATGCCGACCGCCCGCCGGAACTCGGCGAGCAGGTGCGGCTGGTCATAGAACCCACTCCGGGCGGCGATGTCAGCCCAGTCCGGAGCCAGCGACGTTCGCGCCAGCGCCATTGCCAGGTGCAGCCGGAGCATCCGCGCGTAGGTCTTCGGACTCAGCCCGACCGAGACCTGGAACCGCCGGCGCAGCTGCCGCTCGGACAGCCCCACCGCGCTCGCGTACCGTGACACAGATAACCCCGGCTCCGCGCGCATAGCGCGGATCACCCGGTTCACCGCGCGGTCGGCCGGGCGAGCGGGAGCCCGCAACGCCTGCAACCCGTCCTCGATCCCCGAACCGGGGAACGGCATGCCCGCCAGAGGCACCTCGTCGGCGGCTATCCCGAGGACCGATGCACAGGTCCCAGGGTGCAGCCGAAATCCGGTCAACGGCTCGGTCAGCCGACCGGTACGCGCCCGAGTCTCCGGCCCGGTCAACCACAATGTCCCGTCCGCGAACACCACCAGATCCACAGACGGTTCCGGCAGCGCGGGCGGCAACGACCCACTGCGCCGCCACACCCTGGCAACGCGGTCCACGAGATCCGGCGGAGGCGCCGCATCACTATGCACCCAGCCAGTCAACCCGCAACCGCGCCAAACCGGCGGTCAGAGTCAGGCAAGATCATGAGTCCACCGCCAATCGCCCATCTCAGAGAACGCTCGTGACATCGGTCTGGGCGAAGTCCTTGCCCTTGAACAACAGCGGTGCCCCCAGATGCTTCGAGAGAGCATAGGAAAAGCAGTCGCCCAGATTGAGCCCTGCCGGGTGTCGTCCTTTGCCGAATCGGCGCCATGCCGCCGCTGCCAAGGAAGCTTGCTCGGCATCAACGGGGACGATGGTGACAGCGGTGGCTCGGAGGAGGATGCGCAGATCGTTGAGCGCCGCCGGCCCCTGCCGACTTTCGACAACGATCTCGCTCTCGACCAGTGTGGCCGCGCTCAAGTTGAGGTCACCCACATTTGCCGCGATGACCGCAGCCATGGCGCTTGCGTCGGCTTCCCCGAAGACGACCGAGGCCAGTGCGGAGGTGTCGATGACGAGTTGCATGTCAGCTGGGTAAGCCGTGCTCGTCGTAGCCGAGAATCTCGTCGATTGGTCGGTCGTCAAGGACGACGCGACCACGCCCCCTAGCGATGATGCCGTCGAGCTCTACGCGTACGTCGGCGGCGGCACCACGCGCCCGGACCCGCTGCAAACGCTCGGCGAAGGCGTTGCGAGCTGCTTCGGTAATGCTCTCCCCCGTCGCTGCAGCCAGTTCTCGTACAAGACGATCCGCCTCCGGATCCTTGATGTTCAGCGCCATAGATCAACGATACATAGATGGATAAAGAAATCTAGATCAAGAGGAAGAACCCGAAGACCAGGCAAGAGTTGGGTCATCCGACTTCCCCGCTGCCGGATGACCCAAGAATCAGTTGCACCAAACCGGTACCCCGCCGACGTTCGTGACATAGCGTGCCGCCACCCAACGGCCATCGTTCAGGTAGTACCACCTCTTGTTGCCGTCGACGTTCTTTCCGTTGAGCTTGCAGATGATGTCGACACCGGCGCCCTTGGCGAGGGTTCCGGCCGGGGCGGCCGCAGTGGTCGGTGCGACCCGTTTGGTGAGCGTTGCGGTCGTCAGCCCGAAGATACGTTCTTCGTTGCCGCACCAGCGTGGCGCCGGTCCGACGTTCTCGACGTAGCGAGCGGACACCCACTCCCCCAGTGTCGGCGGCAGCGCGTACCAGATGTTGTTGCCGCCGACCGAGGTGCCGCGAACCTTGCAGACGATCGGGAACACCTTTCCCTTGGCGATCGAGCCCTTTGCTGCCGATGCGGTGGTCGGTAGCGCTCGGACGGTCAGGCCGCCGTTGGCGACCGCCCTTCCCTCATAGGAGTCCGCCGCAGCAGCCGTCCCCGCACCGAGCGTGGATCCGACCAGTACGACACCAAGCAACCCTCCGGCGATCCTGACGATTCGACCAGACATGGTGATCAACCTCCTTCGGTGGATAGAAGTAACTCCTTTACGCCCCGAGCACCGAAAAGGTTGCTTTGATACCTACTGATCAGTAACACGCGTCTGGCCGCCTGCTCACCTCCCGCCGAGATCGCTTCGAGCACGCCCGGAATCTGGCGCAGACTGGGAGTCGGTCTTCCGGAATCGACAGCGGTACGACAGGAGCATTGATGGTGGTCTACACACACGGTCACCACGAGTCGGTCTTGCGGTCCCACCGGTCCCGGACAGCGCAGACCTCCGCCGCCTATCTGCTGCCACTCCTCAAGTCCACCGACCACCTGCTCGACGTCGGCGCCGGACCCGGCACGATCACCGCGGACCTCGCCGGGCTGGTCGCCCGGGTGACGGCTACCGAGATCGGACCAGAAGAACTCCGACTCGCCCAGGCCACCGCCGAGGAGCGGAACGTCTCCAACATCGACTTCCAGGTCGCCGACATCCACGCGCTCCAGTTCGACGACGCCACCTTCGACGTGGTCCATGCACACCAGGTCCTGCAGCATGTCGCCGACCCCGTGCAGGCGTTCCGGGAACTGGCCCGCGTCACCAAGCCCGGCGGCATCGTCGCGGTCCGCGACAGCGACTACAGCGGTTTCTGCTGGTGGCCGGCGTTGCCGCAGCTCGACACCTGGCTCGATCTCTACCGGACGGCGGCCCGCGAGAATGGTGGCGAGCCGGACGCCGGACGGCGGCTGCTCTCCTGGGCACACGCGGCCGGACTGACCGATGTCGTCGCCACGTCGAGCACCTGGTGCTATGCGACCCCGGACCAGCGGGCCGGCTGGGGAGGCATGTGGGCCGATCGGATCGTCAACTCGGCGATCGCGCGCCAACTCGTCGAGTCCGGCCACGCCACCTCCGAGGAACTTCAGGAGATCAGCGACGCCTGGATGGCCTGGGCCGCGGACGACGATGGCTGGATCTCCATCCTGCACAGCGAGGTCATCTGCCGCATCGGCTGACGGCTGTCCTCAGTGGAGACCTGGACCGCGCGTCAGTTCCGCCTCGAGGCCATCCAGGAAGTAGCGCAGGCTGCGTTCGACGACGTGATCCAGGCTGAAGTCGTACGCGGTGTGCACCACCCGGTGGAGATGCGGGTATTCGGACTCCGACACGATGGCCCACAGAGCTGGAAGCTGCTCGTCCATCCACTCATCCGCGTTCAAGCCGGTCGCCGCGGTGGCGGCCGTCTCCGACTCGAGGTTGCTCGCCAGTCCATGGATCAGGCTGAACAGGGCCAGGTGGATGTCGAAACGGGTGCTCAGATCCAGCCCATGCCCATCCAGCGCAGCCAGCACCCACTCGGTCCAGCCGATGCCGCCGGTCACGATCGGCGGCCGAGCAAGCGACATCGAGGAGGCCAGCCAGGGATGGCGCCGGAACAACTGCCACAGTCCACGTCCGGCGGCCTCCAAGCACTCCCGCCAGCCGGCGTCGCCTCGTTCGGGCGGCTGCCACTGGGCGAGCGCGGCGTCGAGCATCTTCGTCCGCAGATCGTCCTTGTCGCTGACGTACCGGTAGAGCGACATGGGTGCCAGGTCCAACTCGACCGCGAGGCGGCGCATCGACACCCCGTCCATCCCCTCGGCGTCGGCGATCGCGATCGCCGTGGCGACCACCACCTGGGTACGCAGCGGCGCCCGGTTGGTTGCCCGGGGCGTGGGACGCCGGACGACGACTCCCACACCGGGCAAGGTCTCGGCGAGCCCGGCCTCCCGCAGACCGGCATGAACCCGGGTCGCGGTCGCGATCGCGACGTGCCAGTCTCGGCTGATCCGCCGCGCCGACGGCAGCAGGTCACCCGGCGCCAGTTCGCCGGACTCGATCCTCGCGCGTAGCTCGGCGATGATCCGCTCGGACGCCGAAACCGGCATCTGACGACCTCCAGTGTCCTAGTACGGCACCAGTACACCACAACGCTGACCAGCCCATACACCGTACTTTCGCTGTATGGTGAATATCTTGATCAGCGGGGCCGGGATTGCCGGCCCGAGTACGGCGTTCTGGCTCAGCGGATCCGGTCACCGGGTCACCGTGGTCGAGCGATCGGCCGGGCTTCGGCTCGGCGGGCAAGCGGTGGATCTGCGCGGCGCCGGCCGGACCGTGGTAGAGCGGATGGGTCTGTTGCCGGCCATCCGTGCGCTGGCGTTGCGGCAGCAGGGCATGTCCTGGGTCGATGACCGTGGCCGGGTGCAGGCACGGATGGGAGTCGACGCGTTCGACGGGGAGGGATTCATCTCCGAGTTGGAGATCCTGCGCGGCGACATCGCGAGCGTGCTGTTCGACGCCACCCGCGAGGCCGTGGACTACATCTTCGACGACACGATCACCGAGCTCGTCCAGGACGCCGACGGCGTCGACGTGTCGTTCGCCCGCACCGCACGGCAACGATTCGATCTGGTCATCGGCGCCGACGGGCTGGGCTCGGTCGTGCGGAAGCTGGCGTTCGGCGACGGCAAGCGTTCGCTCGGCTGCCTGATCTCCTGGTTCACCGCGCCGGATCCGGGCGATCTCGACGGCTGGTACGAGATGTTCCTGGCCGGGAAGGGCCGGAACGCCTCCATCAGGCCGGGCCGGGTTCCGGGTGAGGCCAAGGCGTCGCTGGGTCTGCGGATGCCGACCGGGACAACGCTGCCGACCAGCCGCCACGAGCAGAAGAAGCTGCTGGCGCGACGGTTCGAGGGTGTGCGCTGGAGGGTGCCCGAACTCCTTGCTGCGATGGAGACCGCCACCGATTTCGCCTCCGCCGAGCTCGGTCAGATCCATCTTCCGAGCTGGTCACAGGGGCGAGTCGCGCTGATCGGCGATGCCGCAGCGAGCCCCAGTCCGTTGACGGGCCTCGGCACCAGCGTGGCGCTGGTGCAGGGCTACGTCCTGGCCGGCGAACTGCTCAGCGCCGCGGGCGATCACCGCCGTGCCTTCGCCCGCTACGAGCAGGTCTGCCGACCGTACGTGACCAGTGCCCAGGAACTGCCACCCGGTGGCGCGGCCGGTTTCGCCCCGAACAGCAAACTGGCGATTCGGCTGCAGACCCTGGGCATGCGCTACGCCACCAAGTGGCCGATGCGACCGATGCTCGAGAAGCAGTTCGGCAAGGCCGCCGACCTGACACTGCCGAACTATCCGGCCACCACCAAGGGCTCCTGACGGACTACGACGGCTACCCTGCCTACTGGATCGTCGAGTTCGTGAAGACGGCGTTCCCCTTGCCGATATAGAAGATGCCCGGATAGGTCTGGAAGCTGTGCGACCCTGGGTAGCCCGGCGGCGCGTACGTGTTGTTCTTGCTCACGGTGTTGTCGATGAGCAAGCGCCCGGTCTTGTCGTTGCTGACGTAGAAGATCGAGCTGCCGCCGGCCTTGGCGGTGTTGTACTGGATGTCGGAACCCGAGATCTTGAGGTCGTAGCTGGTGCCATCGGTGTAGATCGCACCACCGCTGCCACCGCCAGGCGTGCCGGCATGAGCCGGGTTGGCGCAGCAGCCGATGGCGTTGTTGTAGCTGATCTTGCTGTTCACGACCGTGATCGGGGTACGCAGACCGCTGATGGCACCACCGTTGGAGCAGGAGTTGCCCTGCCCGCTGGAGCCGCCGAAGGTGCTCTGCACGATGGCCACCGGCTCCTGATTGCGCGCTGCATACGAGCTGTCCAGGTCGTTCGGGGTCGGTGATCGCTGGGCCAGGACCCGGACAGCGGCACCGCCGAGGTCTGGGCCGTTGGTGGCGCAGATGTTCTGGACGAAAACCGAACGGACGATCTTCAGCTTGCCGCCGAGGGCAAAGATCGCGCCACCGCCGTTGCCCTCCTGGTTCGAGTGCCCCGGTGAGACGTAGCTGGCGTTGGTGGCATTGCCATTGGCGAACGTGATGTTCTGCACCGTCACCACCGGCCACTGCGGCGCATAGAGGCAGTTGCCGGACACCTTGCCGAGCGAGGTGTCGCAAGTATCCATGTAGAGGATGCGGTTCTTGTTGCCACCCGAGAGGGTCACCTTGCCGCCGCCGTCGATGACGAGCTTGCGCATGCTGTTGCTGATCTTGAGCGTCTCGCTGAGGGTGATGGTCAGCGGGTTCGGGCCGCAGTTGAAGGTGACCACCCCGCCGGCCTTGACCGCTGCGACGACCGCGGCCGAGGTGCAGCTTGCCGGCGTGCCGTTTCCGACGACCTGATCGGGCTTACTGACGTCCTCGGCGCCCATGCCTGCCGGCACGGCGACGGTGCCGCTCAGATTGCCCGGGTTGAAGCTCGACGGCGTGCTCGGCGAGGTCGTGGGGCTGCTGGTCGGCGTCGGAGTCGGTGTCCTGGTCGGAGTCGCCGACGGTGACGGAGTAGGCGTCGTCGGCGTGGCGCTGGGTGTCGCACTCGGGCTGGGCGAACTACCGTTCGGCCGGAACACGACATCGACGTAGTAGTTGCTGGCCTGATAGCTCGACGTCGGGAAGCCTGAGGAGCCATAGCGGTAGACCCCGCCGTTGACCGGGACGCTCAGATCGCCGCTGGTGTAGGTGCCGGTGAAGAATCGCTGAGCGGCCGCGTACCGCCCCCGTGGCGCGTAGTACGACGCGACGTAGCGCTGACCAGCGGTCACCTTCACCGGGGTCGCGAACTCGACCGTCTGCCACCCGGTGGAGGTCTCGCTGGTGAAGGTCGCGGTCGCCAGACGCGAGCCCGACGAGTTCCACAGACTGCCGGTATGGGTGCCCGAATTGCCCGTTCCCTTGTAGAAGCGGATGCCGACGATCGATCCGGCCACCCGCGGTGTGAAGGTGACCCCCAACTCGACCGCATCTGGGTCGGAGGACGCCGGATTCGCCGGCACGGTGGTTCCGAAGATCGTGGCATCCCCGGCGGCACCCTGGGCGGGTGCAGCCATGAGCCCCAGCGTCACCGCCAGGACTGTGATGAGGATGCCCAGGACGCTGCCTAGGCGTGCATGACGGAATCGTCGATCTGAGGTGTGCATCTCGTCTCCAGGTCCGGGGGTCAGGGGTCCCGATCACCCTGGCCACCGCCCTCTGCGGCGACCGATTCTGCATATCGAGATGCAATTGTTACAGAACTGCTCTTCTGCTGGCCAATCGGGACCGTGCGCAGAGGCGGCCCTGAGTCCCCACCTGACTCCGGGCCGCCCCTGTCTCCCCCGTTTCCCCCTAGCCGGTAGCCAGACCGGCGATGCCGTAGTTTGTCGTCACGCGTTCGGTGTCGACAGAGGTCAGAGTGCCGTGAGGATTGATCCGGAACGATTGCACCGAGCCATCGCCGAGGCGAACCTGCAGGTAGCGGCCATCGGGTGCGGCAGCGGCATCCGTCGGGCCCGCGCCCGTCGCGCCGGCCACCGCCTTGACCAGGCTGAGCGAGCCGTCGGAGCGGACCCGGTAGCTGGAGATGGAGTTGCTCGCCGCGTTGACGACCCACGCGTAGGGCCCCGAGACGACCACCCAGCAAGCCGCGGCCTGAGTGTTGCCAAGGGCCTTCGTGATCGGCCGGAAGTGCCGCCCCACCCGATAGGACGATGCGGAGCCGGACGCTGCTTCAGAGACGACGAGGGTGCCGTGCCGGTCGAAGTCGAACCCGTACGGAACCATGCCGGCTGAGCCATGCGAGTGGGCCTTGCCCGCATAGCCCTTGCGGACCGTGAAGGTGTCGATCGCGTTCGCCCCCCGCTCGGTCACGACCAGACGGCGCCCACCAGGACTGAACTGAATCTGCGCGGCGTCGGTCACCTCGCCACTCGTCTGACGGGTCAGGCGCCGGGTCGAGCCCGGCAGTCTGCGCAGATCGCCGGAGGAGGTGTACCGGAAGCCGACGATCGTGTCGCTGTCATGGTTCAGCACATAGCCGACCCCGTGATGCACGGTGACGCTGACCGGATGCTCTCCCCCGCTGGAGATCCGGTCGCGCAACCGCAACGAGCCGCCCTTGGTGCTCAACACCGAGACGCTGTCGTCGCCACCGTTCACGACGAAGAGCAGCGAGCCGTCCCGGACGACTCCGCCCTGGGAAGCGAGCGAAGCTCCGGTCCCCTTTCCGCCGGTCGCCACCGCGCCATGGGCTCGCAACGAACCGTTCGCGGTTCGGTCGAAGACGGCGATCGCGTTGCCCTTGGCGTTGTTCGTGGCCTGGTAGACGTGCCCCACGACCGGACTCGGACTGGCCTGAGCCGTGCCGCTCAAACCGAGCGTCGCGCCGAGTGCCAGTGCCGCGACCAGTGACCGGCCGAGCAGCCGGTGAGTTCTGGTGATCATCCTGAGATCCCTTCGAGAGTTGGAGAATTTGGCGACGGACTTGACGGTAGGGCCGCGATGGCGTGGCCGTCAGTGCGTGTAAGGACCTCGTCACAACCTCGTGAGGGGCACGTAAGGACCCGCGATCTTCGGCGCGGGATGGGGGTGGGATGGCGGGTCGAGAGTGAGCCGTCACCATCTCGTAAGACCTGGCTGTGGTGCGGGCCGTCAGTGGCGCTCTAGCGTGGTCGGGTGGCTCGAGTCCTGGTCGTGGATGACGACCGCACCGTACGCGAGGTCGTCGTCTCCTATCTGCGGGCCGGCGGTCACACCGTGGTCGAGGCCGGAGACGGCGAGGTCGCCCTCGCCGAAGTCCGTGACGACCCGGCCGATCTCGTCGTTCTCGACCTGATGCTGCCCGGGATCGACGGTCTCGAGGTCTGTCGCCGGCTGCGGGCCGGCTCCGACGTACCGATCATCATGCTCACCGCGCTCGGCAACGAGACCGACCGGGTGATCGGGCTGGAGCGCGGTGCCGACGACTACGTCACCAAGCCCTTCAGCCCTCGTGAGCTCGTGCTGCGGGTCGAGTCGGTGCTACGCCGGGTCGGCGAGCGTCGGCGTCCGGCGGCGGTCGTCGTCGACGGGGATCTCCGGGTCGACCCGGCCCGGCACCTCGCCACCTTGGCCGGCGCCGAACTCCAGCTGACCGTACGCGAGTTCGACCTGCTGCGGTTCCTGGCCGCCAATCCGGGGGTCGCGTACTCACGGGAGGACCTGCTGCAGGAGGTCTGGGGCTGGTCCTTCGGCGACCAGTCCACCGTCACCGTGCATGTCCGCCGGCTGCGGGAGAAGGTCGAACGCGATCCGACCCGTCCGACGCGGCTGATGACGGTGTGGGGTGTCGGCTACCGCTGGGACGCTCAAGGGCCCGCGGATGCCTGACCAACTGGCTGTCGCGCTGATCGCTGTCGGCTGGGCCGGCGCGATCGGCGCAGCCGGCTTCGCCCTCGCCTATCTGACTCGGCGCCGGTCGCTGCGCTGGTCCCTGGCACTGGTCGCCATCGTCGCCGTGGCCGCGGTCGTGGCCGGCGTGATCGGCACCGCCAACGCGATGTTCCTCTCCGGGCACGATTTCGGTGTCGTGCTGCTGGTCTGCCTGGTCGCGGGCGTGGTGGCGATCGGGGTGGCCGTTGCCGTCTCGGCACTCGTCGTACGCAGCTCTCGAAAGCTCACCCGACGCGCTCAGGAGTTCGGTGAGACCGGTGCCTATGTCGGGGCAGACGTCGGGCCGGTCGAGTTCCAGGACCTGTCGGCCGAGCTCACCCGCGCGAGCGCCCGATTGCGTGCGTCGCGAGATCGCGAGCGACAGCTGGAGAGCTCACGGCGAGAGCTGGTCGCGTGGGTTTCCCATGATCTCCGCAGTCCGCTGGCCGGACTGCGCGCCATGACCGAGGCTCTCGAGGACGGCATGGTCGACGATCCCGCCCGCTACTACTCCCGGATGCGGGCCGAGGTGGATCGGATGGTCCGGATGGTCGATGACCTGTTCGAGCTGTCCCGAATCCACGCCGGCGTGCTGCAGCTCTCGCTGGAGCGGGTGTCATTGGCCGATGTGGTCTCCGAGGCGATCGCCGGCGCCGATCCGATTGCCCGGGCAGCCAACGTCCGGCTGGGCGGCGAGGTCGGGCAGGACGTCATCGCGTACGCCGACCCTGCCGGCCTGTCGCGGGTGGTCACGAATCTGGTCACCAACGCCATCCGGCACACCCCAGCCGACGGTGCGGTGTCCATCACCGGCCAGCACGTGGGAGATGCTGTAGAGCTGGCGGTGAGCGATGGCTGCGGAGGGATCCCCGAAGACGACCTCGCACGGGTGTTCGATCTCGCCTGGCGAGGCAGTGCTGCGCGTACCCCGCCGGTCGGGGACAGAGACCTCTACGGCACCGGCGCGGGCCTCGGACTGGCCATCGTGAAGGGAATCGTCGAGGCGCACCATGGTGCGGTCCTCGTTCACAATCACCCACCGGGTTGCCGGTTTCTGGTGACATTGCCGACGCCGGTCTGACCCATCAGCCCGTGTCACAGACTCGGGCAGCCGGGAGTGCCGCCGGGACATCGAAAGCCTCCAAGGCGACCACCGCGATCACGCGCAGACCGGCGGCCGGCGATCGGCCCACGGGCGCGCAGCCTCCAGCTGGCCGGCGAGCCGGAACAGGGTCGCCTCGTCGCCGAACCGGCCGAGGACGTGGACGCCGATCGGCAGTCCTCCGGCATCCCACCACAATGGCACCGACATCGCCGGATTGCCGGTGATGTTGGCGACCACACCGGCGTACGCGACCGTCGCGCCGCCAGCTCGCAGCGCGCGAACCGGGTCGTCCGGCGTCGAGGTGATCTCACCGAGGCGTGCCGGTGGTGTGGACAGGGTGGGAGTCAGCCAGACGTCGAATCCGGTCAGGAATCTCGCGACGACCCGGCCGAACCGCTGGCACTCCTCGATCGCCAGCAGGTAGTCCGCGGCCGCCATCGAACGACCGGCCTCCCAGTAGACCCTGGTATGCGGCTCAAGCTCGTCGTCCCGCGGCGGCCGTCCGATCCGCCGCGCCCAGTAGCCGATGATCCAGGCGACAGCCGCATTGAACACCGTGGTGATGGCGGCACCGACTCGCCCATCGAGCCCGGGCAGATCGGCCTCCACGACCTCATGCCCCAACTCGGCGCACAAGGCGACCGCATCCTCCAAGGCAGCCACGCACGACGGATGACCCGACCCGCCCTCCACGGTTCGTGAGGTGAAGCCGATCTTCAGCTTCCCGGGGTCACTGCCCACTTCGGTCCTGAAGGGGCGGGCCGGCGTTGGTGCCGGGTACGGATCGCCGACCATCGGCCCAGCGATCAGGTCCAGCAACGCGGCGCTGTCGCGGACCGTTCGCGTCACAGCATGCTCGCAGGCCCAGCCACTGATCGCGTCACCGTACTCCGGACCGAGCGGGACCCTTGCCCGGGTCGGTTTCAACCCGAACACTCCGCACGCGGAAGCGGGATAGCGCAGCGACCCGCCGAGGTCGTTGCCATGGGCGATCGGCACCATCCGCGCGGCGACCGCGGCCGCGGAGCCTCCGCTGGAGCCGCTGGTCGAGCGGGTGAGGTCCCACGGATTGCAGGTCGGACCGGCGAGCAGCGGCTCACAACTGGGCAGCATCCCGAACTCGGGCGTGTTCGTCTTGCCGAGGACGATCAGCCCGGCGGCGCGCATCCGACGGATCAGCTCGCTGTCGTAGTCCGACACGACATCCCTCAGGTAGCGCGATCCCTCGTGGAAAGGCACCCCGCCGACCTCCGCGACCAGGTCCTTGATCAGGATCGGCACTCCGGCAAGAGGCGCTCCGGTATCGACGCGAGCGGCCTCAGCTCGGGCGTGTTCGAAGGTCGGCGTGATCACCGCGTTGAGTAGGGGGTCGAGGGCTTCGATCCGCGCGATAGCGGCCTCGACGAGCTCAGTTGGCGTGATCTCGCCGGCATGGACGAGCGCGGCTTGGCCGACGGCGTCGAGCGCCGCGAGCTCGTTGACGAAGTCAGTCATCGGGCACCTCACTTCAGATCGGATCAACTCGGTTCTGGACCGGATGCCCGTACGGCGCGAGTCGACGGCTCGCGATCCGCGAGGTCGGATCTCGCGCCCCTGAAATGAGGACGGAACGGACCGTCCCTTCGACACTGAGGAGCCTGTGACATGACCACTACCGACCCGACCACGGACCAGGAAGCAGCGATCGAAGCGGTGCTGGGGCAGCTGGTCACCGAGCTCGGTGCCACCCTCGGCGTGTTGCTGACCTCCTTGGGCACCCGGAGCGGAATCTGGACGGCGCTCGACGGTGCCGGCCCGATGACCTCCGCCGAGGTCGCCGCCCGGGTACGCGTCGCGCCGGTCCTGGTCCGCGAGTGGTTGCGGGCACAGGCTGCCGGCGGCTACCTGACCTATGACCCTGCGACCGACAGTTTCACCTTGCCGGACGCCACCGCAGCTGCGGTGGTGCACGGACCGGGCGGACCGATGGTCGAGGCGTGCATCTCGATGTTGTGCTCGATGGCGGAGGGCTACGAGGACTTCAGCCGCGCTTTCAGCACTGGGCAGGGCTACGGCTGGCATCAGCGCACCGCCGACCACTTCCACGGCGTCGATGCGCTGACCCAGGTGGCGGTACCGCCGGAGTTGATCTCGGCGGCTCTCGGTCTGCTCCCCGACATCGCGACGGCACTCGATGCGGGCGGGTCGGTGGTCGACGTGGGTTGCGGATACGGTTCGCCGACGAGAGCGATCGCCAGGTCGCATCCGCAGGCGCGAGTGCTCGGCACCGACTTCCACGACATCTCGATCATGCACGCGCGCGAAGCCACGCGGGCGGAAGGGCTGGTGAACCTCCGGTTCGAGGTGATCGCGGCGGCCGACCTTGCCGAGCGTGGGGTGGACCTGATCACCTTCTTCGACTCGCTGCACGACCTGGGCGATCCGCGGGCGGCTCTGGTGGCGGCACGCGCAGCACTGTCGCCGACCGGCGCGGCGGTGCTGTTCGAGCCACAGGCCGGTGACGAGGTCGCAGAGAATCTCCATCCGGTGGGTCGGATGTACTACGCGATCTCGACCTTGGCCTGCACGCCCAACGCGGTGTCTCAGCGGACGTCCACCGCAGGTGAGCCGATCGGCGCCCAAGCCGGTGAACGGGTGCTCCGTGAACTCGCAACGGCAGCCGGGTTCGGTATGGTCCGGCGGCTGGACGTGCCGGCCCCACTCAATCTGGTCTTGGAGCTTCGCCCTTGAGCGGTGATCATGGTCATCATGGGCGCCGGCTCGCAGCTGGTCGGACGCGAGCACGCCAAGGCGATTCTCGCGGAGGCGCTCGCGCAGGCCCGCACCGGCATCGGTCGGTTGATCACGGTGACCGGCGAGGCCGGCATCGGGAAGTCGGCGCTGCTCGCCTGGCTGGCCGCACGTGCCGAGCCGGACGCCCTCGTGCTGCGGGCATCGTGCTGGGAGGGTGCCGGAGCACCGCCGTACTGGCCCTGGACCCAGATGCTGCAGCCGTGGCCGAGCAATCTCGAACCGGCTCCCGGTGCTGCTGCCCTCGAAGCGGCGGGAGCCGGAGGTGCCGCGGCGGCCGCCGACGCCCGATTCCGGCTGCTCGAGTCGGTCGCCCGAGCGTTCGGCGAACTGGCCGAGCGATCAACGGTCGTGGTGGTGATCGATGACCTGCAATGGGCGGACGACCCGTCCCTGGAACTGCTCGACTTTCTCGCCCGCGCTCCTGTCACCCGCAGAGTGCTGTTCGTCGCCGCCTACCGCGATGACGAGACGACATCGAGGTTCGCCGGACTGGTCGGTGCCACGACGCAGATCCCGCTGTTCGGACTCGCCGAGCCCGATGTCGCCAGACTCGTCGATGCCCTGCCCGGGCGCCCGCTGCCACCGGAGGTGGTGCCGGACTTGTGGCGCCGAAGCGGCGGCAACCCGTTCTTCGTCGGCGAATTGGCCCGGCTGCTCCAGGCTCAGTCCGCGGCAGCGGTCGTGACCATGCTGCCGGCCAGTGTGATCGAAACGGTCCGGCGTCGGCTCGCCAGGTTGTCCACCGGATGCGTCCAGCTGCTCGACTGGGCCGCCGCGGCCGGGCGAGAGATCGAGCCGTTGCTGCTGGTCGCGGCAGGCGCCGCAGCAGACGAAACGGCTGCCGCCGATCTGCTCGGCGTGGCCGGCCGGGCCGGCATCGTCACCCTGGGCGATCCGCCGTACTTCACCCATGACCTCTATCGCGACGCGATCCTCGTTGGGCTGCCTGCGCAGGTACGTAGTGAGATCCACCTGCGGCTGGGACGGGCTCTGGCCGGGCTGGGTCGACCAGGAACGGCAGGCCGAGTGGCCGCCCACCTGTGTCGCGCCGGGCCGTCAGCGCGCGAGGAGGCGATCGGCGCTTGCCTGCAAGCCGGACACGAGGCAAGTGCTCGGCTCGGACACGCCGACGCCGCCCGACACTACGAGCAGGCGCTGCAGCTGCTGACCGACCACAAGGATCGTGCGGCAGTGTTGCTGGACCTCGCGGCGGCACTCGATCGGGCCGGCCGCTCGGACGAAGCCTGGGAACACCTCCGGATCGCAGCCCAGCTGGCCCAGGAACTCGGCGATCCCGTCCTGCTGGCCCGGTGCGTGCTCGGGCTCCACGGCCTCGGCGCCCGCTCCGGGGCGCAGACCGCCGAGATCGCCGGTCTGCTGGAGGACGCCGAGCGACAGCTCGCCGCGGTCGAGCCCACCGATGATCCGGTGACGGGCGCACGCGACATCCTCGTGCTCCGATCCCGGCTGCTGGCGGCATCGACCCGCGTCGCACGGCACGGCAGCCGCGCCGCCGAGTCTCCCGAGCAGGCCGGCGATCTGGTGGCCACGGCCGAGCGCGCCGTCGCGCTGGCTACGGCCGCCCAGGATCCGGCGGCGGTGGCATCGGCGAGACTGGCGCAACACGATGTCGCCTGGTCGCCGGGATCGGCCCAGACCCGGTTGCCCCTGGTCGCTGCGATGCAGCAGGCGGCGGAGGCGGCCAAGGACGCCGATCTGACGGCGCAGGGCCATCTGCTGCGGGCCACGGCCCTGCTCGAGCTGGGAGATCCGGCTGGACTCCGAGAGTTGTTGACCTACGTCGAGCTGGCCGAGGCTCTCGGCCATGCGCGCGGCCGGTGGGGAGCTCTCACCCGGCGGGCCACGTACGCCCAGATCGTCGGGCAGCTGACCGAGGCGGTACGGCTGGGCGAAGAGGCTCTCGAGCTCGGGCGGGCGATCGGCGAACCGGACGCGGTCGGTTGCTTCTGCACTCATCGCTGGTCATTGGTGGCACTCGGGGTCGGCGAACCGGAGATGCGGATGGACGCCACCGATCCGCTGTGGCCGATCTTCCCGCTGATCCGAGCCTGGGGCCCGGCGGCGCGCGGAGCCGCGGACGAAGCGCGAGCGCTACTCGGTGACTTCAGCGTCCGAGCGATAACCCCGACCTACGATCTGGAACGGTACGCCGTGGCAGCCGTCGTCTTCGCGGCCGTCGGCACCGACGAGCAACGCCGGTGGGCCTACGACCGGCTGGCTCCGCACGCGGGTCGGCATGTCCTGGTCGGTGGCGCCGCCGCCTATCATGCGGCGGTCGACCATCACCTCGGCAGCTTGGCTGCGGCCTTGCACCAGGTCACCCTGGCCGAACGCCACTATCAGTCGGCTCTCGCTCAGCATCGGGAACTCGGTGCCGCCGGCTGGGCGCGGACCACCGAACATGCCCTCGCCGCCCTGGAGCCGGATCGGCATCCTCGACAACGGTTCCGGCTTAGTGAGGATGGTCGCTGGCAGCTCGACTATGACGGCCGAACGGTGACGCTGCCCGACGCGAAAGGATTGCGGGATTTGCACACGATCATCGCCGCGGGCGGACGTGACGTGCACGTTCTCGACCTGCTGGACGGAGACCAGACAGAGCGACGGTTCGGCGCCGATCCTGTCCTCGATGACCGCGCCCGCGCCGAATACCGGGCTCGCGTCTCCGCGCTGGACGCACAGATCGCCGAAGCCGAGAGCCGCGGGGACGCCGATGGCTCCGACCGGTTCCGGACCGAGCGCACCGCGATCATCACCGAACTTGCCGCCGCGACCGGACTCGGCGGGCGGTCTCGGCGGCTGGGCGACGTCAGCGAGCGCGCCCGCAAGACTGTCGGCGCTCGGGTCCGGGACAGTCTTCTGCGACTGGATCGGATGCATCCTGGTCTCGCCACGCACCTCCGCACGTCGGTGCGGATGGGTACGGTGTGCTGCTATCGCCCCGAGCACAGCGTGATGTGGGATCTCTAGATCTGCTGCCCGATCACGACGGTCCCCTCGCGGTTGTCGTCGATGACCACCTCGGTCACCAGTCCGGCGTCGGCCATGGCGGTCGCGGTGATGGTAGATTGCTCGCGCCCGGTCTCGATCATCAGATGTCCGGATGCCCGGAGCCAGGTCGGAGCGGCGGCGATGATCCGGCGTTGGATGTCGGCACCGTCAGCACCGCCGTCCAGCGCAGCGAGCGGCTCGTGGTCTCGGGCTTCGCGTGGCATCAGCGCGATGGCATCGGTGGGCACGTACGGTGCGTTGGCGAGGATCAGGTCGACCCGGCCACGAAGCCTTGCAGGCATCGGTTCGTACAGGTCACCGGCCAGCGTCACCGCCGGCTCGGACAGATTCTGGCGGGCATAGCCAACCGCGATCGGATCGATGTCGACCGCATAGAGCTCACGGATCCGGCCCGAGCGCTGCAGGACGGCCGCGACAGCCGCCACCCCGCAGCACAGCTCGACAACCACGGCGTCAGTAACCACAGAACCGGCCGCCACCGCGTCGCTGCCGAGTCGAGCCAGCCCCAGTTCGGCCAGCAGCTCGGTGCGCACCCTGGGCACGAACACTCCGGGACCGACCGCAACGCGCAGTCCGCCGAAGGCCACCCAACCCAGCAAGGGTTCCAATGGCGCACCACCGACCCGCACGGACACCAGACGCTCCAGTTCAAGGTCATCGCCGCCCGCGGCCTCGACCAAGACCGCGGCCTCATCCTCGGCATAGACGCATCCGGCTTGCCGCAGCCGGTCGATGACCGAGTCCACCCGATCATGATCACACCCCTGTGCAAGGCTGACCTCGTGCCCAAGCCAGGAGTGGTGGACAACGCCGTCTATGTGGACGGCTACCGCGTCGATTCCCCGCCGACCCTGCAACAGACCTACGACCTCCAGAAACGCCGCGGCGGACTCGCCTGGATCGGGCTGTACCGGCCGAGCGAGACGATGATCCAGTCGGTGGCGCAGGAGTTCGATCTGCACTATCTGATGGTGGAGGATGCGATTGCCGCGCACCAGCGGCCGAAGCTGGAGCGCTACGGCACGACTCTGTTCACCGTGCTGCGTCCGGCTCGCTATCTCGACGACGAGGAGGAGGTCGAGTTCGGCGAACTGCATGTGATCACCGGTCCCGGCTTCGTGGTCACCATCCGGCACGCGGAGCGTCCCGATCTGGCACAAGTGCGGCAACGGCTGGAGAAGCACCCCGGTCTGCTCTGCCAAGGTCCCGAGGCGATCCTCTACAGCATCATCGATCAGGTCGTCGACGACTACTCCCCCGTCGTCGCCGGGCTGGAGAACGACATCGACGAGATCGAGAAGCAGCTGTTCGACGGCGATCCCGACGTCTCGCAGCGCATCTATCTGCTGATGAGTGAGGTGATGGACTTCCAGCGGGCGGTCAAGCCGCTGGTGGCCATGATGGACAACCTCGCCCGTGGCTTCGAGAAGTATCGGGTCGACATCGAGTTGCAGCGCAATCTCCGCGACGTTCAGGACCACGTGCTCCGGATCGTAGACCAGATCGACGGCTTCAGGACCCTGCTGCAGAATGCGCTGAGCGTGGACGCCACCCTGACCGCCCAGCGGCAGAGCGAGGAGACGAAACGGCTCACCGAGACGAGCCTGGAACAGGGCGACCAGATGAAACGGGTCTCGTCCTGGGCCGCGATCTTGTTCGCGCCCTCGCTGATCGGCGGCATCTACGGGATGAATTTCGCGCACATACCCGAACTCGACTGGCGCTTCGGCTACCCGATGGCGCTGGGCATGATGTTGACGCTCGCCGTGATCTTGTACGCGGTATTCCGCCGTAAGGGCTGGTTGTAGGCACCGGTCTACGCGAGCTAGGGTCATTGCCGACATTGCCACCGGCCTGGCTTTCCGAGACGATGAAAGCTCCTCGATCGGCGAATTGGAGTGCGATCGAAAAGGGGTGGCGCGGTGAACGAAACCAGTCAGGAAGATCCACGGGCCCGGGCCGGTCTCGAGCCCCGAAAGGGTGAGTACGGAAGCGCGCCGGTGAAATGGCTGTCGGTCAGACAGCTGGTGCGCACCGGGCTGGAGGTTGCCCTGGCAGGCGTTTTCGCGCGGTTCGCCGACAAACGCGAAACCATGGCCGCTCTCCCCGCACAGTTCTATGCCTTGACGCCCAGCTCTCTGCCGCCCGGCGAGGACACGACGGAGATCCACTTCGCGGCCGACACCGGAGACGGCTTCGATGCGACGCTGGCTGTCGCCCGGCTGCTGGAGGGATGCCCGGCCTGCCCCACGAGCGAGAAGGAGCAGAGCGAAACGCTGCCGCACGCCGATCTGCTCGTGCTCGGCGGCGACGAGGTGTATCCGGTGGCCAGTGCCGCCGAATATCGGCAACGCCTCACCGGAGTCTTCCGAGCAGCGCGCTACGCGGAGCACCCGGATCCCGACCCGAGGCCGTTCGAAGCTGCCCGACCACCCGTGCTGGCGCTGCCGGGCAACCATGACTGGTACGACGGGCTCACTGCGTTTCGCCGCGTCTTCTGTGAATCCTGGATCCGGGTCGACGGTGAGGTCGGCACTGACAGCCTGACCAGGATCGGCCGCTACGAGCCTGCCGCGGCCAACTCCCGGCGGGACTCGCTGGGCAGCTGGGCGACCGTGCAGAATCGCAGCTACTTTGCGGTGCGTGTGCACCCGAACTGGTGGCTATGGGGTCTCGACTCCCAGCTCGACGCCCCGATCGACGCAGCTCAGCTGGCGTACTTCCGCAGGGCCGAGAGGCTCGTCGGAAAGGATCAGGGCCTGATCGTCTGCACGGCGACGCCCTGCTGGATGGAAGCCGACGAAGCCGGCGAGCGGCCGATCCCGTTCGATCGGGAGACTCCGCTGGTGACCCTCACCGGTTTCCTGCGACGCACGCTCGGCAGCCTCGGAGATCCACGGCTGCGGCTGATCCTCACCGGCGACAAGCATCACTACGCGCGCTACCAAGCCACGTCTGCGATCACCCAGAACGCCGCACCGAGCGAACAGAAGATGCCCACGGTCTCGACCGGCGGCGAACTCCAGCGCATCGACGGTCCGGAACTGGTGACCTGCGGTGGCGGTGGCGCTTTCACCATGTCGACCCACCATCTCAAGCCGACCCTTGCAGTGCCGTGGGAACCCACACCGCCGAACCACAGTCGGGCCCGTCGGCTGACCGATTACACGCTGGCGAAGACGTACCCGAGTGCGGAACAGTCCCGGGCAATGCGCAACAAGACCTGGAAGCTGCCCTTTCTCAACGGGCCGATCTTCCCCTTCATGGTCGGGCTGTTGCTGACCGCTGCGTTCTTCCAGCGTGCCTACAGCCCGAAAGGGGTGGATTTCCAGGATGTCGCCGCGGCGGTGATCCTGGCCGCCATCTTCCTCGGCTACGCCGCCACCGGGATCCGCGGCCGGTCCAATCTCACCGGTCTGGCCCGATTGCTTCGGGTCATCGCGGCCGGCTCGATCCACGGAATCGCTCAACTGACGGTCGTTACCATTGTTCTCCAGATCTTCCGGCTCGTCGAGGTCCAACCGAAACTCTGGCTGGTGCTGTTCCTCTGGCCCTTCTTCACCTGCACCGGAATGCTGGTCTTCACCGCGTATCTCATCTTGTGCGAGCGAGCGGGCTACCACCAACTGGAGGCATTCGCCTCTTTCCGGTCCGAGCAGTACAAGTGCATTCTGCACCTGAGCTTCACCGACGATCAGGTCGCCTGCACCGTCGTCGGGCTCGACGAGGTGCCGCCCGCCAGAGACGCCGCACAGGTTGCGAATGGGAAGCACTGGGCGACGCCGCAGCCGCGTACCGACATCGACACCTTCGCAATACCCCTCAGACCGAGGTGATCTCCTCGGCCACCACCGTCATGGATTCCAGCCACGGGCCGCCGAAGGTGGTGCTCATCGCGACATCGGCGGCGTCGCGCCCGACGCCGATCAGCACCCGGCCCTTGCGCGGAATGTTGTTGCGGGGATCGAAGGTGTACCACCGGTCGCCCAACCAGACCTGCATCCAGGCGGCGAAATCCATGGCCTGCTCCCGGTGCGCCACCTCGATCTCCGGCAGGTAGCCGAACACGTAGCGCGCCGGAATGTTCAGCGAACGGCAGAAGGACACCGCGAGGTGCGCGAAGTCACGACAGACCCCGTACCGGGACTGGTACACGTCCACCGCGGTGCTCCACGGCCCGCTGCTTCCGTACTGGAAGGTCAGGTAGGAGTTGACGTAGTCGCAGATCGCCTGCACTCGGCGATATCCCGGCGGCAGTCCGCCGAAGCGTGACCAGGCCTCGCTCGCCAGCACATCGGGCAGGCAGAACCGGCTGGGCAGGGTGTAGATCAAGACGTCATCAGGCAGTTCGTGCGGCGGGAGTTCCGGCGCGTCCAGGTCGACCTCCTCCGTCGCGTCGGGCACCTCGGCCGTCGCCCGGTAGCTGATCACCGACCGACCGGCCGGCAGCATCAGCCGTCGACACCGGTTCCCGTAGAGGTCCCGGTACGCCGTGGTCGGGGTAGCCGGCTCGATCACCCACTGCTCGTCGGCGATGGCCGCGATACCGTCCAGCACCGGTTCGACCTGGAAGACCGCATGCACGGGGACCTGTGAATGCTGGGTGAAGCTGCACCCCAACTGCAGGCGTCGAGTCCCCATGGTTCTCCTTCGGTCCCGCGCTCGTTCAGTACGCTGCGTGACCATGACGTCCGACGTTCCCGACATCAGGCTCAACAACGGCATAAGCATCCCGCAAGTAGGCCTCGGGGTCTTCAAGATCCCACCGGAACAGACCGCGGCCGCCACCGCGCTCGCGATCGAACTCGGCTATCGGCACATCGACACTGCCGAGTTGTACGGGAACGAGGCCGGCGTCGGCGAAGCGGTGCGCGGGTCCGGTCTCGATCGGTCCGAGTTCTTCGTGACCAGCAAGCTGAACAATGGCGCGCACGCGTACGCCGATGCGTTGGCCGCCTTCGACCAGACCCTGGCCACCCTGGACATCGGGTATCTCGACCTGTTCTTGATCCACTGGCCGCTGCCGACCATCGGCGACTTCGTCGAGACCTGGCGAGCGATGGAGGAGATCTATCGCAGCGGCAAAGTCCGCGCCATCGGGGTTTCCAACTTCCAGACCCATCACCTCGACCGCATTCTGGCCACCGGCAGCATCGTGCCGGCGGTCAACCAGATCGAGGTGAATCCCTATCTGACCAACGAAGCAGTGCGTGCCTACGGTGCCGACCACGGCATCGTTACCGAAGCATGGTCGCCGATCGCTCGAGGCGGGGTCCTCGACGATCCGACCATCGTCGCCATCGCGGAGCGGGTCGGCCGGACTCCGGCTCAGGTGACACTGCGCTGGCACGTCCAGCGCGGTGATGTGATCTTCCCGAAGTCGGTGCACCCGACGCGGCTGCGGGAGAACCTCCAGCTGTTCGATTTCGAACTGACCGATGACGACCTGACCGCGATCAGTGCGCTGAACCGCAATCAGCGCACCGGACCCGACCCGGACACCTTCGACCGGCTCCCCTCCTGATCTCTGCCCGATTCACCCCGCGATCCGGCCCTGCACGAACCGAGCCTGGTCGGCGGCCTGACGACCGGCGTCCCAACCACGTCGATCGTAGGTCTTCCGTGAACTCATCTGGGTCGTGTGCGGGAAGAGTTCCTCATAGCGCGCGTCGACCGCTTCGGCCTGCCGGCTCAGCACCGGGACGAGATCCGATCCGTATGACGCGGTCGTCTCGGCATCCGCCTCGGTCAGTCGCTCACCGATCCGGATGGCGTACGCCGTCAGGAAGGACCGTCGGAACCGTGGTGACCGGTCGAACGAACCGGATCGGGCCGCACCGGCCTCCGCCATCGCCCGGGTGGCCTGGATCAGCAGCGACACGAATAGAAGCTCGACCTGATCCACATCCACGGGTGTGCCCACCACCGTGGCCATGGCGAAATCCGACATCCACACCACCTTGGACCGGTTGGCCCTCCCCACCTCCGAAAGCAGATGGACCTTCTCGAGCAGATAGGGATTGTCGATCAGGATTCGGCGGCTGATCACCTCGACCGACTCCGCTTCCCCGGCGTGCAGGAGTGCCTCGTCGATCGCGTGCTTGGTCATCATCGACTGCGCCTTCGCGGTCAGCGCCTCCGCCTCCGCCGCGAACTGGGTGGATTCGGCCTTGGCCAGCAGCGCGCGGATCGTGGTCAGCACCTTGTCGCGGTTGGAACCCGGTGCGGCCTTGTCCGCCGGCCCCGCCGCACCAGGCCGGGCCGCGCGACGTGGCGGATCGGCGGCGTGTGCCCAGGCCGAGGGCGGC
>JASGEZ010000137.1:0-29452 GCA_047605905.1 Microlunatus sp.
CCGCACCTCGTCTCCTGGACGTCCTGCGACCAGTCTGGCCGCACATCCCGGAGGCGGCCAGTGTCTTCCAGACCGCACTGCAGAACGGCAATCCGGTCATCCACCCGGCGGTCACCTTGCTGAACGCCGCGCTCATCGACCGCACCGGGGGCGACTTCAACTTCTACGAGGACGGGGTGACCACCTCCACCGGTCGCCTGATGGAAGCCGTCGACGCCGAGCGCATCGCGATCGCCACCGCACTCGGGGTGACGATCCTGTCGGAGCCCGCCATCGGGGTGATGCAGGGCTATATGACCGAGGAGAACTACACCACGGGCTATTCGAAGGCGCCCGGATTCCTGGGGATCAAGGCCCAGAGCTCGCTCGACAATCGCTATCTGACCGAGGACGTCGGCTACTCGATGGTGCTCTTCAGCGACCTCGCCCGGTCCCTCGGGGTGCCTACCCCGGTGATGGATGCGGTGGTGCAGATCGCCTCGGTCGTCCTCGCCCGCGACTTCCGGGCCGAGGCCGCCCGGACGATGCAAGGACTGGGTCTGGCCGAACTCAGCCGCGAAGAACTCGCTCGCTACTGAACGAGCCATGGCTAAGCGGAGCAAACAACAAGCGCATGGCGGTACGCCCGCGACGACCACGCTGACCCAGGCCGGCATCGTCTTCACCCTGCACCCGTACGAGCATCACGACGACAACACCCATTTCGGCGACGAGGCGGTGGCGGCGCTCGGCAACGACCCGGCACGGGTGTTCAAGACCCTGGTCGCCGACATCGCGGGACGCCTGGTGGTGGCCGTCGTTCCGGTTGCGCACCAACTCGATCTCAAAGAGCTGGCTGCGGTCTTCGGTGCCAAGAAGGCCACCATGGCCGACCCCCGGGTGGCCGCTCGCAGCAGCGGCTACGTGGTCGGCGGCATCTCCCCCATCGGCCAGCGCACCAAGCTGCCGACCGTGCTGGACAGCAGCGCCGACGACTTCGACACCATCTTCATCTCCGCCGGCCGTCGTGGTCTGCAGGTGGAGCTCGCACCGGCTGATCTGCGCGCGATCACCGGCGCACAGTCAGCCCTGATCGCTCACTGACTCGATCGCCTTGCGCCGACGCCGCCACGGAAGCAGCGGTCCGGGCTCCTCGGTGTCCTTGCCGAGCGAGGAGGCCAGCAGGACCGGAGTGACGGCGCACAACGGCCAGAGCAGCAAGCTGGCCTTGGCGCGGATGGTGAGCGCGATCGGCACCGATCCGCCCGGCTGGGCGTCCGCCAGTCGCGGCACGAAGTCGCCCGGTCCTAGTTTGTAGCCCACGAACCAGCACAACAGCCCGGCGGCGATGGCACCAAGTACCACCACGATCACCAGCGGCCAGCCGAGATCACGCAGCAGCCGGTAGCCGATGATGCCCAGTCCGACGCCGACCAGCACGCCCAGCAGGCAGAACCAGGCGTCGCCGGCGAAGAACTGGGTCAGTTCCCGCTCGGTGACCGAGGCCCGGCCTTCGGGATCGAGCTGATAGGCGGGCAATGGCACGATCAGCCACCAGAGCGCTCCCGCCCCCGCACCGAGGGCGGCCGAGAGCGCGAGGAACCCGACGACCAGCCGGCCGAAGCGCGGCGATTCAGACACCGGAGGTCTCGAGCCGCCCGCTGGCGGCCAGGCAGGACGGTCCCAGCAGCGCCTTCAGGTCGGCCATCAGCGGCTGCGACGGCGTGACCCGGAGTTGGTTGTCCAGTCGCATCAGGATCGTCTTCTCCGGCTTGACCAGCTTCAGCCGCACCTCGGTGGTGCCGGGGTGGGACTTCAGCACGTCGGAGAGCTGCTGCACGACCGGCGGCGTACACCGCACTGCCGGCAGCGAGATCACCACCGGACCGGACGGGGCCTCGGTGACGTCCGGCAGGGTCAGCTCCTGGGCATTGATCGACACCGAGTCGTCGTCGGACTTCACCCGGCCCTTGACCCGCACCACAACGTCGGTGGCGAGCACCGTGGAGACCAGCTCGTACGCCTTCGGGAACAGCAGCACCTCGACCGAGGCCTCGAGATCCTCGACCGAGACGATGGCCCAGATGTCGCCGCGCTTGGTGGTCTTCCGGGTGATCGAGGTGATCATCCCGGCGATCGTCACCATGCCTTCGCGCGGTCCGTCGTCGCTCATCAACTCGCCGATGCCGATGTCGCGCTCGGCCACCAGGATGTGTTCCAGTCCTTGCAGCGGGTGGTCGCTGACGTACAGACCGAGCATGTCGCGCTCGAAGGCGAGCTTGGTCCGCTTGTCCCAGTCCGGCAGGTCCGGCACGGTGCTCAGCGGCATCGCGGCCACGTCGTCCTCGTCGCCGAATCCGGCACCGAACAGGTCGTCCTGGCCGTGCGCGGAGTTCCGCTTGAGGTCCAGCACCCCGTCGACCGCGTTCTCGAACACCGTCATCAGCGCGCGGCGGCTGTGTCCCATGGAGTCGAAAGCCCCGGCTTTGATCAGCGACTCGATGACTCGCTTGTTGCAGACCGGCAGCGGCACGGCATCCAGGAAGCCGTAGAAGTCGGCGGCCTTCCCGGCAACGGTGCGAGCCGAGACGATGCCGTCGACGACGTTGTGACCGACGTTTCGGATCGCCGTCAGCCCGAAGCGGATGTCCTTCCCGACCGGGGTGAAGTTGGCGGCCGACTCGTTCACGTCCGGCGGCAGCACCTGGATGCCCATCCGGCGGCACTCGCCCAGATAGAGCGCCATCTTGTCCTTGTCGTCGGCCACCGAGGTGAGCAGCGCCGCCATGAACTCGCCCGGGAAGTTCGCCTTCAGATAGGCCGTCCAGTAGGACACCAGCCCGTACGCCGCGGTGTGCGCCTTGTTGAAGGCGTAGTCGGAGAACGGCACCAGGATGTCCCACAACGCCTTGATCGCAGCGTCGGAGTAGCCGTTCTCCTTCATCCCGTTGGAGAACGGGATGAACTCGGCGTCGAGGATCTCCTTCTTCTTCTTGCCCATCGCGCGCCGCAGCAGGTCGGCCTGGCCCAGGCTGTAGCCGGCCACCTTCTGCGCGATCGCCATCACCTGCTCCTGATAGACGATCAGGCCGTAGGTGGTATCCAGGATGTCGGCCAGCGGCTCGGCCAGCTGGGGGTGGATCGGGGTGATCTCCTGGCGCTTGTTCTTGCGCAGCGCATAGTTCGTGTGGCTGTCGGCACCCATCGGGCCCGGCCGATAGAGCGCCAGCACCGCCGAGATGTCCTCGAAGTTGTCCGGCCGCATCAGCTTCAGCAGCGAGCGCATCGGCCCGCCGTCGAGCTGGAACACACCCAGGGTGTCGCCCTTCCCCAGCAACTCGTACGTCGCCGGGTCGTTCAGCTCCAGGTCCTCCAGGACGAGGTCGAAGTCACGGTTGAGCTTGACGTTCTTGACCGCGTCGTCGAGCACGGTGAGGTTCCGCAGCCCGAGGAAGTCCATCTTGATCAGGCCCAGCGACTCGCACGTCGGATAGTCGAGCTGGGTGATGATCGCGCCGTCCTGCTCGCGGCGCATGATCGGGATGATGTCGATCAGCGGCTCGCTGGACATGATCACGCCGGCCGCGTGCACGCCCCACTGCCGCTTCAGGCCCTCCAGACCGCGCGCGGTCTCGACCACCTTGGCGACCTCTTGGTCGCTCTCGACCAGGGCCCGGAACTCGCCGCCCTCGTTGTAGCGCTTGTGCTCGGGATCGAACAGGCCGCTGAGCGGGACGTCCTTGCCCATCACCGGCGGCGGCATCGCCTTGGTGATCCGCTCGCCGACCGCGAACGGATAGCCGAGCACCCGGGAGGCGTCCTTGACCGCCTGCTTGGCCTTGATGGTGCCGTACGTGACGATCTGGCTGACCCGGTCGTCGCCGTACTTCTCGGTGACGTAGCGGATCACCTCACCCCGCCGACGCTCGTCGAAGTCGATGTCGAAGTCGGGCATCGAGACGCGGTCGGGGTTGAGGAATCGCTCGAAGATCAGGCCGTGGTCCAGCGGGTTCAGGTCCGTGATCCGCATCGCGTACGCCGCCATCGAGCCCGCGCCGGAGCCACGGCCGGGACCGACCCGGATGCCGTTCTCCTTGGCCCAGTTGATGAAGTCGGCGACCACCAGGAAGTAGCCGGCGAAGCCCATCGAGATGATGACCTCGGTCTCGAACTCGGCCTGCTTGCGGACCTCGTCCGGGATGCCGAGCGGGAACCGCCGCTGCAGCCCGGTCTCGACCTCCTTCACGAACCAGGACTGCTCGCTCTCCCCCGGCGGGCAGGGGTAGCGCGGCATGTAGGTGCCGACGCCCTCGGTGAAGGAGATGTCGCAGCGCTCGGCGATCTCCAGTGTGCTGTCGCACGCCTGCGGCAGTTCCGCGAACAACGCCCGCATCTCGGCCGGCGACTTCAGGTAGTAGCCGTCGCCGTCGAACTTGAACCGGTTGGTGTCGGCCATGGTCGAGCCGGACTGGACGCACAGCAGCACCTCGTGCGCCGCGGCGTCCTCGCGATGGGCGTAATGCAGGTCGTTGGTGGCGACCAGCGGCAGCTTCAGATCCTTGGCGATCCGCAGCAGGTCGTCCCGAACCCGGTTCTCGATCGAGAGCCCGTGATCCATCAACTCGACGTAGTAGTTCTCATGTCCGAAGATGTCGCGGAACTCCGCGGCGCTGGCGATCGCCTCGTCGTACTTGCCCAATCGGAGGTAGGTCTGCACCTCGCCCGAGGGGCAGCCGGTGGTGGCGATCAGACCCTCGTGGTAGGTGTTCAGCAGCTCGCGGTCCATCCGCGGCTTGTAGAAGTAGCCCTCCAGCGAGGCCCGGGAGCCCATCCGGAACAGGTTGTGCATGCCGCCGGTGTTCTCGGCCCACAACGTCATGTGGGTGAAGGCACCACCGCCGGAGACGTCGTCTCCGCCACCGTCGCCCCAGCGGACTCGCTTGCGCTCGGTCCGGTGCGTCTTGGGCGTCACGTAGGCCTCGATGCCGATGATCGGCTTGACTCCGGACTTCTTCGACGCCTTGTAGAACTCGTACGCCCCGAAGAGGTTGCCGTGGTCGGTGACGGCGATCGCCGGCATCCCCATCCGCTCGCAACCGGCGAACAGATCGCCGACGCGGGCCGCTCCGTCCAGCATCGAATACTCGGAGTGAACGTGGAGATGGACGAAGCTATCCGACATGAACCCCTACGACCTCCGCATCGTCACCCGACCAGCAGAGAGCCAGACTAGTCGTCGGCGGTGACACTTCCTGCCAGGCTCACCCATGTTGGTAAAGTTGGGAAGGCAGATACATTGCCAACATGTGCACGGCGACTATGGGAGGCCATCATGGCGGTCACACAGATCGACCTGGACGACGAGGCATTGTCCGAGGTGATGCGCCGTTCCGGCTTGACCACGAAGAAGGACGCGGTCAACGAGGCGTTGCGAGACTACGCGGGCAAGCTGCGGCGTGCCGCCGAATTCGACAGCCATATCGAGCGCGCTCAGTCGTGGGACTACGAAGGTTGGAAGAGACTACGAGCCGAGGACAAGGCTGGCCCGGTCTGACATGTACCTGATCGATTCCTCTGCCTTGTGGCGCCTGTGGCGCGAGCCAGAGATCCAGAGGCGTTGGCAGGCCACAATCGAAGCCGGCCAGGTTCGCACTTGCAGTCCGCAGCGAATTGAGATGTGCCGCTCAGCCAGGAGCCTGACCGAGTTCGAAGCCATGAGCGAGGATCTCCAACTCTTCTATCCAGACGTATCGGTTCCGAAAAGCATCTGGCGGTGGGTCGACGCCGCGCAGCACTCGCTTGCCCGAGCCGGGACCCTACGTGCCTTCTCCGTCGTCGACCTGGTCGTCTGCGGCGTGGCAGCTCATCACGGTCTGGAGGTCCTGCACGACGACACTGACTTCGTGACCGCCGCGCGGCACTTGACCGATGTTCGACAACGCGGAATCTGGAAGGTTCACCGCTGTGCGCAGCCGACGGACACCCGCTTCCGTCAACGAACAGCAAGTGTCGGACTCAAGGTCGATGTCACCGACATCGCGGAGACACTCGAGTCACTCGACCAGCACAGCCCCGGCGGTAAGGGTACTGAAGGTCGCAATCCTCCTTTGTAGAGTCGTGGTTCATGACTAGCGATGACGTGGCCGGTCAGGATCCGACGGTCAACGGCAGTTGGCGAGAGAGCAGATTCTTCCGACGTCGGCCCTCCCGTGAAACCCTCGCCTGGGTTGCGGCTTCGCGCGAGTCGAAATCGCCGTAGAACAAGCGCTGACGCGCCTCGGTTGACACGCGCCAACACCAGGTAACTCTCGATCAGGCCCCGGGCGTGGTGTATCTGGCCGGAACCGAGCCTATACCGTTTCGGCGAGCAGACAGATACGGCTGAGACGAGGTTCGCATGACCAGACCCACCGCGCCATCGATCCTGGTCATCGAGCACACTCCGGTGGACCCGCCGGGGCGGGTGGGTGCGTGGTTGCGCGAGGAGGGGTACGAGCTGGAGGTCGTGCGACCGTACGCCGGCGATCCGCAACCTACCGAGCTGTCCTCGTACGCCGGGTTGCTGGTGCTGGGTGGCGACGTCGGGGCGTACGACGACGAGATCGCGCCCTGGCTGCCAGCCACCAAGGCACTCCTGGCGCAGGCCGTCACCGACCAGATCCCCACCCTGGCAATCTGTCTCGGCCACCAACTGCTGGCGGTCGCCTCAGGCGGCCGCGTGGCCAAATCACCAGCCGGTCAGCAGGGCGGCACGCCGACGGTCGGGCTGCAACCGGCAGCTGCCACCGACCCACTGTTCGGCGGCGTCAGCCCCGATGCGGTCGCCGTGCACTGGAACAACGATCTCGTCGTCGAACTGCCACCCGGTGCGGTCGAGCTGGCTCGGAGCACAGCCGGTGTCCAGGCGATGCGGCTGGGCGATCGCGTCTGGGGTGTGCAGTTCCATCCGGAGGTCGACGCCGAGACGGTACGCGTGTGGGCTGCCGCCGATGTCGACAGCGGGACCCTGACCGCCGAGCGAGCGACCGCCTGGCTGACCGAGATGGAGGACAACGACGCGATCCTGCAGTCGACCTGGCGACCCGTCATTCACCGGTTCGCGACGCTGCTGAGCTGAACACCAGACTGCTGGCCTGGTGGCGGTGCGCGAGCACGATCAGACCCACGGTGCCGAAGGCGCCAAGCACCGCGGGGATATAGAACACCTGCGGAACGCCGACGAGCGCCGTGCCGAGTCCGCCGATCGCGCCGCCGAGGCCGCCGCTCAGCATGATCGAGCTCATGAACACCGACGAGGCGAGACCGACACCGTGGGGGTAGAGCTGCTGGGCAACGGTCACACCGAGTCCGGCGATCGCCGCCCAGAACGCGGACATCAGGATCTGCCCCACGAATAGACCGAGCACGTGCTCACTGGTCGCATACGCGATGTTGGCGGCCACCCCGAAGGCAGCACCGATGGCCACCACTCGGATCGGAGTGATCCGGTCGGCGAGCCAGGCGAAGTACGGCATCAGCGCCAGCTCCACCAGCGGCTGGATGGCGATCACCGCGCCGCGGAGGGTCTCGGAGGTGCCGAGGTCGTCAGCCATGTACAAGGGCAGGAACGCGAATTTGATAGTGTCGCCGCTGATCGCCAGCACACAGCAGGCGACGAACGCGTACAGCGGCACTCGCGACCCACGGCTGCCACCGTCCGGCTCCGCCCGAGGCAGCGCCGGGACCGCCGACCTGACGACGAGACGCGGCACCCGTTGCACACCCAGCGGCAGGATCTTGCCGACGGTCAGCACGGCGGTGGCCAACAGCAGCGGCCGCAGACCGTACGCCGCGCCGAACCAGCTGCCGAGGATCGGGCCGAGGATCCAGCCCACCGTGAAGGCCATCCGGACTGCGGCGATCACCCGGTCGGCAGCAGGCGTCTCGTGCCGGGTCAGATGGTCGCGGACCGCCGCGAACAGCAGCCCCATCGAAGCCCCGGACAGGCTGAGCGCGACCGCGCCGATCGCGAACGGCATCCAGACCTGGGTGGCCAGACCCATCAGCAGCCAGCCGACGCCGCCTATCACGCCACACACCCGGAACAGCGTCAGCCGATCGGACTGCCGATCGGACAGATTGCCGAGCAGATAGCCGGCGACCGGGGCGATGAAGTTGACCAGGTAATACAGCCCGGCCACCGGCACCGAAGCGCCGAGATCACCGACCAGGAACAGGGTGAGTTGCGGGGTGGTCGCCGACACCCCGATGCCCGACAGCAGCAGCGCGACGAACGCCGACCGCAGGAACCTGCTGCGCCAGATGATCCCCGGGACCGAACTCTCCGTGATGACGCCTTCCCCTCACGTTCTGAAACGATCTAGATCGGGAGCAGCCTACGTCGTCGGAACCGGGTTGGCATAACCTCCTGCCCGTGGTGGCCTTCCGAGCATGGTCGAGACGGTGACCTTTCTCCGCTCACCGACGTTGGGGCCTGCTCTGATCGTCACGATCGCGAAACGTGGGTATCGCCTGGACGGCGTACATATGTAGGGTCGGGCCCACTATGGTTGTGTCCGTGGGTCGACCCGACGCCCTGGCGATCCCGCCGGGCGCTGATCCCACACACCTCAGTCGCCAACTCCACGTGCTGCACGACAGCTTCGTGAGTTCCGGCGCGATTGATCCTAACCTCCGAACGGTCGTCTCGGACTCCTGGCGGCGCAGTGTCCGCAGCGGCGTCGATCCGGAGCGCTCAGTGGCCCGACTGCCACTGGACGATGCTCGGCTGGCCGAGGCCCGCGCCCTGCACCCGTTGGCCATCGCCATGCCGGTCATCCGCCGGCTGCTGATCGAGGACGCCGCCGAGGCCGGCCTGCTGGTGGCTGTCAGCGACGCCGCCGGTCAGCTGCTCTGGGTGGAGGGTGACCCGGTGCTGCGCGCCCGTGCCGAGCAGATGAACTTCATGCCCGGGGCGGACTGGAGCGAGGGCTCGGCGGGAACGAACGCACCCGGCACCGCACTTGCCCTCGGCCGGCCGGTGCAGATCTTCGGACCCGAGCACCTGCTTCGTCCGGTGACGCCGTGGAGCTGTTCGGCGGCACCGATCCGGGAGCCTGACACCGGTGCGATCCTCGGGGTGCTGGACCTGACCGGTGGCCCGGAGGTCGTGGTGCCGCAGTCGCTCGCGCTGGTTCGGGCCACCGTCGCGGCCGTCGAGGCGGAGCTGCGAATCACTCGGCTGGCCACTCCCGCGGTCCCGGCACCGGGCGCAGAGGACGATTCGTCGGCGCTGCCTCGGCTGGAGGTGCTCGGCCGTCGCTCGGCACGGTTCACCCACCCCGGTACCACCACGGAGCTGAGTCTGCGGCACAGCGAGATCATGTTGCTGCTGGCCACCTCGTTCGACGGCCTGTCGAGCGCCGAACTCGCGGTCGCGCTCAGCGACGACGACCAGGCCATGGTCACCGTCCGCGCAGAACTGTCCCGGCTTCGCTCCCAGCTGGGTCCGGTGCCCTTGCTCTCGCGACCCTATCGACTCCCCCAACTGACCACCGACGTCGCCGAGCTTCGTACCGATCTCGCTGCGGGCCGGTTGCGTCCGGCGGTCGCTCGCTACCGCGGGCCGGTGCTGCCGACGTCCGGTGCCCCCGGAGTGGAGCAGCTCCGTGAGGATCTGCATCGGCAACTCCGCGGCCGGCTGCTCGCCTGCGACGACCCCGACGCCTTGCTCGCGTTCGCCGATACGCCGTACGGCCGGGACGATTTCGCAATCTGGTCGCGGGCGCTGGCGGTCCTGCCCCCTTCGTCGTCGCGACTACCGGAGGTGACCGAGCACCTGATTGCGCTCGATCTGGAGTTTCGCTGCAACCGCCCTGCAACGTAGCGCCGCCTAGCGTATGCACCGGTCGGCGTTCCCCATGGACTGGGCGGCGGCGTGAACGTCAGGCACGTCGACGTCTCGGCGGAGGCGGTGGATGATCCGCCGCCTCCGAGCCGGGCACGATCCGTTGTTGGTCCACCAGCCGACTATCCGTCGAGTTCGAGGAGTTCTGTCCGAATCGCCTCGATGCCCAGCTCGAGTTCGGTGAAGCTGGTGCTCAGCGGCGACAGCCCGATCCGGATGCCGTTCGGGGAGCGGAAGTCGGGAATCACCCCACGTTGCCAGAGCCGAGCACAGACCTCCCGGAACTGTGAGTGTTCGATCGTCACGTGCGAGCCACGTCGCTCGGGATCTCGGGGGCTGGCCAGCACGACGCCCAGCGGCCGCAGCCACTCGTCCACCAGGGTCACGGCTCGCTCGGTGAGCCGGATCGACTTGGCCCGGATCGCCTCGATGCCGGCCGTCGCGATCAACTCCAGCATCAGCTTCATCGGCTGCATCGCCACGATCGGCGGGGTACCGGTGACGAACCGGCGGATCCCCTCGGCCGGGCGGTAGTCAGGGCCCATCGCGAACGGGTCTTCAGCCCCCATCCAGCCCCAGATCGGGTTGCCGCAGCCGAGGCTGCAGGTCGGTCCGGACATAGCAGAACGCCGGTGCTCCCGGACCGCCGTTGAGGTACTTGTAGGTGCAGCCGACCGCCAGGTCCGCCTGCCAGTCGTCCAGTCGGAGCGGCACCGAGCCGACCGAGTGGCACAGGTCCCACAGCACCAGCGCTCCCGCGTCGTGCGCCAGTGCGGTGATGGCCGGCGCGTCGGCCAGGAAACCGGACCGGTACGCGACATGGCTGAGCAGCACCAGCGCCGTCCGCTCCGACAGCACCGCCGCAACCTCGCTCGGGTCGACCCCGGCGGTCCGGTCGGGCTCCAGCCAGCGCAGGGTCAGCCCGCGGTCGGCGGCGATGCCCTGCAGGATGAACCGGTCGGTCGGGAAGTTCTCCCGGTCGACGACGAGCTCGGTCCGGCTGGGATCGGCGTCTGCCGCGGCTCGGATCAGCTTGTACAGCAGCACCGAGGTGGAATCGCCGATGACCGTCTGGCCCGGTGCCGCGCCCAGCACGACCTCGGCCAGCCGATCCCCCAGCGTCGTCGGCTCAGCCATCCAGGTCTCGTCCCAGGCCCGGATCAGCCGTCGGCCCCAGGCGTCGTCGACGAACTCGGCGAGCCGCTCGGCGACGCCGATCATCGGACGACCCAGGGAGTTGCCGTCCAGGTAGCAGACCACGCCGTCCTCGGAACCGGCGAAGTGCCGCCGGAACCCAGCCAGCGGATCGGTCGCGTCCAGCGCGGCGGCGGTCACCATGTCGAGGTCCGGCAGCGTCGTACGGTCGCGAACCAGTTCACGATCTCGGCGACAGATCCGGGCCGGTCGTACGGACTCGACGTCACCCACCCGGGCCGCTGCTCCGCGGTCGCAATCGCGGCGATGATCGCCTCGACCCCCAGCCCGGCATCGACCAGGCCCCGCAGCTCGTCCTGGTCGAGACCAGGTGGCCGAGACCCGTTGCCCAGATCGGTGCCATAACGCACGGTCCCGCCGGCCTGACGAAAACGAGACAGGTTGTCAATCGCTACCGCGTACGACTTCTCGTCATCGAGGTGGATCGCCAGCGAGCTGATCATGATCGTATGCCGGGCCAGTCCCGCGACCAGTTCGTCGGTCAGTCGCTCGGTCCAGGGAGTGTGCGCCAACACATCGACCCCGGCAGTCAGCGCCCGAGCCGCCTGACCGTCGCCCTCGACATGCGCAACGACCGGCAGCCGGTGTCGGTGGGCAGTATCGACCACCCCGGCCAGTTCCTGATCACCGAGCAACGGCATCCCGGTGTGCAACACGACCTTGATCATGTCGACCTGGCCGGCCAGGCCGGCGACGACCGCGGCCGCGGCCCCGGCGGAGTCGATCCCCACAACCGCGTCCGGCGGCGCCCAGGAGCGGCCGGCGGGATAGCCGCCGGGCGCTGTCAGAAAGGGGCCCGCGATCCGGACCTGCAACCCGCCGGGACCGGAGTCCTGCCAGGCCCGCGCTCCGCCCAGGCTCCAGCCCAGGTCGTCGACGGCACTGAGCACCGACTCCCCGAGCGCCGCGGCGTCGACCAGCCCCAGGTGCACGTGGTGATCACGCAAACCGCCCAGGAAGGTGTCCGCCATCAGGTGCCGATCTCGGTCTGCATCCTGGGAGCCGGTCATACGCTCAAGTATCACCCGATGCCGGTCGTCACAGCAGCTTCGCCACCCGGGGCCGGCCGTTGGACCAGGTGAGTTCGCCGACATAGAGACCCTTGGGTCCTCCCGGGGTCGACTTCTTCGTGTGACCGTTGAAGAAGTAGAGCCACCGGCCAGTTCCTGCCTGCTGCACGACCTGGCCGTTCCCGGTGCCGCAAGTGTTCGGCTTCGTGGCGAAACGCAGCGCTTTCGGCTTCTTCTTCATCCAGCCGGTCCATAGACTCTTGTTCTGGCGGTAGACGGTCGAATACCGGCAGGTGCCGTACCAGCCCCGCGACGTGAACAAGGTCAGCGTGCCGCCGTGCTCGACCAGAACCGGATTCTCTTCGATGTACTTGTTCCGCCAGTCGGTGAGCTTGATGCTGTTGCGGTGTCCGTCCGCCCGTGTCCGGGTAGGGTCGTCGGGGTCGAGCTCAACCATGCGCGTGGTGGTGTGCCAGCGACCCTTCGTCTTCTTGCCGGTCTTGTAGGTCAACACGAGTCGTCCTTGCACCCACGCCGGCGTCGGGTCGATCAGGGAGAAACCTGCACCCTCACTCTTGATCTTGTCCCACGGATTCGTTCCTGACTTCTTCCAGCAGGCGAGAGCGCGTTCACTGTGCTGGAACGGTCCTTCCGGTTTCGGGCCGAAGCCGGTGCCGATGCACCGAGCGGACTTCGTACCCTTCACGCGGGCAGCGTAGAAGACCACGTACTGACCCGTGGCGGACCGGACGACCGAAGGTGCCCAGACGCCTTGCGCATTCTTCGGCACCCAGGAAGGCCGCTTGTCGAGCAGCTGCCGCTTCGACACCCCGTAGCTGCCGCCGGGCCGGGTCGTCTTGCTGAGCCCGACCCTGTGTCCGGCGATACTGCCAGTCGAGTGAACCACCCAGCGCCCGTCCGGCCGCTGAGTCACACCAGGGTTAGCCAGCCCCTTCGCGTCCGGTTCTCTCCAGGCCGCCGCGGGTGAGGCCGAGGCGAAGACGAGCCCGGCCGTACACAAACCTACTGCGGCGATGGACACCCAGCGCTTCATGATCCTGAACGCCATTTACGTCACCCTCCAAGAAAAGTCGTGAGTTGCGACCGTACCCAGCGAGAGGGTCAGCTGCTGATGGCGCTTGATCAGCACAGGTCGATCTGCTGGAACTCCTCGAACAGTCCCCACGTCCGCTCACCCAGCTCGACCTGGGTGAGCAGGATGCCGATCGTGCCGTCGGGGTCGACGAAGAAGTCCGTGCCCTGACCACCCGACCAGCCGTACCGCCCGCTGTGCGGACCACCGAGTTGGACGCAGACTCCGAAACCCCAGCCCACCTGGTCCCAGAAACCAGGGAAGAAGCTGTCCGGGGTCTTCACCCTCGCCGGCACCTGATCGGTGACCATTGCTGCCGCGTGCTCGGCCGACAACAACCGCCGGCCGTCGACCGCGCCACCGCCCGCCAGCAGTCGCAGGAACCTGAAGTAGTCGCCGGCGGTCGAGACCAGTTCGGCATGATCGAGGGCGAACGGTGGCTCACCGGCGTAGAAGCCGCCACCGGCGGGCTCGGTCTCGACCAGTCCGCTGTCGTCGAGCCGGTACGCGGCCGGCAGCCGATCGAGCTTCTCGTTCGGCACCCAGAATCCGGTGTCGACCATGCCCAGCGGGTCCAGCAGGTCGTCGCGAAGATGATCGCCGGCCGGCCGGCCGGTGATCCTCGAGATCAGGATGCCGAGGATCCCGAACGAGTGGTGGTAGCGCCAGCCCTCTCCCGGCTGGAACGCCAGCGGCAACTCGGCCAGCCGGGTCAACCACTCCTCCGCACCCAGCCCGACCGGCTCCGGTCCGGCCTCGGTTCCGTTCTCGGCCATGGCCTGTTGCAAGGGAGACGGAACCACGATCCCGCCGTACCCGCTGGTGTTGGTCAGCAGGTGGCGGAGCGTGATGGAACGCTCGGCCGGGACCGTGTCGCCGAGGTCCGCGACCGGGGAGGTCAGCACCCGTCGATCCGCCAGCTCCGGCAGCCACGGCTCCAGCCCGTCGTCGAGACCGAGCCTGCCCGCCGCCACCAGCCGAAGCGCGGCCACGGCCGTGATCGCCTTGGTCATCGACTGGATCCGCACGATCGCGTCCGGCCGGATCGGGGTGCCGCCGACCGCGGCGACGCCCACGGCCACCACCTCCGGATCGCCGTCGGCGGGCCCCAGGAGCGCGACGGCCCCCGGGATGGTGCCGGCCTGGACGTGACGAACGAGCAGTCTCTGCAGCGCTGAAGTCATCAGCGCAGCGGGACTATCTGAGCGCGCTGCCCCGACTTGCCGTGCAAGTGCAGGATCAGCGCCTTGGTCGAGGACTTCCGATCGAACTGATAGTTGACCTTGATCTTGTTCCGGTCCGCGAACAACGGCGTGGCGAACGTGACGGCCGGCTTCGCCAGGTCAGCCGACACCCAGGATGTGGTGTCGACCAGCTCGGTCCGGGGATTTCCGTAGCCGCTGTAGGTCACCGCACGGTAGCGGATCGGGTAGGAGGTGGCCCCGTCAGGAACCCCGAGGTCGCTGAGGAAGAACGGCAGGACCGCGACGTTGCTGTCGTAGGCATTGGTGTCCACCGACCCGGCAGTGAGGTTGACGGGCACGGCCGCAACCGCCTCGCCGTCGCTGTTCAAGACCACCGACAGCGGCTGGTCACTCGCACCGGCCCAGTAGATGACCCAGTAGTCCGCCTTCGCGTCGCCGTCGACGTCGACCTCGAAGTCGACCTCGTTGCCGCCGACCGCCATCGTCGGCCAGTTGCCCCAGGCCGAGAAGCCGAACCAGCCGAGATCTTCACTCGGCTGCAACCCCAGCCCGGTGTACTGCAGATCGACTGCCCGCGCGGTCGAGTTGAGGACGCAGTCGTCGACCTGCCGAGCCGCGCAGGTCGGCAGTTTCCGACTGGTGCTGCCGAGTACCAGCGGCGACGCCAGCGACTGGAAAGCCTTCGACCCGGAGCCTTGGGCGAAACCCCGCCCGGTCACTTCGAGCATCGATCTGTTCGCGGTCCGCACCGCAGCGACCTTGGTCGACGAGGTCGGCTTGGCGGCACCGTAGACGGGCACCCGCAGGGCCGGCTGACCGGATCGCTTCACCAGCAGGTGACCGGAGGCGTCCGAGACGAACTGCCGGCGCCCACTCGCACCGGTGACCTCGGAGACCGTGGTGGCACTCATGGTCGGATCGAGTGTGCGCCGCAACGCCGACGGACGGACGGTCATCGTCACGGTCACGGTCTTCTTGCTGCGGGCCTTGAGGGTCACCTTTTTCGGGCTGACGCTGTAGCTGACCCCCGGCTGCTTGGTCACCGGCGAGTAGCGCAGCGTCACCTTCCGCTTCTTCGCGGCCGTGTTCTGCACGGTGACCTTCTGCTTGCGGGTCAGCTTGCGAGTCGTGATCGGCGCCTCCACCACACCGAAGCTGGCGCTCACCACCCCCGGCTTGGTCTTGCTGTACGCCAGGATCGAGGTCTTGACCGCAAACCGGGCATCGGTCCGGCCCGCGCCGACGCGGGCGGGAGCGTACCGGCTGCCGGACTTGTTCGGGCCGCTGTAGAGATCGTGCACCGCGGTGTTCATCACCGCTGCCTTCACCTGCTCCGCACTCCAGCGGGGATGCGCCTTCTTGACCAGCGCGGCGACTCCCGCGATGTGCGGCGCCGCCATCGAGGTACCGGACTCACTCGCTCCGAGGTTGCCGGAGCCGCTGCGGGCACTGAGAATCGTGTTGCCCGGCGCGGCCACGTCGGGTTTGACCACACCCGGAGCACCGTGACTGTTGCGAGAGCTGCTGGCGTCCAAGGTGTCGATCGCGGACCGATCGTTCACGCTGATCGAGACCGCGAGCGCGGGATCGAAGGTGACCTGCAGCGTCCCGGCCGCCGCCGCGGAACGTAGCTTGTCGGTCCCGGACTTGGTCAGCTGGAACACCGGGATCTCGGCATCGCCGGTGATCCCGGCATTGAAGGCGTTCAGGCTGCTGGTGAAGATCGCTCCGATGGCGCCCGCCGCCTTGGCATTCGCACTGCGACCCGCCGATCCGCAGCGCCGGGTCGCGTCCTGGTCATCCCACTCCAGCCAGGCCACCTTGCCCGTGACCCGAGCCCGATCGGCGTCCGACAGCGGGGTGCAGCCGTCCAGGTTGGTCTGGTCAGCGAGTTGAACCACCGAACCCGACACCGGGGCCGACCTCAACCACGGGTAGGCGACGGAGAACTGCCCGGTCGCTTTCCCGGTCACCCCGGCCGGCGCATCGATCTGCAGTTGGTCCATCCGGGAGAAACCGTCGACACTGTTGGCGACAGTGAGGCTGCGCGCCGCGTTCCCGGGCGATCCGCCCACGTCGGTGATGTCGGCGGAGTTGCCCGACGAGATCACCGACAGCACACCATGCTTGGCGAGCTTGTCGATCACCGCGTTCTCCGGGTCGTCGGCGCCGCCGAAGTCGCTGCCCAGAGACAGGTTCACGATGTCCAAGTGGTCGCTGAAGTTGCCGTCGCCGTTGGGGTCGAGCGCCCAGTCCAAGGCCGGCAGCACGACGTCGGTCGATCCGTCACAGCCGAACACCCGCAACCCGTACAGGGAAGCCCGCGGCGCCATCCCGGGACCGATCCGCATGTCCCGCACGGCCGCGGCGGTCAGCGAGCGGTACGTGCCGGTGAAGGTGCCGCCGTTCGCCGTCACGCCGAAGCCTGCGACGGTACCGGCCACGTGGGAGCCGTGACCCTTGCAGTCGAGGGGGTTCGGGTCGGGACGAGGGATCTGCGCGGCCGAATCGTCGGAGTTCGGGTCGTAGTCGTCGCCGACGAAGTCCCAGCCGCCCACGACCTTCGCCGTCGGCATCCACGCTGCGCCCGAGTCGGCCGTCCGGTGGGCGGCGTCGTACGCTTCCTGGGTGCCGGCACCACCGAAATCGGCATGGGTGTAGTCGATACCGGTGTCGATGATGCCGACTCGTACGCCCTTGCCCGTGTTGCCGGTCTGTTGCCAGGTCGCCAGTGCCTTGATCAGGGTCCCGGAGGCCGCGTTGTTGATCGTTTTGCGCGTGATCGGCGTGATCTTGACGACGTCGTCGCGCTCGGCGAGCTGCTGCACCGCCGCGTTGTTCGTGCGCAGGCCGACACCTGGCACGGAGTTGCTCGTGGTGAACAGTTCGGTCGTCCGACCGTCGACGCGTTTCGCCTCGGCAGTCACCGAGCGAGCCGTGGACCGCACCTCGACGCGGCGGGTCCTGGCTCTGTCCCGAGCCGATGTCTTGCTGCGACCCTGGGCCTGCGCCTGCGTCGAGACATCTGCCGCGCCGTCGCCGGCGAACTGCACGAAGACCGACATCGGATGGTCCTCGGCCCCCGCACGTTGCGGAGTCTGCTTGACCGGCAGCCGCTGCAGTCCCTGCGGATCGGGAATCTTCGGTGGTGCCGCCTGGGTCGGCGAGACCGCCGCGAACGTGATGGAGAGCAGGGCCGCCACAGCCACCGCGGAACCTCGTACGATCAACCGACCCTGCATCTGAGGCACGCTACACCTGCCGATCTGCTCCCCCGGCGTCGAGCCCGGCCTCCCTGGCCCGCAGAATCGCGCCCGCTCGGTCGGCGACACACAGTTTGGTGAAGATCGAGGAGAGATGGTTGGCCACCGTCTTCGGCGACAGTCCCAATCGGGCCGCGATCGCGGCATTGCCGAGGTTGCCGGCCAGCAGCACCAGGATCTCCCGTTCCCGAGCCGTCAGCTCGGGGAACGGTTCGCTGACTCGCGGCGGCGCCGCGAAGAAGCGCAGCACCCGTTGGGCGACTCCCGGCGAGAAGATCGCCTCGCCTGCGGCGACCGCCTGGATGGCCCGCGCGATCTCGTCCTGCTCCGCGCCCTTCACCACGTAGCCGCGGGCTCCGGCACGCATCGCGGTGAACACCGAGTCCTCGTCGTCGAACATGGTCAGCACCAGCACCGCCACCTCCGGTGCCAGCCGGCCGATCTCCCGGGTGGCTGCGAACCCGTCGACCTCCGGCATCTGCAGGTCGAGGATGGCGACATCGGGCCGGTGCAGCACTGTCTCCTTCACCGCCTCGCGTCCGTTGGCCGCGACCGCCACCACCTCGATATCGGGCAGCGAGGTCAGCAGTGCCGCCAGGCCGGCCCGGACCACCGGGTGGTCGTCGGCCAGGATCACTCGCAGTCCGCTCATCCTGTCTCCATCGGAAAGCTCACCCGCACCGCTCCACCGTCCGCGGTCGGCCCGGCAGCGAACGTACCGCCCAGCTCGACCGCCCGCTCCCGCATCGCCTGCAACCCGACGCCCGGCTGCCAGCGGCCATTCCGCGGACCGTTGTCGGTGATGCTCAGCTGCAGACCGTCGACACAACGCAGCCGGACGACGGCCGCATCGGCTCCGGAGTGCCGGGCGATGTTGGTCAGTGCCTCGGTTGCTATCCGATAGGCGGCCACCTCCACCGCGGCCGGTAGCGGCGGGATCTCAGCCGGCACGTCGACGTGGACCCGAACCATCGATCCGTCGGAGCGCCGGCTCAGTTGCTCGGCCCGCTGTTGCAGGGCGCCGGCAAGTCCGAGTTCGTCGAGGGCCGGCGGCCGTAGGTCGTCGACCACCTGCCGTACGTCGGCCAACGCGTCGCGGGCGTCGCGGCCCAGCGCAGCCAGCAGTTCGGTGACCCGGTCCCGGTCGCTGACATGGTTCGCAGCCGCGTCCGCGGTGAACGCGATCCCGGTCAGCGTCGGGCCCAGCCCGTCGTGCAACTGGCGGCGCAACCGCCGCCGCTCCTCCTCACGTGCCTCGACGATCCGTTCCCGGGACTGCTGCAGTTCCGCCGACACCGCGGTGGCATGGACCGCCACCGCCAGCGGCGCGCTGACCAGCGCCAGCACCCGGCGATCCGCCTCGGCGAGCCGCCGCTCCCCGGGTCGCAGACCGACCTCGAGCTCGCCGACCACCTCGTCGTCGAAGCTCAGCTCGATCGCCTCCACCCGGCTCGGCCGGTCGCCGTCCGCCGCTGCCGGTCGCTCGTCGCGGAGCAGCGCCACGTACGGCAGTTTGAGCGCTTGCCGGATCGACGCCGCGACGCCGGACAGACCGGGCGAGGCGCTGGTCAGCTGCGCCCCGAGCCGGGAGACGACCTGGGCCGGATCGGCCCGATCGCCGTACATGGAACGGTCGACGATCCGCTGCAGCCGCGGCACCAGCGGGGCCACCACCAGCACCAGCAGCACGGTCACCGCGGCCGACCGGCCGAGCTGAGCGGCGACGAACCGGTCCAGCAACGCCACCAGCGACACGTACGCCAGCAGCACTCCCAGCGAGAGCAGCAACCAGCTGACCGCCCGGGAGGCGACCAGCCGGATGTCGAGCAGCCGGTAGCGCACGATCGCGACGGTGACCGCAACCGGGATCAGCGGGATCGCGAGCAGCACCGCGACCGGTGCGCCGCTCACCAGGGTCCACACCAGATTCGTCGCGAACACCACCACGAGCGCGACGAGCAGCCAGAGCAACTGGCGACGCACCTGCTCGCCACCGCGCCGATAGCGGACTCCCAGCGCCACCAGGGCGGCCAGATAGGCACTCGCGGTACGCAGGTCGGAGAAGCGCCAGAGCACGCCCAGCTGGTCGTACGCGGCCAGTGTCAGGTAGCCGTTCGGCAGGCCCTCCTCAGCCGGCTCGGGCGACGAGCCCATCTGCAGGGCGAACAGCGGCGCGGTGACCACGACGAGGATCACCACCCAGCGCCAGCCGGGGGTCGCAGGACGGCCATCGGGAAACAGCAGCAGCGCCAGGGGAACGGTCAGCCCGATCGCCCACGGCCAGCTGTAGAGGAACAGGGTGACCAGCAGCCGCAGCACCGGCTGCGACGCACCGGCAGCGAGCCAAGCATCACCCACCGGCGGCGCCGCGGTCGCCACCGCCTGCAGCAGCGCACCGGCGCCGAACAGCCAGCCGATCGGGTTGCCCGGCCGATGCCAGGCGAGGGTGCCGCCGCAGATCCCGAAGCTCAGGGCCATCACCCCGTTGGTGATCACGAAGGACTCGAGCACGACCTGCCACGACCAGCCCAGCCAGCCGGCCAGGCTCCAGGCGATCGCAACCAGCGCCATCGTCGACCCCGCGAGCGCGACGGCGAGCACCCTCGTCCAGCTCATGTCGACCAGTGTGCGGCTGCGGACCTCCCGGCGTCACGGGAGATCTTCCCGGGTCGGCCGGGCAACAGACTCAGGTGAACGGGTACGACCCCGCCGCAGTCTGGTCAGGTCGGCCGAAAACGCGCCGGCACCGTATCGACCAGGAGGTCACCATGCCCACCACCGTCTATCGCGTCGGACTCGTCGTCCTCGGCGTCTTCGCCCTCGCCGACCTGGCCTCGCCGCTGCTCACCGACGGCGAGACCCCGCCGATGTCGATCGCGCTCATCGGCTCCGCACTCGGTCTGCTCAGCCTGATCCTGATCGTGCTGGCCTGGCGCGGCCGGCTGCTTGCCGCCATCGGGGCGATCGTGCTCCGGCTGCTGTCCGCTCTGACCGCGGTCCCGGCCTTCTTGTTCGACGGCGTGCCCACCGTCGCCAAGGTGCTCGCCGGCATCGCCATCGCCCTCGCGGTCCTGGGCAGCACCTTGGTGCTGGTCGGCTACCGGCGCCGGGTTCCGGCGGTGACCGCGTGAGAGCCGGGGCCTTGGGGCACTGGGCGCTGGTGGCCGGGATGCTGCTGGCTCCCTGGGGCTTCGCGATCACGAATCTCTGCTACGCGGTGGCCATCCGAGGCGGTGGCAGTGACAGCACCGGGGCCGAGTCGATCGCGCTCTTCGGCGCTCACCCGACGCTGGTCCGAGTCGGGGTGACCGCCGGCATGATCGGCTGCATCCTGCTCGTCCCAGCCGTGCTGGGGCTGTTTCGGCTGGCACCGGCCAGTACGGCTGTCCTGGTCGGCGGATCACTGATGATCGCGGGCTACATCTGTTACTTCGCCGTCCTGCACTCGTCGTTCATCGTCGTGGCGATGGCAGGTCTGGGCGGTGACCCGACACGCTTCGCCGCCGCGATCGATGCCAGTCAGGCGGACCCGTGGCCGCTGTGGGTGTTCTTGGTGTTCGTGCTCGGGAATCTGGTCGGCACGCTGGTCCTCGCCATCGGGCTGCTGCGCTCCCGAGCGGTCCCGACGTGGGCGGCGATCGCGATCGGCCTGTGGCCGCCGCTCCATGTGATCGGACTGGTGTTCTTCGGCAACGAGGTGCCACAGGTCATCGGCGCCGTGCTGCAGGCACTGGGCTTCGCCGGCTGTGCGCTCGTCCTGGCCGGGCGAGCCCGCGAAGCGAAGGTCACTTCGTCGTGGTCGCCAGCACCTTGAGCCGGTCCACGTTGCTGGAGAACCGGTTCTGGTCGATCACCGTTGCCGAATACTGCCAGAAGGTGTAATAGGTCCACCCTCCCGGCAGCTTTCCGGCACCGGTGGTCGGCGTCCAGCGCGCCACCCAGAGCGGGTTGGTCTTGCTGAACTTCTTGCTGTTGCCGGTGCACTTGGACCACCAGTCCGCGGTGGTGTAGATGACCACATCCCGCTTGGTCAGCTTCTTGTAACGCTTCACGAAGGACTTGATCCAGGAGACCATCTTCTTCTTCGACAGCCCGTAGCAGATGTTCTTGCCGTATGGGTTGTACTCGATGTCGAGCACTCCCGGCAGGGTCTTGCCGTCCTTGGTCCACTTGCCGCCATGCTTGACGAAGTACGTCGCCTGCTTCTTCCCGCTCTTCCCACCGGGGTTCGCGAAGTGGTACGCACCGGCGAACATGCCGGCCGACTTAGCCCCCCCGAACTGCGAGCTGAAGTACGGGTTGCGATAGCTGGTGCCCTCGGTCGCCTTCACGAACACGAAGCTGCGCTTGGCCTTGGTGAAGCTGACCCAGTCCACGACTCCTTGGTAGCTGGAAACGTCGATTCCGACCACCCCGTCCATCGGCACCAAGTCACCTGCCCTGGTGACATTGGCATAGCTCGTGACCCGGCTGTCACTGCCGGCCGACACCTGCGAATCCACCGAGCGCTGAGTGCCCGCCCGCCAGCCCATCACGGCATTACCAGGCTCCAACCCGGCATCCGTTGCCGGACTCGCCTGCGCAAGCGGAGCGGACACCGAACCGACGAGCGCGAGCGCGCTGGCGGCAACCAGGACTCGGATGGACCGACCTGAAGCTAAGGCTGACATCGACTCTCCAGACACTGACAACATCAATGGGGGCGCTCAGCCTAAGCCAGGTACCTGTCAGACCATCATCGGACGAGCCGTGGGCGGGATCGGTCGCGGCAGCTTGGTCGAGCCGGAGAGGTACGCATCCACGCCGGCCGCGCAGGCCCGGCCCTCGGCGATGGCCCACACGATCAGGGACTGCCCCCGGCCGGCATCGCCGCAGGCGAACACCCCATCGACGTTGGTCGCGTAGTCGTGGTCCCGCGCCACATTGCCCCGCTGATCCAGCGCAAGCTCCAACTGGCCGACCACGGTGTCCCGCTCCGGGCCGACGAAGCCCATCGCCAGCAGCACCAGCTCAGCCTCCAGCTCACGCTCGGTGCCCTCGACCGGGATCAGCTTGCCCTGCTCGAACCGCACCTCGGACAGCCGCAACCTGGCGACGTTGCCGTTCTCGTCGCCCAAGAACTCCGAGGTCGAGACCGAGTAGACCCGTTCCCCGGCTTCCTCGTGTGCCGAGGACACCCGGTAGATCATCGGGTAGGTCGGCCACGGCTGGTGGGCCGGCCGCTCGTCCGGCGGGGTGGGCAGGATCTCCAGCTGGGTCACCGACTTGGCGCCTTGCCGGATCGAAGTGCCGAGGCAATCCGCCCCGGTGTCACCGCCACCGATGATGACCACATTCTTGCCGGTCGCGGTGATCTGGTCCTCGACCGGGATGCCGCGGGCGACCCGGTTGGCCTGGGGCAGGAACTCCATCGCCTGGTGGATGCCGTTCAGCTCGCGGCCGGGCACCGGCAGATCCCGGGGAATCGTCGAACCGGTCGCGATCACCACCGCGTCGTAGCGCTGCTTGAGCTGCTGACCGGTGATCTTCACCCCGATCTCGACATTGCAGCGGAAGTTCGTGCCCTCGTCCTTCATCTGCCGGATCCGCCGGTCCAGGACCGACTTCTCCATCTTGAACTCCGGGATGCCGAATCGCAGCAGCCCGCCGGGCTCCTCGTTGCGTTCGAAGACCGCAACCGTGTGTCCGGTGCGGGTGAGCTGCTGAGCACAGGCCAACCCGGCCGGACCGGAGCCGACCACGGCCACCGTCTTGCCGGTGTGCCAGTCCGGGGGCTGCGGCTGCACCCGCCGCTCGTCCCAGGCCCGGTCGATGATGGAGACCTCGACGTTCTTGATCGTCACCGGATCCCGGTTGATGCCGACCACGCAAGCGGTCTCGCACGGCGCCGGGCAGAGCCGGCCGGTGAACTCCGGGAAGTTGTTGGTGGCGTGCAGCCGCTCCAACGCCTCGTCCCAGTCACTGCGCCAGACCAGGTCGTTCCACTCCGGGATCAGATTGCCCAGCGGGCAGCCGGTGTGGCAGAACGGGATGCCGCAGTCCATGCAGCGGCCGGCCTGCTCGGAGATGATCGGCAACAGGGCCCGGCCCGGGGTCCCTGGGTAGACCTCTTTCCAGTCGTGGATCCGCTCGGCCACCGGCCGTCGTTCGGCGACCCGGCGCGGAGTCTTCATGAAACCCTTGGGATCAGCCATGTGCGGCCTCCATCATGCGCGTGGTGGTGGTGGCCTCGTCGAGACCCTCGGACTCGGCCTGGGCCCGGGCTGCCAGCACCCGGGCATAGTCACGCGGCAGTACCTTGGTGAACCGTGCCCCGGACGTCTCCCAGTCGTCCAGCAGCCGCTTGCCGACCGATGAGCCGGTCTCCTCCACGTGCCGGGTGACCAGGTGCCGGATGACGTCCAGATCGGCTTGCGTCGGCTCGTGCGGATCGACCAGTTCGGTGTTCAGCCGGCCGGCATCGAGATCGAGGAAGTACGCCACCCCGCCCGACATGCCAGCGGCGATGTTGCGTCCGGTCGGACCGAGCACCAGCGCGAGTCCACCCGTCATGTACTCGCACCCGTGGTCACCGAGGCCCTCCACCACGGCAGTGGCACCGGAGTTGCGGACACAGAACCGCTCCCCCACCTGCCCACGCAGGAAGATCTCGCCCGAGGTCGCGCCATAGCCGATCACGTTGCCGGCGATGATGTTGTCCTCGGCGGCGAATCCGGCATTCCGATCCGGCCGGACGACGATCCGCCCGCCGGACAGGCCCTTGGCCAGGTAGTCGTTGCTGTCGCCCTCCAGCCGCAGGGTGACACCGGCCGGTAGGAAAGCACCGAAGCTCTGCCCGGCAGAGCCGACCAAGGTGATGTCGATGGTGCCGTCCGGCAGACCCGCGCCCCGGGTCGCCTTGGTCACCTCGTGACCCAGGATGGTGCCGACCGTGCGATTCACGTTCCGCACGGCCAGGGACGCCCGAACCGGTTCGCCGCTGGTCAGCGCCGGCCGGCAGATCCGGATCAGCTCTTGATCCAGCGCCAGCTCGAGGCCGTGATCCTGGGTCGTGGTGTTGTGGCGCGACTCGCCCTCGGCCAGCTCCGGGGTGTACAGGATCGGTGCCAGGTCCAGGCCATGGGCTTTCCAGTGCCGCCGTGCATCGGTGGAGTCCAGCACCTCGGAGTGGCCAACCGCCTCGGCGATGGAACGGAAACCCAATGCGGCCAGGTGCTCGCGTACCTCCTCGGCGATGAACTCGAAGAAGTTCACCACGAACTCGGGCTTGCCGGAGAACTTCTTGCGCAGTTCCGCGTTCTGGGTAGCCACGCCGACCGGGCAGGTATCCAGATGGCAGACCCGCATCATGATGCAGCCGCTGACCACCAGCGGCGCGGTGGCGAAGCCGAACTCCTCGGCCCCCAGCAGCGCGCCGATGACGACATCCCGACCGGTCTTCAGCTGGCCGTCGACCTGGACCACGATCCGATCCCGCAGCCCGTTGAGCAGCAGCGTCTGCTGCGTCTCGGCCAGACCGAGTTCCCAGGGCCCGCCGGCGTGCTTGAGTGAGGTCAGCGGCGCCGCGCCCGTGCCACCGTCGTGGCCAGAGATCAGCACGACGTCCGCCTTGGCCTTGGACACCCCGGCCGCGACCGTGCCGACGCCGACCTCGGCCACCAGCTTGACGTGCACCCGTGCTGACGGGTTGGCGCACTTCAGGTCGTGGATCAGCTGCTTGAGATCCTCGATCGAGTAGATGTCGTGGTGCGGCGGCGGAGAGATCAACCCGACGCCGGGCGTCGAGTGACGGGTCTTGGCCACCCACGGATAGACCTTCTGGCCCGGCAGCTGACCGCCCTCGCCCGGCTTGGCGCCCTGGGCCATCTTGATCTGGATGTCGTCGGCGTTGGTCAGATAGTCGCTGGTCACCCCGAACCGGCCGGAGGCAACCTGCTTGATGGCGCTGCGCCGCTCCGGGTCGTAGAGCCGGTCGGCGTCCTCGCCACCCTCACCGGTGTTGGACTTGCCACCGAGCCGGTTCATCGCGATCGCCAGGGTCTGGTGGGCCTCGAGACTGATCGAACCGTACGACATCGCGCCGGTGGAGAACCGCTTGACGATCTCGCTGACCGGCTCCACCTCTTCGATCGGAATCGGGTCCCGATCCGAGGCGAACCTCAACAGGCCACGCAGCGTCATCAGCCGTTCGGCCTGTTCGTCGATGTGCCGGGTGTACTGCTTGAAGATGTCGTAGCGACCGGAGCGCGTCGAATGCTGCAGCCGGAACACCGTCTCCGGGTCGAACAGGTGCGGCTCACCCTCACGCCGCCACTGGTACTCGCCCCCGACCGGCAGCTGGCGGTGGGCCAGCGGGATGCCGTCGGCGGGATAGGCACGCAGATGGCGCTGCTTGATCTCCTCGGCCAGTTCGGTGAGCCCGATGCCGCCCAGCTTGGAGGTGGTGCCGGTGAAGTAGCGGTCGACCAGTTCCTTGGACAGGCCGAGCGCCTCGAAGATCTGCGCGCCGGTGTAGGACGCGACGGTGGAGATGCCCATCTTCGACATCACCTTCAGCACGCCCTTGCCCAGCGCCTTGACCAGGTTGGCGACCGCCTTCTCCGGCTCGACGGAGGTGTAGACGCCGTGCCGGGCCAGGTCCTCGACGCTTTCGATCGCCAGGTACGGGTTCACGCCCGCGGCGCCGTAGCCGATCAGCAGCGCGACGTGATGCACCTCGCGGACATCGCCGGCCTCGACCACCAGCCCGACCTGGGACCGGGTCTTCTCCCGGACCAGATGATGGTGCACCGCGGCGGTCAGCAGCAGCGATGGAATCGGCGCCAGTTCGGCATTGGAGTGTCGATCGGACAACACGATGATCCGAGCACCCTTGGCGATGGCCTCCGAGACTTTGGCGCAGATCTCCTCCAGAGCCTCCGCCAGCGCTTCGGCACCGCCACCGACGACATAGCGACCGCGGACCACATGGCTGGCGTAGCCAGGCAGATCGCCATGCCGATTGATCTTGACGATCTTGGCGAGCGCATCGTTGTCCAGCACCGGGAACGGCAGCACCAGCCGCCGGCAGGAGGCCGGACCGGGGGTGAGCAGGTTCTGCTCCGGTCCGATGGTGTTGTAGAGGGACGTGACGAGTTCCTCCCGGATCGCATCGAGCGGCGGGTTGGTCACCTGGGCGAACAACTGAGCGAAGTAGTCGAACAGCAGTCGCGGCTTCTCGCTCAATGCCGCAACCGGGGTGTCGGTGCCCATCGACCCGATCGGCTCCGCGCCGGCGGTGGCCATCGGGGCCAGGATGAGCCGCAGCTCCTCCTCGGTGTAGCCGAACATCTGCTGGCGGCGGACCACCGAGGCGTGGGTGTGCACCACGTGTTCCAGCTCGGGCAGTTCGTTGAGCAGCAGCCGGCCGGCAGCCAGCCATTCCCCGTAGGGGTGCTCGGCGGCCAGCCGGTCCTTGATCTCGTCGTTGGAGATCAGCCGGTGCTCGGCCAGATCGGCGAGGAACATCCGACCCGGCTGCAGCCGGCCCTTCTCGACGATCTTCTCCGCGGGAATGTCCAGGACTCCGGCCTCGGAGGCGAGCACGACCAGACCGTCGTCGGTCACCCAGTAGCGCCCCGGTCGCAGCCCGTTGCGGTCCAGCACCGCGCCGATCTGAGTGCCGTCGGTGAAGACCACCCCGGCCGGGCCGTCCCACGGCTCCATCAGGCAGGAGTGGAAGGCATAGAAGTCCCGCCTCTTCTGATCCATCAGGTCGTTGTTCTCCCAGGCCTCCGGGATCATCATCAGCATCGCGTGCGGCAGCGAGCGGCCACCCAGGTGCAGCAACTCCACCACCTCGTCGAAAGAGGCCGAGTCGGAGGCGTCGGGGGTGCAGATCGGGAACAGCCTGCTCAGGTCGCCCGGGATCAGGTCGCTGGCCAGCAGCGTCTCCCGGGCGCGCATCCAGTTACGGTTGCCCATCGCGGTGTTGATCTCACCGTTGTGCGCGATCATCCGGAACGGGTGCGCGAGCTCCCAGGCTGGGAAGGTGTTGGTCGAGAACCGGGAGTGCACCACGGCCAGCGCGCTGGCCATCCGCTCGTCCAGCAGTTCGCCGAACACGGCATCCAGCTGCTCGGTGGTCAGCATGCCCTTGTAGACCAGGGTCCGCGCCGACAGCGAGGCGAAATAGATCCCGACCTCGTGCTGGGCACGTCGCCGGACCGCGTACACCAGCCGGTCCAGCGCGATCCCGGTCGCAGAGCGGTCCGGTGCGGCCAGGAACAGCTGCTCGAATCGTGGCTTGTTGCCCCGGGTCAGCTCGGACAAGGAGCTGTCGTCGTCGGGCACCGCCCGCCAGCCGAGCACCTCGAGGTTCTCCTCGGCCGCGATGGCCCCGATCCTCCGCTTCGCCAGCGCGGCGCCCTCGTTGTCGCGCGGCAGGAAGGCCATGCCGACCGCGTACGCGCCGGCCTCCGGCAGGTGGAACCCCGACACCGCGCGCAGGAACGCGTCCGGCACCTGGATCAAGATGCCCGCGCCGTCGCCGGTCCTGGGATCGGCACCAGTGGCACCCCGGTGATCGAGATTGCGCAATGCCTCGAGACCCTGGGCGACGATCGCATGACTCGGCACGCCGCTGAGCGTGGCGACGAAGGCGACACCGCAGGCGTCGTGCTCGTAGGCAGGATCATAGAGGCCGCGCTGGGCGGCGGCCGTGAATGCATGAGCAAACTGAACCGGGTTCTGGCGGGTGCCAGGGGCGACAGTCATGACAGACTCCTGTCGTCGAAGCCAGCAAGGGTGAGGACGACGATGTCCGCCTGGGCGATTACGGTGGGGTTACTTCCGCGGGGCATAGCGTACAGCCTCGGACGCGATACTTTGACCACCTACTATCTTGCGCCCTCTGGCGCTACGGCGTGGTCAACCAGGTCGTGATCATGGAGATGATCATCGCCACAGTCCGATCGAGATGCTCCGGGGACTGGAGCTGCACGCCGAAGGTGGCCTCGATGGTCGCGGCATTGTTGACCTGGAACAGCGCCAGTGCGGTGAGGTGCAGATGGAGGTCGAGTCCGGAGACGTCTCTGACGATCTCTCCCGACGCACGACCGCTGGCCAGGATGTCGTCCATCAACTCGACCACCGGCAGGTTGGTACTCGCCTGCATGGTCGACCGTCTCAGGTGGACGCCGCCCAACGCGTTCTCCGCCGAGACGAGCCGGGACAGCTCGGGATGCGAGGCATGCCACCGCACGGTGTGCTCGATCAGCCGGGCGATCGCCTCGAGCGGGGGCAGTCCGGACAGATCAAGCTTGCGCTCCCCTGCCCGGGCTTCGGCGTAAACGCGCTCCAACACAGCGGTGAAGAGCCCGTCCTTGTCCCCGAAGTAGTAGTAGATCATCCGCTTCGTGGTGGAACTGCGTGCGGCTATCTCGTCCACTCGGGCGCCGTGGTAGCCGACGCGGGCGAACTCCGCGGTGGCGACGTCCAGCAACTCGGCCCGCGCCGCCCCGTTCGGCTTGCGGCCCCGACCGGCTTGAGACTGCACGGTCTAGACCCTCCCGCAACGACCCAGCACCCGCACGAGGCCGTTCATCGGGTTGCCGGTGAATCTCATGAGTCTCCCCCTGACGCACGGTGGGTGGGCAGGATACCTGCCCACCCATCAGCTTGTGCCTCAGGCGAGGGTGGCGGCTGCGACAGCTTCCCGCTCCCGATCACTGGACTTCACCACATCGATCTCCTCCAAGGTGAGCGGACGAGTCTCCTTCGCGGTGAAAGCAGCAGTCGCCGAAATCGCCGTCAACCCGACC
>JASGEZ010000138.1:0-34636 GCA_047605905.1 Microlunatus sp.
CCGCCGCCCGCGCCGCCAAGGCCAGAGTCACCGCGACCTCGCGTGCCGCCGTGGCCGCCAAGGCTCGTGCGACCGCCGCCGCCAAAGCTGCCGCGACGGCCAAGGCACGCGCCGCCACCATCGCCAAGAGCAAGGCGACGAAGCAGCAGAAGGCGGCCGCCAAGGCATCCGCGAAAGCCGCCGCAACCGCCGCCAAGAAGGCGGCCAAGGCCAGCACCGCCGCATCCAAGGCCTATGTCCGCGCATCCAAGGCGTACACAAAGGCCCAGGCCACGGCCACCGCTAGGACCCAGGCGGCGAAGACCGCACGGCTGGTCTATGTCGGCTACGCCAAGCAACGCGCCCAGCTGCTCGCCTCCGCCGCCAAGACGGCCAAGGCCAAAGCGACCGCCACGAGCAAGGCCGCCGCCAGCGCCAAGGCGCGCTACAAGGCAGCCGCCAAGGTCACCTCGGCGGCCCGCAAGAAGCTGATCGCAGCCAACAAGGCCGCCGCTCCGTATCGCAAGAAGATCGCCGCTGCCGCAGCGTCAGCCAAGGCGGCAAAGGCGGCGTATTCGGCCTCCAAGGTCGCCTTGAAGGCGGCCAAGGCCGAGCTGAAGGCGGCGAAGAAAGCCAAGAAGAAGGCCAAGAAGAAGAACCGGCCGGCGGCCCTCGCACGGCTGCGGGTCGCGACCCAGCGCGTCGCGGTGACGAACGCCGCGGTCGCCGCGACGAAGGCTCGAACCGCCGCCGCCGGCAAGGTCTACGTGGCAGCCGTCAACGCCGGCCGGCCGACCAACACCGCGGCGGCGGCCGCGACCAGCGCCTATCAGTCCGCGGCGAAGAGGTCGGCGGCGGCTCGGGCTGTCTCAGTCCGCGCCACAGCGACCGCAAAAGCCGCGAAGAAGGCTTCGGACGCGGCCGCCAAGAGGGCGTCCAACGCGAAGAAGGCAGCCGGCCCGAACTCCAGCTGGTCGCCCAAGGACTTCATGGTCTTCAACAATCCGAAGGGCAGTAAGGCGAAGCGCTACCGGATCATCACGGCCTTCAACAAGGCGGTGGACTCGGTGCCGGCCGGTGGACAGATCCGGATGGCGATGTACCTGTTCGACATCAAGAGCGTCGCGAACAGCCTGATCAAGGCCGACAAGCGCGGCGTCAGCGTACAGATCATCATCGACGGCGAAGAGTCCAACAAGTGGATCCGCAAGGTGAAGCGGGCACTCGGCAAGAACAAGAAGAGCCGCTCGTTCGTGGCCACCTGCAAGCACAGCTGCCTGTCCAACTCGCAGGCCGTCATCCACGCGAAGTTCTACACGTTCTCAGTCGCCGGCCAGCGCAAGTACGTCTCGATCATCAGCTCGGCGAACCCCTACACCGGCAACACCTCGCTGAGCTGGAACAACGCCCACGCCATCGTCGGCGACAAGATCATCTTCGACTCGCTGAACCAGTACTTCACCGACATGCTCAAGGACAAGCCGAACCGCAAGTACTGGCGGTCCACGACCAGTGGCAAGTACACGATCTGGATGTATCCCCAGACACCCAAGAAAGAGAACGACATCGTCTGGATGAATGCGCTGAACCAGGTCAAGTGCAAGACCTCCAAGGGCTACGGAACCGCCAAGGGCCAGACCATGATCCGGCTGGCCAACTGGGGCTGGTCGAGTCAGCGGATCGACATCGCCAAAAAGCTCGTCGAGCTCAAGGGCAAGGGCTGCAACGTCCAGGTGATGATCAACCGCGGCCGGATCACCAAGCCGGTGATGAAGGCACTGCTGAAGAACACCAAGTACGGCAAGGTCCCGATCTACGATGCCTGGCGCGACGGCGACAACGACGGCTTCGCCAGCCTCTACGTGCACCACAAGATGATGACCATCGACGGCCGGATGGGTAAGAAGGACGTCAAGATCACCTGGACCGGCTCGCAGAACTTCACCGGCCCAGGTACCTACACCAACACCGACATCGTGCTGCGCATCATCGATTCCAAGGTCACCAAGGCGTACGAGGAGAACTTCGCCTACATCCGCGGCCGCTACACCCGCAAGGTCGTGCGGATGCCCTGGTCGGTGGGCCGGGTCAACAAGGCACTGGAGTGAGCCAAGTCCCATCCGCGCCGCGGTTCAGCGTGGACCTTCACCCGGCCCTTGGTTGCCAGGTGGCAGATTGAAGCTCTGCGCCGGTTTGTCGGCCAGGTATGCCTCCATCGCCGGTTTCCAGATCTCCTGTCCCGCGTCGCCACCGCCGGAGCCCTCCAGGGCCCGGCCGGTGGACGGCACTGTGTAGCCCTTCAGTCCGCTGTAGCGGTAGCCGGACCGGCCCTTGACGAAGGGAGCCCGGGTGTTGTCGATGCTGATCATCGCGACGCCGGCGACCTGCGGGGTGTAGCCGGCGAACCAGACCGCGGCATTGCTGTCGATGGTGCCGGTCTTTCCGGCCTGCGGTCGCCGATCGCTGGTCAGCGCCCGGCGACCGGTGCCCTGGGTCATCACCGAGGAGAGCACCGAGGTAACCGCGTTGGCCACGTCCTCGCTGATCACCCGCTGGCAGTTCGCGCTCGGCACCTCCAGCTTGTCCCCACTGCGGTTGGTGATCGACGCCAGGATGATCGGATCGCAGTGAACGCCGCCGGCGGCGAGAGTCGCGTACGCCTCCGCCATCGACAGCGGACTCACCTCGACCGTGCCGAGGGTGAATGACGGCTTGTCGTCGTAGGAGCTGATCGGCGCGTCCGCGGTCGACGATTCCACCCCCAGCTTCTCGGCCATCGTCACCACGTCGCACATGCCGACCTCCAGTGCGAGTTGCACGAAGTAGGTGTTCACCGAGTACTGCGCGGCCCGATACATATCCATCGAGCCGTTGACTCCGGTGGAGTTGCCGACTCGCCAAGATCCCACCTGAGCCGGACCGTCGCAGGTCTGGAAGGTACGCCCGGTGAAGTCCATCGTCGCGGCGGCGTTGTATCGCTTGGACAACGGGATTCCCTTCTCCAAGGCGGCCGCCATGGTGAAGGCCTTGAAGGTCGAGCCGGCCTGGAAGCCCTGCGCACCGCCCATCGCCGGCGGCACCGAGTAGTTCCAGTAGGTCTCACCCTTCTTCTGGTTGTCCCCCATCACCGGTCGGCTCTGCGCCATCGCCAGGATCAGCCCGGTGCCGGGCTCGATCATGTTCATCGCCGAGATCACCGGATCGGTCGGGCCGACGACACTGCTGACGGCACGCTGGATCTTGTCCTGGACCGCCGGATCGATCTCGGTCTTGACCACCAGCCCGCCACGCATGATCGTCTGCCGGCGCTGCTCGACCGTCTCGCCGAGGCTGGGCGTCTGCTCCAGCGAGCGATACACGTAGTCACACAGGAACGGGTAGTCGGTGCCCTGACAGCCGCTGGTGTAGGTCACCACCTGCTTGGTCTTGAACGTCGTCTTGGTCGCCTTGGCCAGTTGGGCCGACGAGATGACGTTCAGCTCGGCCATCCGGCTCAACACGATGTTCCGCCGCTTGATGGCCGCGTCGGCGTGCTGGACGGGGCTGTAGGCCGTTGGGTTCTGGACCATCCCCGCGAGCATGGCCGCCTGAGGCAAGGTGAGCTTCGCGGCGGAGACGCCGAAGTAGTGCCGGGCGGCGACCTCGATGCCATAGGCGCCGTCACCGAAGTAGGCGATGTTCAGGTAGCGCTCCAAGATCTCGTCCTTGGACAGTGACCTTTCCACCGAGATCGCATACCGCAACTCCTTGATCTTGCGGCCGTAGCTGTCGTCCTGGGCGGCCTGTACGCCCGCATCGTCGCCGGTCTTCGTCGCCTCCTCGATCTGCACCATCTTCACGTACTGCTGCGTCAGCGTGGAGCCGCCTTGGGTGACACCGCCGGCCAGCAGGTTCGTGATCAGCGCGCGCATGGTGCCGACCGCGTCCAGCGGCCCGTGTTCGTAGAAGCGGTGATCCTCGATCGAGATGATCGCCTGTCGCATCACCGGGGCGATCTTGGCGAGCGGGACGTAAACGCGGTTCTCCTCGAAGAAGTACGCCAGCACATCGCCGTTCGCGTCCAGCACCTCCGAGCGCTGGCTCTGGGCCGGCTGGTCGAAGGCGGCCGGCAGGTTGTCCAGGCCACCCTCGGCGGCCTTGCCGGTGGCCACGGCCACCCCGACCGCGGGCAGCACCGCACCAGCGGCCAGGACGCCGCACAAGGCGCTGACGAGGATGAACATCACCACGGCGTACGTGCGCCGGGGTCGACCCGGCCGGAAGCGGTGCCGGTGGGGGGAGTGGGTCTCTGCTGAGTCAGGCATCGTCTAGGACAACTCCCGCCGAAATGCAGCCGTTCCCTGCTTCCTCTGGTGACTCTGCTCACAGCGGTGCCCGCGGGCGCTCGAACCCCCTAGCGCGATCGATGGATCTCCCCTACGCTAAATTCCGACACATATGTCGGGATTTGGCGAAAGGACTCCATGGTCGACCCCAGCACGCCGAGTGCCCGCGGCGGGTACGCCAAGGGTGACGCGCGTCGCGAGCACATCCTCGAGGTAGCCACCGAGATCTTCGGCACCCAGGGCTACCGGGCCGCCACCATGCTGCAGATCGCGGCCGCCTGCAGCATCTCCCGCACCGGACTGCTGCACCACTTCCCCACCAAGGAGAGCCTGCTCGAGGCCGTCCTGGCCCGCCGCGACGAGTCCGGGCACGAGACGCCCGAGCCGGCCGCCGACGACGATGCCCGGACCCGGCTTCGCAGACTCCTCGACGTCGTCGAGCACAATGCCACCCAGCCACGGATCGTGAACCTGTTCTCGGTGCTCTCCGCCGAGGCCGGCGACCCAGCTCATCCCGCCCACGACTACTTCGCCCAGCGCTACGACCGGCTTCGCACCCAGTTGCAGCAAGCCTGCCGCTCGCTGGCCGCCACTGACCAACTCGTGCCCGGTGTCGACCCGCACGCACTCGCCGTCGAGCTCATTGCTTTGATGGACGGACTGCAGGTCCAGTGGGTGCTGGCGCCGGAGCACATCGACATGGTTGCGATACTGCGACATCGGCTGAACGCCGCACTCACCGTACCGATCAACGGCTGAACTCGCCCATCTCCCACCACCCAGCAACCAACGAAGGAGCAAGGTGACCGATCAGATCCAGACCGAGGGGCCCAGCGACGAGGCCGTGCGCGAGCGCGTCGAGTCCCTCCTGGCCCAGATGACCACGGCCGAGAAGGCGGGTCAGCTGACCCAGTACTTCTACATGGGCTTCATGCGCGATCAGGCCGCTGACGGCGCACCGAGTCAGCCCGACATGGTCGACGCCGCGCTGGCCCGCAGCGGGGTCGGCTCGCTGCTGTTCCTGATGGACGCAGCAGAGATCAACCGGCTGCAGAAGGCCACCGTGGAAGGCAACCGGCTGGGCATCCCGGCACTGGTCGGCTTCGATGTCATCCACGGCTTCCGGACCATCTTCCCGGTCCCGATCGCGGTCGCCGCATCCTGGGACCCCGATGTCGCCGAACAAGGTCAGACAGTGGCGGCCCGGGAGGCCCGCGCCGTCGGCATCCACTGGGCGTTCGCACCGATGGTCGACATCGCTCGCGATCCCCGCTGGGGCCGGATCATCGAGGGCGCCGGTGAGGATCCGTACCTCGGTGGCAAGATCGCCGCCGGCCAGGTGCGCGGCTTCCAGGGCGGACCGGTCGGGCTGCCCGACCGGCTGATCGCCGGGCCGAAGCACTTCTGCGGCTACGGCGCCTCGATCGGCGGTCGGGACTACGACGAGGCCAACATCTCCGACGCCGAGCTGTGGAACATCTACTTCCCGCCGTTCAAGGCCGCCATCGATGCGGGCGCCGGCAATGTGATGAGCGCCTACATGGACGTCAACGGGGTCCCGGCGGCCGGCAACAAGTGGCTGCTGACCGACGTGCTGCGTGACGCACTCGGCTTCGAGGGCTTCGTGGTGAGCGATGCCCAGGCCGTCCACGACCTGACCACGCACCACTTCGCCGCCGACCTGGCCGACGCGGCGACCCGGGCGCTCAATGCCGGCAACGACATGGAGATGACGATGGTCGACCCGGCCTTCGATCATCTCGTCGCAGCCGTCGAGGCGGGCCGGGTGTCGATCGAGACCCTGGACACCTCGGTTCGCCGGGTGCTGGAGGCCAAGGTCCGGCTCGGCCTGTTCGAGAACCCGTACGTCGATGAGGATCGTGCCGCCGAGGTGTTGGCCGACCCGGCTCACCGCGAGGTGGCGAAGGTCGCCGGCCAGCGGTCGGCGGTGCTGCTGCGCAACGAGGGTCAGTTGCTGCCGCTGAACGCCGAGGCAGTCTCCTCGGTCGCCGTCATCGGCCCGCTGGCCGACTCACGGCGCGACGTCCTGGGACCGTGGGTCTTCAACTACGACCTGGACGAGTCCGTCACCATCCTGGACGGCATCAAGGCCCGGGTCGGGGACTCGGCCGAGGTTCGCTATGCCCCCGGAATCCGTCCGGTGTTCCGGAAGTTCCGCTCGATCTTCGACGACTGGCCCAACAACACCCCGGAGGATCCGGAGGGCTTCGACGAGGACGCCGAGATCGCGAAGGCGGCCGAGCTGGCCGCCGGCAGCGACGTGGCAGTCGTGGTGGCCGGCGAGTGGCAGCACCTCGTCGGTGAGAACGCCTCCCGTTCCACCCTGGAACTGCCCGGCAAGCAGCTGGAGCTGATCCAGGCGGTCGTGGCGACCGGCACCCCGGTGGTGCTGCTGGTGATGAACGGCCGTCCGCTCGATCTGCGTTGGCCGGCCGAGAACGTGCCGGCGATCCTCGACATCTGGTATCCGGGCAGCCAGGGCGGTCACGCCGTCGCCGCGCTGTTGTTCGGCGACGACTCCCCCGGCGGCAAGTTGCCCTTCACCTGGCCGCGGAGCGGCGGGCACATCCCGATGATCTACAACCACACCCGGGGTCACAAGCCACAGGACCAGGACAAGCGCTATTGGGACGAGGAGAGCACGCCGCTCTACCCGTTCGGTTACGGCCTCAGCTACGGCTCCTTCTCCTACAGTGCGCCGTCGTTGAGCAGCGACTCGATCGCTGTCGGCGAGAGCCTGACGGTGTCGGTCACGGTGACCAACGAGGGATCTCGAGATGCCGACGAGGTCGTCCAGCTCTATCTGCACCAGCGGTACGGCACCTCGTCCCGCCCGGTGCGCGAGCTGAAGGGCTTCCAGCGGGTCGCCGTCGCCGCCGGCGCATCGGCCACCGTCGAGTTCACCCTCGGCCCGGACGAACTCTCCTACTGGAGTGCCGCCACCCGGGACTGGGTCCAGGACGCCACCACCTTCGACCTCGGTGTGGGCGGCGACTCGTCGGTCGAACTGGGAACGCAGTTCACCGTCGCCTGACCTGAAGCCGGTCATACTGGCCTCTTGACCAGACGCCACGCCTTCACGCTGGCCGCCCTTCTCGTGGCGGCCAGCGTGATCAGCGTTGTGGTGCTGACGCTGCCGCAGTCGCCTCCCGGCGGCAGCCCGACGACATCGCCAACCCCGACCCCGGTCACCTCTCCACCGGCTACTCCGACCCCGACTCCGACGCCGAAGCCGACCCCCACCGGCGGGCCGCCACCCAACACCGTGCACACGGCCGACGCCTATCGAGCCCACTACAACGGGGCATACGTCGGCTGGGACCGGCTGATCGAAGCCGGCAAGAAGGTCCCCAAGAACAGCGCGGCCTGTCGTTCGGCCTGGCAGCAGGCCCGCCGAGATCCGGGGCTCAACTGGGACAAAGCCGGCTATCTGTGCCTGAACCGCCTGGTCGGCCGGGGTTTCAAGCCGCAGGGCATCAGCGGCTCCGGTGCGATCCAGGGCTACCGGATCGCCGGCAAGCCGGCTGCCCGCCGCAACATCGTGCTGGTCACGTCCTACTCCACCGCGCGCCAGCCGAAGCTCCGCTTCCCGAACGTCCCGGGCCGCACCGAGGCCACCCGGCTCACGGTGATCGATCTCGACCGGTCGCGCTACAACACCGTCGAGCTGGTCAAGCCGGACGAAGACGACACATTTGTCTCGCTCGGCTCGCACGGCAGCGGGCTGGCCTGGGTCGGGCAATACCTCTACTCCTCCAGCCGGACCGCGTTGTGGATGTACAACGCCGACGACCTGATGCAGATCGACGGCCACTTCGTGCTGCCCGCCGTGGCCCGCTGGAGTGTCGCGGGCAACGGCGGGCTGTCCAGCCTCGGACTGGAGCGGACCCGGCGTGAGACCAGGCTGATCAGCATCACCTACAGCGAGACCGGAACCGCCTGGTCCCACACCTTCCCTCTCGATGCCACCGGTCTGTTGCGCCGGAGCAAGCAGCGCGCCGCGGACGAGCTGACGCTCACCAGCTCGTACGGGCCTGGCCCCGATCTCGTGCACAGCACCGCGTCCTCGATCGTGCCGGGCAGCAACTACCAAGGCATCGGCGCGATCGGCCGTCACCGGATCGCGAACTCCTCCTCGCTGATGCTCGACGGCCGCCGGCGCGGCGACAACCTGGTGATCCTGGAGAAGAAGACCCGGATGATCGCCCGGTTCTCCATGCCGAAGGAGAACCTCGAATCGCTCTATCTCGATCCCCGGCGCCGGCGCTACGTGACCATCACCGAGCACGGGCAGCAGTTCTTGTTCTGGCTCCCGGTGGATCACCTACTCGATCGCGCCGGGGTCGAGGACTGAGCGACATATCTAGTGGCTGTGCTCCTCGTGCAGATTGCCGTCGGGGCCGATTACCACGGCATTCCCCTTCCGTGGCTGCCAACCGGGAGAACTCCAAGCCGAGATCGACAACCTTCGCCGTGCCCTTCGCGATGTCGTAGAGCGCCAGCTTGGTTGCCAGATCGGGGTCATCGCCGCTCACATTGGCGACCGCGACCGGTGACAAGCCGTCGCAGGAAGGTCAAATGCCCGCCCGGGGCGTGATAGTCGAACTCGTTGCGCCGGAAGCCGATCACCTGGCCACGTAGCTGGGGCTGTGCTCGGCCATCAGCGAGCGAACCCGAGCCAGCAACACCTGGTGCGGCGGCACGGTCTCGACCAGGGGCTCGCCCTCGCTCAACGAGACCCCGAGGAACTCCGCGACCTCCGCGCCGATCTCGGTCAGATCGGCTTCCATCGGCACTCCTGCGGGTCGGTGGAGTGGTGACAGCTTGCCAGGGTCATCCAGTCTGCCCGGTGGGTCAGACACTGCGTCGGCGGTAGCTCGACGGCGGCATGCCCGCGTACGCCCGGAACCGCGCGGAGAAGTACAGCGGGTCCTCGAAACCGACCGTCCGGGCGATCTCGCCGACCGTACGCGGTGTCAGGTCGAGCAGTTGTTCGGCCAACCGCATCCGCTGGCGTTCCAGATAGCGCATCGGCGAGATCCCGACCTGCTCGGTGAACAGGTGCGCGAACCGGGAGGACGACAAACCGGCCCGCCGCGCCAGGCCGGCGACGGTGATCGGTTCCGCGAGCCGGCCCGCCATCTCCTCCATCGCGGCCAGCACCCGGGGGTCCAGCAGTCCGGCACCGGGATCGGCGGTCGAGCACCACAGCAGGGCCACCTCGAGCGCGTTCACCGCGAACATCGTCGCCTGCCGCAGTTCACTGCGACCGAAGGTGTCGGCGGCCTCGAGCGCCTCCCGGATCCGCCGACGCGTCTCGCCTTCGGCGCGCACCCGGAGCACACCCGGCAACGGCTGCGGCCAGTCGAGCCAGGCCAGCCAGTCGGGCCGGGGATGGAAGTGAACGTACTGCAGCGACCAGCTGCCTGCGCCGTCGCCGGCCTCCGCCACGGTGCCGTAGTCGTGCGGCACGCCGGGCCGGACGATCACCACGTCGCCAGGTCCGGTGATCAGATCCGGACCGGTGCCTCCGCCGATCCGGCCGGCGCCATCCACGGTGTTCAGTAGCAGCCAGTCGGTGGTCCCGCGTGGTCGCCAGACGTCGTAGCGACCGTCGGCGGTGAACGCACCGGCGAGCACCTGGTCGACTGCCGGGTTCGGCTGCACGCGTCGGGTCACAGCAGGATCTTCCATGTTCTCGACCGGGATCGCCATAGTCGGGCGGCGATCCAGGATCAAGAATCGAGATCATGAGCCAGCTGCTGACCGCACCCGACACCGACCTCGCCCAGCGCTATGCCGACACCGGAGTGGTGCTGTTGCGTCAGGTCCTCACCCCGGAGGAAGTGGGCCGGATCCGCGCGGCCTTCACGACCCAGATCGAGACCGATCGCTCCTTCGGCTTCAACGACGGTTTACCGGAGGAGGACATCCTTGCCCGCTACCCACGGATCGTGCATCCGCACCGGCGCCCCGACTCCGAGGTCGGCAAACTCGCCATGGCGACGATGCTGGACGAGCGCATCCTCGGTGTGGTGACCGAGCTGATCGGCCCAGCGCTGGCCGCGCAGTCGATGTTCTACTTCAAGCCGCCCACCGCCCGCGGCCAGGCGCTGCATCAGGACAACTTCTATCTGCGGGCACATCCGGAGACCTGCATCGCGGCGTGGGTCGCGATCGACGACTGCGATGCCGACAACGGCGGCCTCGCGGTGGTGCCGGGATCCCACCGGCTCGAGGTGCTCTGTCCCGAGGACGCGGACCCGGAGACGTCGTTCACCACCATCACGGTGCACGTACCCGAGGGTGTCGAGGTGGTGCAGACCGAGATGAAGGCCGGCGACGTGCTGTTCTTCCACGGCAGCGTCGTCCATGGCTCCCGACCGAACAGCACCGCCGACCGCTTCCGGCGCTCGCTGATCTTCCACTACATCCCCGAGGCCAGCCAGGAGGTCTCGACCTTCTTCCAGCCCCTGGTCCGCCCCGACGGCACCGAGGTCGAGATCGACGCCGCCGCCGACGGCGGACCGTGTGGCGAGAGCTGGGCGGCGGTCGGGGGTCACTGACCGGCTGCCTGTCGAACAGATTCCCTAGTTCACCGGTAGGTGATATAGCCTAAGTCCATGTCGGGTCGTAGCTCGCTTCGGGAGCTGCTCAGCTTCCCCGACCCGGTGAACGAGCACGCCGCCCGAGTGGTGGCCGCCGGGGTCGGGGTTCTGGCGCTGATCACGCTGGCCACCGGATGGCTCTGGCTGATCGTGCTGCTGGCGGTCGGCTTCGCTGCCAGGGTGCTGAGCGGGCCGCGGTTCAGCCTGCTCGGCCGGCTCGCGACCCAGGTGATCGCGCCGCGACTCGGCCGGGCCAAGCTCGTGCCGGGACGACCCAAACGATTCGCCCAGGCGATCGGCCTCGTCCTGACAACCACCGCAGCCATCGCCGGGCTGGTCTTCGGTGCCCACGACCTGGCGATCGCCCTGGTCGCCGTGCTGCTGGTGTTCGCGACCCTGGAGTCGGTGCTCGGCCTCTGCGCGGGCTGCTGGCTGTTCGGCGTGTGCAATCTCACTGACTCTCGACGAGCTCGACCCGGACCATCGAGATGATCGTGTTGAGGGCCTGCTGCACCACGTCGGTGTCGGGATGCCGGACGGTGATGAACCCTTCGCCTTCGTAGGAGGTGCTGGCCGGTTGACCGGGTTGCGGCAGCCGGGACTCGACGATCAGGTGCCCGAACTCACGCTGGATCCGATCGATCCCGTGGACCGCCCGGACCTGCCCATGGCCCATGCCCCGCAGATGGGCGGTCCCGCTGGCGTACTTGCGCTCCGGAGGCTCGAACGTGCCTTTGAGCACCACTTCGGCCCAGGTGGCATGAAAGTCGATGTCGTAGCTGAAGCCGATCATGGCGGCCAGTTGCGCGCTCGGCGGCCGGCCACCGACCTCGGAGATCGCCACCGAGCCGTCCGGGCGCTCGAACCACTCCAGGTGCGAGAACGCGTCGGTGATGTCCAGCGCACGCAAGGCGGCCGGACCGATGGTACGGATGCCGGCGTACTCGGGTCCGGAGACATCCCGGGGCAGCAGCACCGTCCATTGCACCCACGGGGTACGCGACACCTCCAACGGCGGCGGCCGGTAGTCCGAGATCGATGCCCAGACGGTCTCGCCGCCCAGGGTGACGGAGTCGAAGCTGTGCTCCCGGCCGGTCAGGAACTCCTCCAGCAGCCACACCTGGTCCCACCCCTGGCGGGCGGCGATCAGCCAGGAATCGAAGTCGGCATCGTTGTCGAGCCGGAAGGTGGCGTTCACCCCCGCCCCGTCCGGCGACTTGGCAACCATCGGGTAGCCGACCAGCTCACGGAAGGCCAACGCGTCGGCGGTGTGCCGGACAAGCTGATGCCGGGCACACGGCACTCCCGCCGCGGTGAGCGCCTCCTTCTGCTGGGACTTGTCGCCGACATTGACCGCGGCTCGCTTGGACATCCCCTTGATGCCCAGCGCGGCTCTCGCTTGCGCCAGCGGGACCTGCAGCTGCTCCAACGCACCGATCAAGCGGTCGATCGGTCCGAGCTGTGCGGACAGGCCTCGGACCGCGTCGACGATCTGGTCGGGGTCGAGGGCATTGGCCACCTGCCAATGCCCCACGATCGCCTCCCGCAGCGCCGGTGGAAGACGGTCAGCCGGTTCGGTCGTGATCAGCGTCAGCCGGACCCCGGGCACCGCGGCGGCGGACAGCACGAATTTCGAGGTGGCTTCCAACAGGTACGGTGCGACGAAAGCAGCGACGACCATACAGCCAACCTAGTCACCAGATGGCGTGATGGCCACGAGGAGGCCGAGATAGTTCACGGGGCGGCAACAGCGATCATCAGTGGCGGGCCGGCTGGTCAGCCGATCCGAAGCACTCGCGCAGCGAGTCCGCTGCACCTCGGGTCGAGGGTGAGAGTGGAGCTCGTCGGATCCCAGTCGATGCCCCAAGACGGCAGACTTCGCGGATAGACGGTGCTCACCGTGGTGCCGCTGATCGGCAGCGTCATGGTCACCGGGTCGGACTCCCCCGGTTGGGTGAACCAGACGTAGAGGTAGCTGGCTGTGAGGGTCCGTAGGCCGAGCGCGACCACCGCATCGTGGCTGGCCGGCAATCCCCACGGCCAGAACGGCACCGCCTCGGCCAGCTCGGCGCGAAGTTCCTCGTACGCCTGCACACCCTCCTGCACGAGCGCGAACTCGGACTCGCTCATCCGATCCAGCTTGCCGGACAGATAGACGCGGCCGGCCAGCCCGGTGACCAGGCAGAACGCGATCTCCTCCGGCGTCATGCCGGGTTGCGGGTAGGCCCAGTTGCCGGCCTGCTCGGGCGTGACCGATGCGGGTGCGGCGGCGGCGATCGGCGCGTACAGCGCCGGATCCATCTGATCCGAGGTCGACTGCAGCTCCAGCAACGACAGCAGCGCGTAGTCCATCCGCATCGCGCCCGACGAGCAGTTCTCGATCAGCAGCTCCGGGTGGCGGTCGCGCACGCCGGACAGCCACTCCAGCTGGGCCCGGTTCTGTTGCAGCAGCCCGTCGCCGACGCTGAACGCGTCCCGGTCGGTGCCGGCACCAGGTGTGACGTTGTAGTCGAGCTTGAAGAATCTGATGCCATAACCCTCGACCAGACGGTCGACCACCTCGTCCAGATGCGCCCGGGCCGCCGGATGGCGTAGATCTAGGAAGTAGCGGTCGTGCTCGACGATCCGGGTTCCGTACCGCTCGAGGAAGGCTTCGTCCGGCAACCTGTCCACGGCGGGGCTGTGGACCCCGATCACCTCCGGCTCCAGCCACAGTCCCGGCAGCATCCCACGGTCCCGGATGTGGTCGAGCACCCGTTGCAGACCCCCGTCGGGGAAGCGGACGGTCGAGGGCTGCCAGTCCCCCACACTCGGCCACCAGTTGCCGCCGTCGTCGTACCAGCCGGCGTCGATGCAGAAGTACTCCGCGCCGGTTCGGGCAGCTGCGTCGATCAGCGGCAGCAGCTTCTGGGTCGTCGGATCACCCATCAGCGTGTTCATGTAGTCGTTGAAGATCACCGGCAGCTCCGGCCGGACCAGCGGCCGCCGCAGCGCCCTGCGGTGCGTGGTGAGTGCGGCGATCGCGCCCTGCCAGCCGTCCCTGGACACGGTGACCGACACCGGTACGGTCCGGAACTGCTCCCCGGGACCGAGCCGGAGGACCCACTGGTGATCGACATCGGTGGGCCCCGAGGCGATCAGCGACACCTCGTCGAGCCCGATCCAGCGGCTGTCGATCTCCCAGCGCCACGCACCGTTGTGCTCGATCTGCCAGGCGAGCGCGCGTCCGGTGGCGTGGTTGTCGATCATGCCCGTCGGCAGATACTGGCCGGTCGACCAGGTCGAGGTGCTCACCAGGGCCATCGAACTACGCGACTCGACGTCCCAGTCCGGTGGCGCGATCCGACCTATGCCCTCGTCGGCACGAAGCCGGGTCTGGCTCCAGCGGCTCTCCGCGCACCAGCTGTTCTGTGCCGAGTGCAGCACCAGATCGTCCAGATTCTCGCCGTCGTCGAGGACGCAGCCGAGCGCCAGCGAGCTGACCTGCTGGATCAGGTGGGTGGATCCGGAGGTGTTGTGGATCGTGGTCGTGGTCCGGAAGCCCGACACGCCCGCGTACGCGGTCAACGTGGTGCTGGCTCGCAGTCCGGTGACTTCGTCGCACTGGTCGATCACCAGGGTCTCGGCGGTGTCGCTGCTCTCGGTGCGATGACCGAGGTAGCGCAACCGGTCCCCCACCGCGGTACTGGTGAACCGGGTGTTGGTCAGCATCCGGCCTTGGCCCAGCACCAGCACCTCGACCAGCGGCTGCCGCGCCGGTGTAGTCCGCTCGTGACCGGTGGCGTCGAGACTGTCGATGGTCACCGGGCGATCCGGATCGATGCCGATGACGAGCGCGACCGAACCATTGCCCCAGCGGATCTGTTCCATGATCGACGAACCTATCGAGAGTATTGTCGCTGAATGACGACACTCGTCGAGGTGGGTCGTGCCGACGACCTCGGCCCGGCCCTGCGAGAAGTTCGGCTCGCCGAGGGAATCACTCAATCGGACCTCGCCGAGGCGGCCGGCGTCGGCCGTCAATGGCTCAACGCCTTCGAAGCCGGCGACAAACCGTCTGCACGTCTCGACATGATTCTGCGAATCATCGACATCCTCGATGTCTCGGTGACACTCACTCGCCCGACTCGATTCCCTGCTGCCGGCCCGCCCTTTGAGCCCATTGACCTGAATGCGTTCCTGGAGACCTTCGACAAATGACCGGTCACGAAAGCCACCTCCTCCATCTGGTCATGAACGGGCGGGTCATCGGACAACTCATGCAGCGCTGACCGTCGAGTTCGCCCGTTCACGCGGCCCAGAGCCGCGTCAGCGTCCGAATGACATCATCAGGACCCGGAAGCTGCATCAGTCCGGCCCGCAGGCGAGCGCTGGCAGCGCGATAGCTCGGCTGAGTGAGGACCTCGTCCACAGCGCGAGTGATCTGCTCCGCGCCCACCGTGTCGGCCGGCAGGACGACTCCACAGCCGAGTGCGCTGCACCGTTGAGCATTGAGTGGTTGGTCGGCGCCGAGCGGCAGCAGTACCAGTGGCAGCCCATGCGAGATTGCGTCCAGGACCGTTCCGGAACCACCGTGGCAGACGACGGCAGAACAGGTCGACAGCACCTCATGTTGCGCCACGAATCTGTACGCAGTCACCGCTTCAGGCTGAGGCCCGAGCCCGGCCGGATCGAGATGTTCGCCTGTCGCGACGATGACTGAGCGAACCCCTGCAGCAGCGGCGGAGGCGGTACTGAGTCTGGCAAGCAGGTCACCTGACTCCGTGTTGAAGATCGTGCCGAGCGTGACATAGACCGTTCCGCCGTCACGCTCGCCGGCATCGGGCAGGACCGAGGCAGATCGATAGTTGATTACGGGGCCGATGAGTGGATCCGCCGCACTGCGGAATTGCGCCGGGAACGGGTTCAGCTTCAACGAACGCTGCAGCATGAGGAGGCCGTCCTCTGCCTGCAGACCAAAGACCGTGCGAAGTTGCTCGAGCGGACTTCGGATCTGCCCAGGTATTGCGAGTCCACCGGCACCATTGGTGATCACCGTGGCGTGCGGAAGGCCCAGTAGTTCTGCCACCACTACGGCGCCGTAGTCGGCTTCATCGGCGACTACCTGTTCGGCACCCCAGTCGCGAGCAACGTCGATGAGGTCACGGGCGCGGGCCGGCGCAAAGATTGCCAATAAAGTGGCGAGGGATTGCCTGCCGTTCTTCGTCCAAGGTGTGCAGGGTGAGTTCGGATCGGATGGGCAGAAGCTCCGGCCCCGAAGCAGCGAACGGCAGCCCAAGCCCGCTGACACGTTCGGAAAGCGATGGCGTGGTGGACACCAGAACGTCGTGTCCGGCCACCGCAGCAGCACGAGCCAACGGGATCAGCGGCTGAAGGTGCCCATGCCCGCCGGCCGCACGGAAGAGAATCCGCATCCTCGGCACCGCCGCAGCATAGCGACCCACCGCGAGTGGCCGTGAGGCACGACAGACTGTCAGTGCTCGTCTCTAGAATCAGTTGTATGTTCGATCGTGGTCGGTTGGAGGGGCCGGGATCCGGGAATGGCCGGACCCCGGGCCAGGTCCTGGCCGACCGGATCATCGAACGTGGCGCGCGGATGCGGGCTGAGGAAGTCGGCGCCGTGCTGGATGCGAAAGCCTGGCTGGATCTGCATTCGCTGGATCCGACTGATCCGTTCGCGAGCGGCCCGGCCGGTGGTGCTGGAAAACGATCCGGCTCCGATGGCACCCCGATCGTCGATGAATATCTGGCCTACGAGTACGCCCGGTTGCGGCGCTGGTCTGAGGTCACCGCCCGCAAATTTCTGCTCGATGTCACCGATCTGGAACACCGGTTCCCGCGGCTGTGGACTGCCATGACCGAGTTGCGGGTCCCGGTGTGGCAGGCACGCAAGATCGCCGCGGCCTGCCGTGAACTCTCCCGGCCGGCCGCAGCCCTGGTGGATGCCGAGATCGCCCGAAAGGCACCCATCCTGCCATGGAGCCGGACCCTGGCGATCCTGGGTGCGGCGATCATGCGCGCCGACCCTGCTCTGGCCGAGGCGAACCGGGTCGCCGCGAAACAGGCCCGCTATGTGGCATTGGGTCGCAGCGAAGACGGCCTGAAAACGATGATCGTCCGCGCCGAAGCCGGTGATCTGATCATGGTCTATGCCCTGGTCGACCGACTCGCCGAGATCTTGCTGCTGGAGGGCAGCACCGAGACTGTTGATCAACGCCGCGCCACCGCGTTCGGTTTGTTGGCCCAGCCCGCTGAAGTCTTCGCTGTTCTGCTCCGTCACACCCACGACGAGCCTGCCGGCCCGGGTGTGGACAAGAATCCGACCAGCGACAGAGCGGCCGACTCGACAGCCGGTGACCGTGGGGAATCTGACCCGCCAGCCGAGTCCGGGGACTGTGCGCACGAGCCGGGATCGTCGAACCCAGAACCATCGAACCCGGGTACACCTAACCCGGGTACACCTAACCTGTTTGATGACCGGGCGACCACGCCGGTGTCGGAGCAGCCTGCCGACGACGGCATCCGCGCAGGAGCAGCCCAGGCACCACCCCAGCCACCCGATGATCCACCGGAACCACCGCCGTGGACAGCGGACGACTACGACGAACCACATCCGCCACCCGATGAACCGAGACGGCAGCGTCCACCCGCACCAGATCCCGACGAACCCGGGCATCCCGCCGGCGAGCCTCCAGGCCCACCCGACAACTCAGGGCTCAAATTGGACCTGCCCGGACTCGCCGAGCTATTGACCACCCACGGGATGAGAGCTGCTCGACCCCGGATCGTCATGCACGTGTTCCTCACCGACACGACTCTCGCCACCGGCCAAGGTGTGGTCCGCACCGACGACTACGGCCCGATCCTCGCCGGCCAGTTGCGCGAGTTCTTGGGCAAGCACGCCTGCCACATCAGCCTGCGCCCGGTCCTCGACGTCGACCATGTGCCCGCCGTGGATGCCTACGAAATCCCCGATGCCGTCCGAGACGCCGTCCGAGCCCGACAGATCGCCTCGATCTACCCCGACTCCACCGCCACCAACCAGCACCTGGATCTGGACCACACCACGCCCTACCGGTGGGACGGAACGACCGGACAGACCGGACCCGCCAATCTCGGCCCACTCGCGCGTGGGGAACACAACAGCAAGACCCACGGCAACTGGACCGTCACCAGCCCCCACCCGGGCGTCTACCTGTGGCGCTCACCGCACGGCTACCACTACCTCGTCACCAACCAAGGCACCCAACACCTCGGCCGACTCCCCACCTGACCACTCACGCCAGAACGAGTCGGTCCCCGGTCGGCGCGGCGAGGGTGTGCCGCGGGCTGTCCGGACCGAAGTAGCCGTACTCGGTCTCCACGACGACCACCTGGTCGGCGTAGGCGGACATGATCAGCACCGGGACCAGCTCCCCGCTCTCCAGCCGAAGTTCCCACCGCTCGCTCAGGCACGACAGCCCGCGCTGTTCCACGACCTTGGCCGCCTCTGCCATCGCGCCGGCTTCCGCCAGCGGATAGCCGAAGAGTGTCCGGGGCACTACGGCCGGGTCGGCACCATCGAGATAGCCGGCCAACTCGCCGTCGCTCGCCCGATAGTGCGGGATCCAGGTGCTGGGAATCATCCGCCCAGTAGATCGTCTGAGTGCAGTGCAATGCCACCGGATTTCACCACAAGGGACATCCGCAGTTCGCCGTCCTCGTCAGCTCCGTCGATGACGAATCCCTCCGATTGATAGAGACCGATCGCAGCCAAGTTCTCCGGGTGAACAGTGAGCCGAATTCGGTCGCAATCCTCGCCGCAACTCGCCTGCCGAACCAGCTGCCGCAGGGCGGCGCGACCGTGACCGGACCGCTGATGGTGACGATCGATCAGCAGGTGGTAGATCGAGCACGCACGGTTGGGATCCCGTTCGTCGACGAGAGCCACGACACCGACCGTCCGACCCTCATGGCGAATGAGCAGCGGCTGCCAGTCGACCCCACCGACCCGCACGTACGCCTTCGCCAAGATCACCAAGACCACCGGCTCGTGATCAGCGATGAAGCGAAGCTGACCCGGCGCCACCCGGACGCCGAGTCCCTCGCGCCAGTTCTCGCCGGTCACTGGCACGAGTTCCACCTGCGACGCGGTCACGACGACTCTGCGGCAGCCGTTTCGGCCTGTAGACGCAGACGCTTCTTCTCACTTCGGCGTTCCACCAGGGAATAGAGCACCGGCACCAGGAGCAAGGTCAGGACCGTGGAGGACACCAGACCGCCGATCACCACGATCGCCAGCGACTGGCTGATGAACGCGCCACCACCGGTAAGGCCCAGCGACATCGGCACCAGCGCGAAGATGGTCGCACAGGCGGTCATGATGATCGGTCTCAGCCGCAGTCTCGCACCGTCGGTGATCGCGGTCTTCAGGTCCTCACCCCGATCGCGATATTGGTTGATCAGGTCGATCAACACGATCGCGTTGGTCACCACGATGCCGATCAGCATGAGTAGTCCGACCATCGCGGGTACGCCGAGCGGGGTGTCGGTGATCAGCAGCGCGGCGATCGCTCCGGTCGCCGCGAACGGGATCGACACCATCAAGATCAGCGGCTGAACCAGGCTCCGGAACGTCCCGACCATGATCAAGAACACCAAGGCGATGGCGACCAGCATGGCCAGCCCGAGCTGGCTGAACGCTTCCTGCTGATCGGTCGCCGCGCCACCGAGCTCGGCCGAGACGCCGGGCGGCAGGTTGTCCAGGCCGGCGATCGTGGTAGTCACCTTGGCGCTGAGTGCGCCGAGGTCCGAGGTGTCCGGAGTCGCGGTGATGGTGACCGACGGATCACCCTTGATCTGAGTGACGGTGGTCGGCGCCAGCACCTTCTTCACGTCGGCCACATGCTTCACCCGAATAGCACCCGCCCGGAGATCGGCGAGGTCCTTCTGGTCTTCTGCCAGCTGCTTCTGATCGTCGGCGATCGACTCCTGCTCATCGGTCAGCTGCTGAGACTCGCGACGTTGCTCGGCGGTGTCGGCCTGCTGATCCCGCATCTGGTCGAGCTGCTCGTCGAGCTGATCAATGCCTGTGTTGGACTGCTTCACTCCGGCCTCGAGCTGAGTGATGCCAGCCTGGATCTGGGCCACCGCTGCTCCCGCCGCAGCAACCTGCTGACTGGCTGTGTCGACGGCCACCTTGGCAAGGTTCCATGCTGCGTTCGCTGGCGCATTGCTCGAGTCAGGAGGGTTGGCCGGGTCATAGAACGGATCAATAGCCTGGAGCTTCGCGACCGCAGCCTTCAGCGCCTTGTTCGCCTTCTTCGACTTGCGCTCGGCCGAAGCCAGCTTCTTCTTCGCCTTGCTCAGTTGATCCTCGGCCTTGTTCCGGGCCTTGACCGCATCGGCACGCTGATCCTTCAGTTCTTCCAGCGCATCGGCAGTCGCCTCGTCAGCCTTGGCCTGCTGCTCGTCACTCATCGCCTTCTGGCGGTCACCGAGCGCCTCCTGCCGGTCAGACAGCGCATCGGAGCGCTCCTCCAAAGCGTCCGAAGCCTTCTCCTGCGCCTTCGCCTGCTGAATCTGGCTCACCGGGAGCAGCAGGTTGCCGACATCCTTGGCGCTGGGATCGGTGGCGTTCTGCGTCCGGATCCAGACCTCGTGCTGTTCGCCGGACAGCGTGATGTCGCCGACCTTCGTGCCGCGCAGTGCGCCGGCGATCGCCTGCCCGATCTCGGACTGGGTGAAGCCGAGGTCGGCGGCCGCTTTGCTGTCGATCTTCACCTCCAGCAGCTGCCGCTCCTGCGCCAGGTTGCTGGTGATGTCGGTCAGCCCCGGGATCTGGCCGAGCGCGGCCTGCACCTGCTCGGCGCCCTTGCGCAGGTCCTCGATGTTGTCGCCCTTGACGGTGACACTGATGTTGTTGTTCGTCGACCCGTTCGCAGCCTGGGTGACGGTGACCTTGCCTGCGCCCTTGCCGAGTTCGCCGAGCCGGGACTCCAGATCCGGCTTCACCTGGTCCGCGGTAGCGCCCTCCACCAGATTCACGGTGAACTCCGCAGTGCTGGCTCCGGTGCCGACAGGCGAGTAGATGCTGCCACCGATGGTGGTCAGATAGCTCTTCACCTGCGGATCGTCGGCGAGCACCCGCTCGACCTTCTCCGCCGCGGCACTCATCGCCGTCAACCGGGTACCGGCCGGCATCTCCTGCTGAATGGTGAGCACCGACTGATCGCTCACCGAGCCGATGAAGTCGGTCTTCAACAGCGTCGTGGCACCCATGGTGCCGACGAACACCACCATCGCGGCGGCCAAGGTCATTACCGGATGCCGCAGTCCCCAGCCGAGCACCGGCAGGTACGCCTTCTGCAGGCGAGTCACCTTGGTCTCGTCGTCGGTGTGCTCGGAGGTGGTGGTGAAGTCGGTCTTCTCATGCCCCGGCACCGCGGCCACGAGCGTCCCGTCCGGATTCGCTGCCTGCGCTTCGGCAGCACTCGCCGCCGCTGCACTCGCGGCAGCTGCTGCTGCGGCCGCAGCAGCAGCCTGCTTCTTGCGCTTGCCGCCCCGCAGGAACCAGTACGCCAGCACCGGCACGACGGTCATGGACACCAACAGCGAGGCGCCCAACGCGACCGCCACCGTGACGGCGAACGGACGGAACAGTTCCCCGGTCACACCGGAGACGATGGCCACCGGCAGGAAGACCGCAATCGTGGTCGCGGTGGACGCGGTGACCGCCCCGGCGACCTCCTTCACCGATGCCACGATGTCCGCCGGCGTGAGCGCAGCGTGTCCCGTGTCTCGGCGTTTGATGTTCTCCAGCACCACGATCGAGTCGTCGACCACGCGGCCCACCGCCACTGTCAGCGCCGCCAGGGTGAAGATGTTCAAGGAATAGCCACCGACCTGCAGACCGATCAGGGCGATCAGCAGCGACAGTGGGATCGAGATCGCCGTGATCAGCGTGGAGCGAAGCGACCACAAGAACAGCAGGATCACGATCACCGCGAACAACAGACCCAGCAGACCTTCGACGGTGAGGTCGTGGATCGACTGCTCGATCAGCGGCGCCTGATCGAAGACGGTGGCGAACTTCGCATTGTGCCCGATCGACTTCTCCAGGCCGGGGATCGCATCGGTGACCGCGTGCGAGATCGATACGGCATCGGCATCGGAGTCCTTCAGCACCGACACCGACAACGCCGGCCGGCCGTCGGCGCGCGACAACGAGGAGGACGAGATCGACTCGATCTCCACGTCGGCGATCTTGGAGAGCGCGATCGGCTTCTTGCTGGTCGGGATCGCCAGGGCCTTGACCTGCTTCACCGTGTCCGTCGACGTACCGACCTGGACGGCCATCTCCAGGTTCTTGTCGTACGCGGAACCGGCCGGGATCACCGTCAGCTGGGACTGCACGGCTTGGGTGACGGCTTGGGCCGTCAGGTCGTACGTGGTCAGATCATCGGGACGCAGCGTGATGGTGAGCTGGGTGGTGCTCTCACCTGTGACGTCGACCTGGCGGACGCCTTCGATCGCGCTCAGTTCGGGTACGGCGACATTCTCGACCAGCCGACCGGACTCGGCCATCGGCAGATCGGTGGAGACGGCGAGCAGCAGCACCGGGATGTCGTCGGTGTTGCCGGTGATGACGTTGGTCTCGACGTCGGTCGGCAGCGTCGACACCGAATCGACCGCATTACGAATGTTGCCGACCAGCTTGTCGTTGTCCAGTCCGTACTCCCACTGGACCGTGATGGTCGCCATCCCGTTGGTCGAGGTCGAACTCACATCGGTGACCCCGGACACGCCAGTCACCGCGCGCTCGATCGGTGTGGAAACGTTCTCCGCCACGATCTGCGGGGTGGCACCGGGGTAGGTCGCCGTGACCACCGCTGTCGGGATCTGCGTCGACGGCAGCAACTCCTGCTTCAGCGACCTGGTCGCCAGGATCCCGAAGATGACGATGGCGATGGTGACCAGACCGATGATGAGTCGGTTGGCCAGACTGAGCCGGGTCAGGGACGTCACAGGATCACACAATACGTCCGTGACAGAGAATCGTTAGCATCGACCGTACAATCAGGGATCACCAGGGGAAACCCTGGTCAAACCCCAGGAGGAGGCTCGATGGCGGTCAGCACCGGCGTCGGTCGGGCCGCTCTGCTCGCCCAACTCGACGCGCTGCACACGTCATTCGACCGTCGTGCGCTGTCGTCACTGGCCGGGCCGCTGATGTCCACCCCGTTGACCATGCAACAACTCAAGGTGCTCACCCTGATCGCCACCGAAGGCGACCGGGCCACCGGCCACGGGCTGGCCGAGACGCTCCGGGTCTCGGTGGCCACGATGTCAGGTCTGATAGACCGCCTGGTCGAGCACGGCATGGTGGTGCGCACCGACGACCCCAACGACCGACGCATCCGCCGGCTGAGCGTGACCGGCATCGGCTCCGGGGCCCTGCGCAGCCTGCTCAGCTCGAGCAGCCCGATGCCGCCCCAGGTGATCGAACGGCTGTCCGACGACGACCTGCGCGCTCTGGTCCAGGGTCTGCTGGCCGTCGACCAGGTGATGGAGGAACTGAACCAGGCCCGATGAGCGAACTCTCATGTTGATCAACGTGACAAATCGACGTACGGCAGCGAGGCTGGACGTCGACCACCAAGAGACAAATGACGACAGGTGACTTCCATGTCCCGGCCCTTCCCCCTCCGCCTGGGCGGCTTGCTGACCGTATTGCTGCTCACCGTGGGTCTGCTGCTCGTCGGCCCGACACCGGCCGCCGAGGCGTCGAGCAGACCGACGTCTGTAACGCTGACCCCGACCGCAGACCCCGCACACTCACAGACCTTCACCTGGCGGATGACCAAAAAGCGCTCCGGCCAGCAGGTGCAGGTCAAGGCACCCAACGGCAGCGTCAACACCGTCGCGGCCACGTACAAGATGCGGGTCAAGAAGAAGTACGCCGGGATCAACTCCTATGCGTTCACCGCGACGGCGACCGATCTCACACCCGGTACGCGCTACTCCTACCGCATCGTGACCTCCGGCGGTTCGACGTCGTGGGCAGCCTTCACCACCGCTCGCGTCGGCCTCGACCGCAGCTGGACGTTCCTGGCCTTCGGCGACACCCAGGTGGCCAACACCGGCGTCCCGGAGGACATCATCGACACCGCTGTGAGCAAGAATCCCGCGGCACCGTTGCTGCTGCACGCCGGCGACGTGGTGAACAAGCCGAACAGCATCACCCAATGGCGCCAGTTCATGGCCGCCACCTATCCGACCCGGACCACCAAGAACTGGCTCATCTCGATCGGCAATCACGAGCAGTGCGTGCTGCTGACGAAGTGCAGCTCCGGTGACGGGCACGCGTTCCGCAGCTACTACACCTGGCCACGCAACGGCGTCGCCAACCAGAGCGTCACCACCTATTACACCGACTACCAGGGCGTCAGGTTCATCGTCTTGGACACCTTCGGCGGCGACCTCGACCAGCAGGCGGCCTTCTTGGCGGCGGCGTTGAAGAGCAACACGCAGCGCTGGACGGTCGTCCTGCAGCACGCCGGTCCCTTCGCCTCACGTTCGGATCGCAACAACAGCTCGGTCCGCAAGGCACTGCTGCCGATCTACAACAAGTACAAGGTCGACCTCGTCCTCTCCGGTCACGATCACTCCTACGACCGCGGCTACTACGGCAAGAGCAAGAACTCGACCGTGTACGCGGTGTCGGTGTCCGGCAAGAAGTTCTACGACGCCTCCACCAAGGATTGGACGCGCGGCGGGGCGACCAGGGTCGCGGGAGCTGCCCACACCGCGACGTACCAGACCGTCACGGTCAGCGACAACACGCTGACCTACCGGGCGATCGTCGGCTACAAGGGCAAGGGTTCGACGACCACGAAGAAGGTCGGCCAGGTCCTGGATCAGGTGACCATCACCAAGAACGGCACTACCAAGACGGTGCGCTGACCTGATCGGCAGAGATCCCGCTCACTCGAACCGGCTCGGATCGCCGGCACCGACGCGGAGCACCTCCGGAGCCCCCGACGAGAAGTCGACCACCGTGGTCGGCACCTCACCGCAGTCGCCGGAGTCCAACACCGCGTCGAGCAGGTGATCCAGCCGGTCCTTGATCTCCCAGCCCTGGGTCATCGGCTCATCGTCGCCGGGCAGCACCAGTGTGCTCGACAGCAACGGCTCCCCCATCGCCTCGATCAGGGCGCGGGTGGTCTTGTGGTCGGGGATCCGAACGCCGACGGTGCGCTTCTTCGGATGCAGCATCCGGCGCGGCACCTCGCGGGTGGCCGGGAGGATGAACGTGTACGGACCGGGCGTGGTGCCGCGGATCGCGCGGAACACCGACGTGTCCAGATGCACGAACTGGCCCAGCTGGGCGAAGTCGCTGCAGACCAGCGTGAAGTGATGATGCTTGTCCAGCTCGCGGATGCTGCGAATCCGCTCGATGCCGTCGGCGTTGCCCAGCTGGCTGCCGAGGGCGAAGCACGAATCGGTCGGATAGGCGATCAGCGCGTCGTCGCGGAGCAGCTCGACCACCTTGGCGATCGTCCGCGGCTGGGGGTTGTCGGGATGGACATCGAAGTAGCGCGCCATCTGTCGAGCGTAATGCTGCCGACGCCGTCAGCCGCTATAGGTTTGCCAGCATGGTTTCAAAGGTCGCACTGCTCACTGCCGGAGGATTCGCACCCTGTCTTTCCTCGGCGATCGGCGGGCTGATCGAGCGCTACAGCGCCGTCGCCCCCGACATCGAGATCATCGCCTATCGGTATGGCTACCAGGGGCTGCTGTCCGGTGACTACCTCACCGTGACACCCGAGGTCCGCGCTCACGCCGAGGTCCTGCACCGGTTCGGCGGCTCACCGATCGGCAACTCACGGGTCAAGCTGACCAACGTCAAGGATCTGGTGAAACGTGGTCTGGTCGCCCCCGGTGTCGATCCGCTGAAAGTGGCCGCGGACCGCCTGACCGCCGATGGCGTCGACGTGCTGCACACCATCGGCGGGGATGACACCAACACCACGGCTGCGGACCTTGCCGCGTACCTGCACGAGAACGGCTACGAGCTGACCGTCGTCGGTCTGCCGAAGACCATCGACAACGACGTGATCCCGATCCGCCAGTCGCTGGGTGCCTGGACCGCCGCCGAGCAGGGCGCCCGGTTCGCCAAGAACGTCCTCGGCGAGCACAATTCCGGCTCCCGGATGCTGATCGTGCACGAGGTGATGGGACGGCACTGCGGCTGGCTGACCGCGGCCACCGCACGGGCGTACCGGGCCTGGCTCGACACCCAGGAGTGGGTGCCGGACATCGGGCTGTCCCGCGAGGCCTGGGACGTGCACGGCGTCTACGTCCCGGAAGCGCGTCTCGATCTGGCGGCCGAGTCCGAGCGGCTGAAGCAGGTGATGGACGAGGTGGGTTCGGTGAACCTGTTCATCTCCGAAGGAGCCGGGCTGGACACCATCGTCGCCGAACTGGAGTCCTCCGGCGAGGAGGTTGTCCGCGACCCGTTCGGGCACGTCAAGATCGACAAGCTCAACCCCGGAGCCTGGTTTGCCAAGAAGTTCGCCCAACAGCTGGACGCGGAGAAGGTGATGGTCCAGAAGTCGGGCTACTTCTCGCGTGCGGCCAGAGCCAATCCGGCCGACCTCGACCTGATCCGCTCGATGACTGAGCTGGCGGTCGACTCCGCGCTCCGCGGCGAGCCCGGCGTGATCGGGCACGACGAGGAGCGCGGCGATGTGCTGCGCGCCATCGAGTTCTCCCGGATCAAGGGCGGCAAGCCATTCGACATCGACGAGCCGTGGTTCGTCGAGTTGCTCGGCGACATCGGTCAGTCGGTCACCGAGAAGATCGCCGCCCACTGAGGCGCCTGCCGAACCGGCTGGCGATCCAGGCCAGGATCGCTCCGAGGCCCAGCCCGGTGGCCGTGCCGGCCAGCCAGCCGGCTCCCAGTCCGACCCGTACCGCGCGGGTGGCGTTCTCTTCTGTCACCGTCGCCGGGACGTCCGTCACCGGTGCGGCAGGGCGTACGGCGAATCGGACGACCCCTTCGTCGGGCGGCTGGAACGCCGGCTCGTGCGCGGTCGCGATCCAGGCCGCGATGATCAAGATCAGCTGGGCGAAGAGGTTGAAGAAGAGCATCAGCCCGATCACCGGGCCGAAGACGAGAGCCGCCTTGTTCCCGGAAATCGCGCCGATGATCAATGCCGTTCCGTACTGCAGGATGAACAGCCCGATCCCACCGAACAGGGCTCCGATCCTGACATAACGCCAGACCTCTCGACGCCGCGGCACGACCAGATAGATGTAGCAGAAGGTCAACCAACCCGCGGCCAGGGAGAGGAACGGGGCAAGGATGCGTGGCAGCGCCGAGGTGAACCAGGTGTTGCCGAACCCCAGCCAGCCTGCGATCTGCTGAGCGAAATTGGTGGAGATGGTGGCCAGACCGAAGGTGACGGCGATGGCCACCAGCAGACCGCCCATCCGGCCCAGATTGACCACCACCTTGATCGCGTACGGGGTGGTGTCTCGCTCGGCATCGAAGTCGAGCCGCCACTGGGCGTCGATCGCATTGCGGAGATGACCCATCCAGGCGGCGGCGGTGTAGAGACCGGCGATCAGACCAGCGACGCCGATCGAGGTGTAGTTCTGCAATGTGCCCAGCACGAAGTGCTCGATCTCTTCCAGTGTTTCCACACTGACGCCACGCAGCTGGTCGGTGACCAGCTGCGACACCGTGGTGATCAGATCAGGCCGCAACTCGACCAGGAAGAACCCGAGGATCGAGAAGGCCACCATCAGCACCGGGACGATCGCCAGCACCGAGAAGTATGCGACCCCGGCGCCGAACTGAAACCCGAACCGGCCGTTGTACCGCTGGACGGCGCGCCGGACATGAGCGATCCAGCCGATCGCCAGGATCCGCTGGACGCGGGTCTGGACCGGCTGGACGCGCTCGCGCACCCGCTCGGTCCGTTCCCGGACCCGATCCGTCACCGTCACGCTGGCAACCTAGCCGAACCGGTCCCGTTTCAGGGGGCTCCAGTCGAGTCGAAGACCTCGGGCCCTGCGCCGGCGCACTCCTTGTGGACAAGCGCCAGCGCCTCCCCGTTACTGGTCATGCCGCCCTGGAGACGCATGTCGTCACCTACGCGTACGGTTCGGCCGTTCACTTCGAGCGTGTCCCGCTGGTCACTCCAACGCGTCTCGAACGGAAAGATGACTACCTGATAGCTCCCGCCGGCCCCGAGTATTCCAAGACAACCGTCGTCACCGATAGCCAGCTTCCCTTCCAGTTGCGAGTCCATGCCGGCGGCCGGCCTGACGGCATGCACGACTACCCGCGCATCGGCCTTTCGGAGCACCTCGAAGGAGTCCTCGACCGGATCGGGCGGCGGAAGGCGGCTGCAGCCCGCCAAGGTGAACAGCAGGCAGGCCGACGAGATAACGAGCGAAGTCCACGCACTGCGGCCAGACGCGACTACCATCACGTGGTTTTGAGCGTTAGGCTGAGCTTTGTAAGAACAGTATTGATTGGAGTGAAGACACTACACTTTCCTCCTCCGCAGTCCATCCAACCGCGATGGACACCAACTGCGGTATACGTTGAATACCACGGCCCACCGCTGTCCCCTCCCTCAGTCTGGTGACTATTGAGTTGGGCCAAACCACAGTATCCCGAATTGCATACGTTGACCGCGATAACGCTTGCGCAAGAGAATCCACTGGCCTTGCCATTGAAGCAGAGCGCTTGACCCAGATACGGGTTGCTCTTTCCTTGGACGTCTCGAAGCGTCCCAGGCTTGTAGTAGAAGCGCGGCGATGTCGTTGTTGACGTACTATGCCATTGCGCATCCCCGAACGACTTCGACATCGCCCCGCGGTAGGAGAGAGCCACCCCACCCTGAGTCTGAGAATTTCCGCAGTGCTCCGCGGTCAGCATCCCGTTCGGATAGCTCGACTTTTTCACGGAGAATCCCGAGGTGCAACTGGTCATCGCCTGGCCACCATACAGCGCCTCAACGCCTGACACTTGGGCTTCCGTGAAGTCCATTGTGATGCTAGTGACCCCGGCCCGATTTCTAAACAGACTGGTACTGCCACGCAGCAGTTGGGCAAGCGCCGAACTCGACGTCACAGATCTGTCGTACTGCACGAGGTTGTGGATTCCGCCCTCCGTGTCGATGGCGGATACTGCGGCAGACACCCCAGGAGTCTCGAGGAGGCGCATGTGGACTTCGCGTACCGTCGACGCCACCTGACTTTCACTCGCTCGTAGATTCTGCCGAACCTCCACAACAGCAGGAACCGAGGAGACAATCATGTCATCAACTACGGCCGGCGCGCACCCCACGAAGCTAACAGAGGCGGAGTCCGAGACCTGGTCGATTGCGGCACCGGCGAACGTGTCCGGATACATGTCGCGTAACTTGTCAGCGACATCGGAGAACTGACCCTGCCAATAGATCGAATCCTCAGGATTGCCAAATTCGACGTTCGGAACCTTGGCGGAGGCACTCGAGAGATCTGATCGAATCTCTGCTCGCGCCCCCTCCGCCCGTTTTTCCCTCGCACCAAGCGACTGTCCGGACAGCTTTCCTGCCAGGGAGATGCCATCACCACCGTCGCTGAACTGGCGATCAGAATAAGGGATGCCAAGATCGTAGCAAGCGGTCGCATATCGCCTCCATTGGCGCAGATCCGCAGCCTCGGTTGGGCTACACCTGGTTACGTTCCTACAGCACCCGAACCGCACCAGTCAAGACTTCTCGTGAAATTCGATCAGTTCTTGGTTCGAATGCCGGCGCCCCTCAGCCTTTCGCAAGAAGACCTATTGCTCATGTTCACGCACACTATCGTCAGGGGTGATCCGATGTGGTGGGTAGTCAGCGACTGCGGGAGGGCCCGTGTTTTCACAACGTAGGCGATCGGAGGAGCGGCACGCCAGACCCGAGAGGATTAGTCCTTGAAAGCCTCCGATTAGTCCTCGAATGACTCCGGCGGCGGGCAGGTGCAGACGAGATTGCGGTCGCCGAAGGCGCCGTCGATCCGGCCCACCGGCGGCCAGTACTTGTCGGCACCGGTGGCCCCGATCGGACCGGAGTGCAGACCGGAGGGGAAGGCCGCGAGCCGGCGGGAGTACGGGTGCTGCCATTCGTCCGCGGTCACCCGGGCCTGGGTGTGCGGTGCATTCACCAGCGGATTGTCGTCGGCCGGCCACTGCCCTGCCTCGACGGCCGCGATCTCGGCGCGGATCGCGATCATGGCGTCGCAGAAGCGATCCAGTTCGGCCAGGTTCTCCGACTCGGTGGGCTCGACCATCAGCGTACCGGCGACCGGGAAGCTCATCGTCGGAGCATGGAAGCCATAATCGATCAGCCGCTTCGCCACATCGTCCACGGTGACCCCGCTCGCCTTGGTCAGCGGCCGTAGATCGAGGATGCACTCGTGGGCGACGCGCCCGTGGCGGCCGGTGTAGAGCACCGGATAGTGCTCGGTGAGCCGGGTCGCCACATAGTTGGCGGCCAGCAGCGCGTGCGCGGTGGCAGCGCGCAGACCGTCGGCTCCCATCATTGCGATGTAGGCCCAACTGATCGCGAGGATGCCCGCCGACCCGTACGGCGCCGCGGACACCGGTCCGCTGCCGGCTCCCGGCAGATAGGGCGCCAGATGGGCGCCGACCGCGACCGGGCCGACGCCCGGACCGCCGCCACCGTGCGGGATGCAGAAGGTCTTGTGGAGGTTGAGGTGGCTGACGTCAGCGCCGAACCGGCCCGGTCGGGCCAGGCCCAGCAGCGCGTTCAGGTTGGCGCCGTCCACGTACACCTGACCGCCGGCCTCGTGCACCAGCTCGCAGAGTTCGGTGATGCCCTCCTCGAACACCCCGTGGGTCGACGGGTAGGTGACCATGATCGCAGCGAGCTGGTCTCGATGGGTGGCGATCTTGGCCCGCAGGTCGTCGAGGTCGACCGAGCCGTCGTCGGTGGCCTTGACCACCACGACCTTCATTCCCGCCATCACCGCCGACGCGGCATTGGTGCCGTGCGCCGAGGACGGGATCAGGCACACCGTCCGCTGCTCGTCGCCACGCGCACGGTGATAACCACGGACTGCCAGCAACCCGGCCAGCTCGCCCTGGCTGCCCGCGTTCGGCTGGATCGACACCTTCGCATAGCCGGTCAGCTCGGCCAGCCAACCTTCGAGCTCGGTGATCAACGTCGTGTAGCCGGCCGCGTCGGCAGCCGGGACGAACGGGTGCAGATCGGCGAACCCCGGATAGGAGATCGGCTCCAGCTCGGCGGTCGCATTCAGCTTCATGGTGCAGGAGCCGAGCGGGATCATGCCGCGGTCCAGCGCGAAGTCCCGGTCCGACAAGGCGCGCAGATAGCGCAACATCGCCGTCTCGCTGTGGTGGGTGGAGAACACCGGATGGGTCAGGTACGCCGAACTCCGAGCCCGCAGCCCCAGCCGCGACGGTCCACGCCGAGCCGGGTCACCGGCCACCCCGAACGCTGCCCGGACGGCGCCGAGGTCGTTCTCGGTGGCGTCCTCGCCGACCGAGATACCCACCTGGTCGGCATCGACCAACCGCAGATGCACGCCCGCCTCACCGGCGGCCCGCACGATTTCCGCCGCCCGGCCGGGAACCCGAGCGAGGACGGTGTCGAAGAAGTCGCCGTGCACCACCTCGACACCTGCGACCGCCAGGTCTTCGGCCAGCGCGCTTGCTGCCTCGTGCACAGCAGCGGCGATCCGGGCCAGTCCCTGCGGGCCGTGGTAGACCGCGTACATGCCGGCCGCGACCGCCAGCAGCACCTGGGCGGTGCAGATGTTGGAGGTCGCCTTCTCCCGCCTGATGTGCTGTTCGCGGGTCTGCAGCGCCAGCCGGTACGCCGACGCGCCGTCGACGTCCTTGGACACCCCGACCAGCCGGCCCGGCAGTGAACGCTCCAACTTGGCCCGGACAGCGATGAAACCGGCATGGGGGCCGCCGTAGAACAGCGGCACGCCGAACCGTTGGCTGGATCCGACGGCGATATCGGCACCCCACTCCCCCGGCGGGGTCACCAGGGTGAGCGCCAGCAGATCACAGGCCGCCACCACCGCGGCGCCCTTGGCATGCGCTGCGTCCGCGACAGCGCGTAACTCCTCGGTCGTCGCGAGCCGGCCGCCGGCTCCCGGGGTCTGCACGACCACCGCGAACGGATCCTGCGCCGCGATCGCGTCGAGCAGGTCGCCGTCGGCGACCCGGACGTCCAGCCCGAGCGCCTCAGCGCGGGTGCGGACCACGGCGATGGTCTGCGGCAGGGTGTCGGCGTCGAGCAGCAGCACGCTCCCCGCCTTGGTTGTGCGCCGGGCCAGCGTCATGGCTTCGGCGACCGCCGTCGCCTCGTCCAGCAGGCTGGCGCCGGCGATCGGCAGCCCGGTCAGGTCGGAGATCATCGTCTGGAAGTTGAGCAGTGCCTCCAGCCGGCCCTGGCTGATCTCCGGCTGGTACGGCGTGTACGCGGTGTACCAGGCGGGGTCCTCCAACACATTGCGCCGGATCACCGCCGGGGTCGTGGTGCCGTGATAGCCAAGCCCGATCATCGCCCGACCGGGTCGGTTCTCGGCCGCCAGGTTCCGCAGTCTGGTCAGTGCCTGCGGTTCACTCAGCGGAGCCGCAAGCTCCAGCGCAGCCTGGTCGGCGATGCTGCTCGGCAGGGATTGGGCGACGAGATCGTCCAAGTCCGCGGCCCCGACAACGCCGAGCATGCGATCGCGTTCATCGGCACGCGGTCCGATATGACGGGCGGAAAAGGTCTCTGTGTCCATGGCAGGCTCCAACTCGGACCCCCTCTGTCACCGGTCGGCTTCAGAGTTGCCATCGCAGCGAGGTCTGGGTGCCTGAGAGGTTCCGGGGAGGTTGCCCCTTCGGCGCCACCGCACGCGACATCGCGTCGGGGTGGTCTCTCCCCCACTGCTTGATCAGCAGCGCCAGCTTATCCGACTGCGCGGGCGCGGCGGCGCTGCGCCAGCTCGTCACCGGCCGGCACCGTCTCCTCGGCGGACGCGTCGGCGCGCTCGGCGGGCAGCTCGGACAAAGTGCCCTCGATGTCGCGCCACACTCCGCCCAAGGCGATGCCGAAGACACCCTGACCACCACGCAGCAGGTCGATGACCTCATCGTCTGAGGTGCACTCGAAGACGGAGACGCCATCGCTCATCAAGGTGACCTCGGTGAGATCGTGCACGCCACGGGCACGCAGGTGCTCGATCGCGGTCCGGATCTGATTCAGCGAGATCCCGGCGTCCAGCAGTCGCTTGATCACCTTGAGCAGCAGGACGTCCCGGAAGCTGTAGAGCCGTTGCGAGCCGGAGCCCTTCGCGCCCCGGATCTCCGGCGACACCAGCCCGGTCCGCGCCCAGTAGTCGAGTTGGCGATAGGTGATACCGGCGACATTGCAGGCGATCGGGCCGCGGAATCCGAGGTCGGCCGGAAGCGGGGAGAAATCGCCGTCGAACAGCAGACCCTGGGCATCGGCCATCACGTCCAACGCCTCGATCTGATCGTCGGACTTCGGCATGTCGCTCGTCGCCACTGACGCCTCCCCCTTATCCGCATCGAACCCGAACGATGGAATTTCGCCCAGGAGATTTGCTTGCTCCCGAAACGCTACGACTGACTCCGACGAGGGGTCAACGACACGCCGCTGACCAGCAGAGCACGCGCGAAGTCTCAAGTGAGACTCCAGAGCACAGCCTTACGGCTTGGGCTCCTCGCCGGTGACGAAGTCGTCGGGATTGACGTGATCGAGGAACTCGCGGAACTTCTCGACCTCGTCATCCTCCTGCTCCGGCATCTCGATACCCGCCTCGTTCAAGACGTTCTCGGCGCAGTAGATCTGTGAGCCCACCCGGAGCGCCAACGCGATGGCGTCGGAGGGGCGGGCGCTGATCTCCGCTCCGTCGACCAGCAGCACGGCGTAGAAGGTGCCACCGGTCAGTTCGGTGATGTGCACCTCACGCAACCGGTGTCCCAAGGTAGCCAGCGCGTCGACGATCAGGTCATGGGTCATCGGGCGTGGCGGAACCACGCCTTCCTGGGCATTGGCGATGGCAGAAGCCTCATTGGCTCCGATCCAGATCGGCAGATAGCGCATCCCGCCGACCTCACGCAGCAGCACCATCGGGTTGTTCGCCGGCATCTCCACTCGGACGCCGACCACGTCGAGTTCCCGCATGCCTCAACCCTACTTCCCGCCACGAAGGGCCGCGAACGGAGCACCTCGCACCGAGCCAGCCAGGCTGCCCGACGAGCGAAAACGCCCACTACTAGCGGTCCATCCCGGAACGGACCAGTGCCGCATGGAAGCTGAGCACGAGCGACAGCACCTCGCCGACGACCTCGCTCCGCCGCTCGCTGCGCCGCAGGTAGGGCGCGATCGCCTGCTCGACCAGACCGATCTCCCGGTCCGCGGCCATCTTGAACGCACGCAGGTGCCGCCCATCCATGCCATAGTCCGACAAGCGCTTGGCCGCGGTCGCCAAGGTCAACGCATCACGCCCGTAGTAGGCGGTGCCGCGACGGGGTGCGACGATGCTGTTGCGTTCCAACTCCATCAGCGCGGCTTCCGACAGACCGCTGGCCTCGAGCAGGTCCTTGCGCGTCAGCCGCTGGGGTTGCCGCGGGGGGGGTTTGGGGGGGGCGGCCGGGGCCAAGCGCTTGTC
>JASGEZ010000139.1:0-26848 GCA_047605905.1 Microlunatus sp.
CGTCGCTCCATCTGTAGATGGAGCGACGCCATGGAACCCGAGCGACTTGATACCTGGCTCAGGACCTCTGGATCAGAAGTCCATGCCGCCCATGCCGGGATCGCCGGCCGGGGCCGGTGCGGCCTTCTCCGGCTTGTCGGCGATGACGGCCTCGGTGGTGAGGAACAGGGCCGCGATCGACGCCGCGTTCTGCAGCGCGGACCGGGTCACCTTGGCCGGGTCGATGATGCCGGCGGACACCAGCTCGACGTACTCACCGCTGGCCGCGTTCAGACCGTGACCGGCATCCAGGCCACGGACCTTCTCGGCCACGACACCCGGCTCCAGGCCGGCGTTGAAGGCGATCTGACGCAGCGGAGCCTCGGCGGCGGCGAACACGATCTGCGCGCCGATGGCCTCGTCACCCTCCAACTCGACCTTGGCATTGCGAGCAGCCTGCAGCAGAGCCACGCCGCCACCGGCGACGATGCCCTCCTCGACGGCAGCCTTCGCGTTGCGGACGGCGTCCTCGATCCGGTGCTTGCGCTCCTTCAGCTCGACCTCGGTGGCCGCGCCGACCTTGATCACCGCAACGCCGCCGGCCAGCTTGGCCAGCCGCTCCTGCAGCTTCTCGCGGTCGTAGTCGGAGTCGCTGTTCTCGATCTCGGTACGGATCTGGTTGACCCGGCCCGCGATGGCGTCGGAGTCACCGGCACCCTCGATGATGGTGGTCTCGTCCTTGGTCACCACGACCTGGCGAGCCTGGCCCAGCAGCTCCAACTCGACGCCGTCGAGCTTGAGGCCGACCTCCTCGGAGATGACCTGGCCACCGGTCAGGATGGCGATGTCGGTCAGCATCGCCTTGCGACGGTCGCCGAAGCCCGGAGCCTTGACGGCGACGGACTTGAAGGTGCCACGGATCTTGTTGACGATCAGCGCGGCCAGAGCCTCGCCGTCGACGTCCTCGGCGATCACGACGAGCGGCTTGCCGCTCTGCATGACCTTCTCCAGGACCGGCAGCAGCTCCTTGAGGTTGCTGACCTTGGAGTTGACGATCAGCACATACGGATCGTCGAGCACGGTCTCCATGCGCTCGGTGTCGGTCACGAAGTACGGCGAGATGTAGCCCTTGTCGAACCGCATGCCCTCGGTGAGCTCGAGCTCCAGGCCGAAGGTGTTGGACTCGTCGACGGTGATGACGCCTTCCTTGCCGACCTTGTCCATGGCCTCGGCGATGATCGCACCGACCTGGGTGTCAGCTGCGGAGATGGAGGCGGTGGCAGCGATCTGCTCCTTGGTCTCCACGTCCTTGGCAGTCGAGGCGAGCTGCTCGACCAGGGCGGCCACAGCGGCCTCGATGCCCCGCTTGAGGGCCATCGGGTTGGCACCTGCGGTCACGTTGCGCAGACCCTCGCGCACCATGGCCTGGGCCAGCACGGTGGCGGTGGTGGTTCCGTCGCCCGCGACGTCGTCGGTCTTCTTGGCGACCTCCTTGACGAGCTCGGCGCCGATCTTCTCGTACGGGTCCTCGAGCTCGATCTCCTTGGCGATGCTCACGCCATCGTTGGTGATGGTCGGTGCACCCCACTTCTTCTCCAGCACGACGTTGCGGCCCTTGGGGCCCAGGGTGACCTTGACGGCGTCGGCGAGGGTGTTCATCCCGCGCTCGAGGCCGCGCCGTGCCTCGGTGTTGAACTGAATCAGTTTCGGCATGTTCTCCGCGAGTCCTCCCGCGAGCGGGGTGTGTCCCGCACGTTGGTGTGGATAGGTTCTGGTCTCCCCGAGCGATGCCCGCGACGGACGCCCGTACGCCCCGGCCGGGTGGCCGCGACGGGTGGGCTCACCGCTTGGTGAGGTGGCACTCTCAATGCGAGAGTGCTAATGCCATGTTTAGCACTCTCACCTGTCGAGTGCAAACACTTCGGGCACTGAATGACACGACGAAGGCGTGACGACGCTACCGTTACCCCCGTGTCCAACAATGCCACCAACGTGAGCGGCGGTCTTCCCGTGGAGGCTGCCACCGATATTGCCCCAGTCCCAGCACCTGCCGACCCCGCAGCGCCAGCTGCCGAGAGCCGGCCGAAGAAGCGAAAGCCGACGCACGCGCTCGCGCTCTCGCCGGTCGGCTCGCCACCCAGCTCGGTCGACGGCTTCGTGCGCGAGTTCCTGCGCGAACTCAACTTCGGCCAGGGCGTCGCCCTGTCCACCTCCACAGTCAACGACCAGTACCTCGCCCTGGCCAAGACCGTCCGCCATTACCTGATGGCCCGCTGGCTGGAGACGCTGCGGCGCCAGTTCCAGAACCAGGCCAAGGGCGTCGCGTACCTGTCGGCGGAGTACCTGCTCGGCGCACAGCTGGACAACGCACTGCTGGCCACCGGGCTGACCGACATCGTCGCCGAGGGCCTGACCCAGTGCGGCATCGACCTCGATGACCTCCGCAGGCAGGAGGTCGAGCCGGGTCTGGGCAACGGCGGCCTGGGACGTCTGGCCGCCTGCTTCATCGACTCGCTCGCCACCATGAACGTGCCGTGCGTCGGCTATGGCATCCGCTACCAGTACGGCATCTTTCGCCAGACCTTCGTCGACGGCCGGCAGGTGGAGCAGCCGGACTCCTGGCTCACCCTCGGTGAGCCGTGGGAGTTCCCGCATCCGGAAGCCGCGCAGACCGTCAACTTCGGCGGCTACACCGAGACCTACACCGACACCGACGGGGTGGAGCGCAGCCGCTGGGTGCCGGGCTGGAAGGTCAAGGCCGTCCCGTACAACTACATGGTCCCGGGCTACCAGAACGGCCGGGTGAACACACTGCGGCTGTGGCGCTCGGTCGCCACCGACGCGTTCGACCTGCGGATCTTCAACTCCGGCGACTACGAGGAGGCGGTCCGCGCACAGACGTACGCGGAGAACATCTCCAAGGTGCTCTACCCGGAGGATTCCACGCCCCAGGGCAAGGAGCTGCGGCTGCAGCAGCAGTACTTCTTCGTCGCTGCCTCGATTGCCGATCTGCTGCGCTATCTGCTGCCGAAGGACTACGACCTGCACAATCTGCCCAACCGGGTGATCTTCCAACTCAACGACACCCACCCCGTGATCGGCGTACCCGAATTGATGCGGGTCCTGGTCGACGAGCGGAAGATGGACTGGGACGAGGCCTGGGCGATCACCCAGAAGTGCTTCGCCTACACCTGCCACACGCTGCTGCCCGAGGCGCTGGAAGTGTGGCCGGTCGACCTGCTCGGTCGGCTGCTGCCCCGGCACCTGGAGATCATCTACCGGATCAACGAGCAGTTCCTGGCTCAGGTCGCCGAGCGCTTCCCCGGCGACCACCTGCGGATCTCGCGGATGTCGATCATCGCCGAGTTCCCCGAGCGGGCGGTCCGGATGGCCTATCTGGCCACCGTCGCCGGCGCAAAGGTCAACGGTGTCGCGGAACTGCATTCGCAGTTGCTGCGGGACAAGGTGCTGCCCGACTTCGACGAGTTCTACCCGGGCAAGTTCACCAACGTCACCAATGGCGTCACCCCACGGCGTTTCATGAAACTGGCCAACCCGGAGCTGTCGGCGCTGATCACCGATGCGATCGGCGTCGGCTGGCTGACCGATCTGGAGCGGCTGCGGGAGCTGGAGCCGTACGCGACGGACGAGGAGTTCCGCGAGCGGTTCCGCGAGGTCAAGGCGAGCAACAAGCGGCGGCTGAACAAGGTGCTGCAGGAGCGCGACGGCGTCTCGGTCGACGACACCCATATGCTCGACGTGATGGTGAAGCGGCTGCACGAGTACAAGCGGCAGACGCTGAAGCTGCTGCACATCGTGACCGAGTACGAGCGGATCATCTCCGGCGAGGTCGCGGCCGCCGACATCGTGCCCCGGACCTTCATCTTCGGCGCCAAGGCCGCCCCGGGCTACCGGATCGCCAAGGACATCATCCACCTGATCAACGGGGTGGGTTCGATCGTCAACAACGATCCTCGGGTCGAAGGTCGGCTCAAGGTGCTGTTCCCGCCGAACTACAACGTGACGCTGGCCGAGAAGGTCGTCCCGGCGGCCGATCTGTCCGAGCAGATCTCGCTGGCCGGCAAGGAGGCGTCCGGCACCGGCAACATGAAGTTCGCCCTGAACGGCGCGCTGACGATCGGCACCGACGACGGCGCGAACATCGAGATCCGTCAGCTCGTCGGGGACGACAACTTCTTCCTGTTCGGGCTGCTCGAGCCCGAGGTCGAGGACCTGTACGCGAAGGGTTACTCGCCCAGCTCGTATTACGAGAAGAACGAGAACCTGAAGCGGGCCATCGACCTGATCGCCGAGGGCGCCTTCTCCAACGGCGACCGGGACATGTACGCCTCCGTGGTGGGCAACCTGCTGCACGAGGACCGCTTCATGGCACTGGCCGACTACGAGTCCTACATCGAGGCTCAGGACAAGGTCGCTACCGCGTACGCCGACACCGAGGCTTGGACCCGGTCCGCCATTCTCAACGTGGCGCGTTCCGGCTTCTTCTCCTCCGACCGCTCGATGCGCGACTACATCGACCGCATCTGGCACACCCCGCCGGCGTACTGATCGTCCTCTTCATCCGGCTTCGCGGTGGATTCAGCTACCGCGAAGCCGGATGGATAGGCGGGGAATGCATCTGCGCCCAAACGGGTTGACACTGATCATGGCGCAGCAGCAGGTGAACCGGGTCAGCCGCGCAGACGTAGGTCTGCGATCGAGCCGGGGGCCCATCCTGCTCGCGATGATGCTCAGTGTCGGGCTGGTGGCGATCGACTCGACCATCCTGGCGACGGCGGTCCCCTCCATCGTCGACGACCTGGGTGGCTTCCACCAGTTCCCCTGGCTGTTCTCGATCTTCTTGCTGGCACAGGCGGTCTCGGTGCCGATCTATGCCAAGTTCTCCGACCAGTACGGCCGCAAACCGATCATGCTGATCGGTGTCGGGCTGTTCCTGCTCGGCTCGATCCTTTCCGGTCTGGCCTGGAGCATGCCGGCCCTGATCGTGTTCCGCGGCATCCAGGGCCTCGGCGCGGGCGCGATCATGCCGACCTCGATGACCATCGTCGGCGATCTCTACACCGTGGCCGAGCGTGCCACGGTGCAGGGCTACATGGCGAGCGTATGGGCGATCTCCGCGGTCGTCGGCCCGACCCTCGGCGGGGTCTTCGTCGAAGTGCTGGACTGGCGCTGGATCTTCTTCGTCAACATCCCCTTGGCTCTGTTCGCCGGCTGGACCCTGCTGCGGCGGTTCCATGAAGAGGTCGAGCGGGTACGCCACCGCATCGACGTTGCCGGCGCGATCTTGTTGACCCTGGGTTCGTCACTGCTCATCCTCGGATTGCTGGAAGGCGGGGTCCTCTGGCCATGGCGGTCTTTCGCCAGTCTGGCCGTACTGGGTGGGGCAGCCCTGCTGCTGATCGCGTTCGCCGCCGTCGAACGCCGGGCCGGCGAGCCGATCATTCCCGGCTGGATCTTCCGGTCCCGGCTGTTCAACACCACGAACCTGATCAGTCTCACGGTGGGCGCGATGATCGTCGGCCTCACCTCGTACGTGCCCCTCTACGTCCAGGGCGTGCTGGGCCACAACGCGCTCGTCGGCGGCTTCGCGGTCGCGGCCCTCACGATCGGCTGGCCGATCGCGGCATCCACGGCGGGCCGGGTCTATCTGCGGATCGGGTTCCGCTCGACCGCGCTGATCGGTGCCGTCGTGGCACTCCTCGGTGCCGGACTGCTCGCGCTGCTGGCCGCCGATTCGTCGGTATGGCTGGTCGCGACGACGTGTTTCGTGGTCGGTCTGGGCATGGGCTGGATCGCCAGCCCGACCCTGATCGCCGCCCAGGCGGCGGCCGAATGGCAGGTCCGTGGCGTTGTGACGGGCACCAATATGTTCGCTCGCTCGATGGGATCGGCGGTGGGCATCGCCGTCTTCGGCGCGCTCGCCAACGCCGCACTTGTCGGCTCGTCGACGGTCGGGGGCCGGCACGGCGGGGGCGGCCTCGACGGCGTCGCCGCCGGCCCGCTGTTCACGGCACTCCACCACGTGTTCATCGGCTCGGCCGCCGTCGCCGTGGTGATGCTGCTCGGGATCGCCCTGATGCCCCGCAAACGCTGAGTTGTCAGATTCCGTGGTCGCTATGGCGACCGCAGGATCTGACAAGTCAGTCTGCAGACAGTTCCTCGTCCTCGTCGGGCGCCAGTTCGGCGACCAGCGGCACCACGTCGGCGATCGAGTCAACCATCCGGGTCGGCCGGTACGGGAACCCGGCGACCTGCTCGGCCTTCGTCGATCCCGTGAGCACCAGGATCGTCCGCAGCCCGGCTTCCATGCCGGCGATGACGTCGGTGTCCATCCGGTCCCCCACCATGATCGTCGCCTCGGAGTGCGCATCGATGCGGTTGAGCGCGAACCGCATCATCAGTGGGTTGGGCTTTCCCACGAAGTACGGCTGCACGCCGGTAGCACGTGAGATCAGCGCCGCAACCGAGCCGGTAGCCGGCAGTGATCCCTCCGGCGACGGTCCGGTCACATCCGGGTTGGTGGCGATGAACCGGGCACCCTTTTCGACCAGCCGAATCGCCTTGGTGATCGCCTCGAAGGAGTACGTGCGAGTCTCCCCCAGCACGACATAGTCCGGATCGGTCTCGGTCAGGATGAAGCCGGCCTCATGCAACGCCGACGTCAGTCCCGCTTCCCCGATCACGTACGCCGACCCGCCCTGCGCCTGGTCGGCGAGAAACTGTGCGGTGGCCAGCGCCGAGGTCCAGATCGAGTCTTCGGGCACGTCGATGCCGCTGGCCAGCAACCGTGCCCGCAGGTCGCGGGCAGTGAAGATCGAGTTGTTGGTGAGCACCAGGAAGCGCCGCCCGTACTGTTCCAAGGCCGCGATGAAGTCCGCGGCACCCGGGATGGCTCGCTCCTCGCGGACGAGGACTCCGTCCATGTCGGTCAGCCAGCAGGAGACGGAGTGATGACGGTTTTCTCTCATGCCTCAAACCTGGCAGACCGGCTCTCGGAGCCGGCGCCCGGGTCTTGTCCACCGAACGGATGACACGGATTGGCGCTGCCAATCAGGACGGTACAGACTTCAGACCAGAAATAGTCGACCGGCGAAGGAAGCCCTTTGGGGCGGCCTCGAGTGAGCGGCGTGCTGGGGACACGCAGTGACCTTTCGCCGGGAGTGTTCCAGGAGAATCGGCTGCTGCCTTCTAGGTTCGGGGGACTTCGAGGTCAGCAGCCGCCTTGAACGCGTAGGGAGCGTGCCCGCGCCGGGCACGCTCCCTACGTTTCCGCGGCCGGTGGTGGCCTTGGTCCGCGAAAGCCTGATCGAACGGCTGGGACAGAATCCAGGTCGCCGCGCTCCGACCCCTATCTCAGAACTCCAGATACTCAGCCGGTGCGTCGGGATCGTCCGGGGTGTAGGCGACGGTCACCGCTGGTGGGCCGGCTTGCACAGGCCGCGCTCGGATGGTCAGCCTGCCACGGCGCAACCGCGGGACCAGCGCGCCGACAGCCTCGTCGATCTCCCCGACCGCACGCTCCCCCAGATCCTCTCCGCGGTCATCGAGCAAGCTGACCGCGACACCATGGCCACGCGCCCGGGCGACCGCCGCGAGCATCACCGGTGTCGCCAGTGAGCCACCGCGGATCCGGTCACGCAGTGCCCCCTCCGCGGCCAGCATGTGGGCGCGGTCAGCCTCGGTGAGCTGCACATCCGGATCGGCTGCCAGCCGGAGCAACGGCCCGGCCGTCTCCGCGACCTCCCTGGTCCACGATTCCGCCTGAGCACGATGGACGTCCGCGAGTGCCGCCTGGTCGAGCAGCGCGAGCGCATGGCGGGTCTGCTCCGCTGCTCGGCGATCATTGATGGACAAGAACCGCATCAGCGCGGCGGCGACCAGCGTGAACAGCACGGGCGCCAACGCCATCCGCAAACCGGAGACCATGCCGCCGGTGGCCGACACCGACCACCAGAGCGTGAGCGCAGTGAACAGGCCGCACCCCAACACGGCGGCCACCGCGCCGCGGCGTACGGCCATGACGACGAACAAGCACTGCAAGGCTCCCGGATGCCAGGCCGCGTAGCTCGGCAACTCCGTACGCGACAGACCCGACTGAACCAGCAGCGTGATCGCGATCGCGCCGACCACCATCAGCGCCGAGACCGGGCGTGGGAGCCCTCTCGGGTACGGGAGCAGGACGACCACCATCGACACCGCGTAGATGACCATCGCCGTCGCGCTGGCAACCGGACGCGAGGAAAGCGAGTTCGACGCAACCCCGATCAGGATCTGGACACCCGCGAAGACCGCGGCGAGCGCGATCAGGTACGCGGTGGGAATCGCCTTCCTCATCCGGGCACCGCACTCTCCAGGACCACCCGAGTTCCGCGCCCGGGTGCCGAGTCGATGACCGCGGAGCCGCCCGCGTCCCGCATTCGCTGGATGATCGAGAGTCTGACGCCGAGGCATCGCGACGGCACTGTCTGCGGGTCGAATCCCCGACCGTCGTCGCTGACCTCGATGCGCAGCCGGCGCGATGGTGAATTCCCGACTGGCGGGTCCAGGCTCAGTCTGATCGTGATGCCCGATGCTCCCGAGTGGCGACTCGCGTTGTCCACGGCTGCATGGACGGCAGCCAGCAACGCCTCGGCAATCTCCCCGGGGATCTGGATGTCGGTGGCGAAGCTGGCGTAGATCTCGACCGGGAGCAGCGCTGCCGACTCCGCCGTGGACCGCAACCGCTCCGGGACCTGCGCGAGATGGACAGTTTGCGCGGCACGGTCGAGACCGTAGTCCTCGATCCGGCGCAGGCTGGTCGCCGCGAGCGCCGCCACGGCCCGCCTCTCCGCCGGTGTCCGAGCCTGGGCCGCGGCAACCAAGGCGTTCAGCACCGAGTCGTGCAGCAGCGCGCCCAGACGATTCCGCTCGATCAGTCGCGCTCTGGCGACCGCGGACCGGTGGTGAGCGCTCGCCGCCGCCGCGGCGCTGGCATCTGCGCGTACGGCACCCATCCGTACCGCTTGGATTGCCGCCGTCAGTGCCAGCCCGGACGCCACCAGGAAGGCCGAATCCTGCAGCGAAGTAGCCCAGCCGGCCGCCCCGCCCGACGGCAGCAGGCGGACCATGTCGAACACCACCGCGGTCACTCCGACATAGGGCAGGGCCCACCGGTATCCCCAAGCCGCGGCGACGCAGGCAACGGACAACCCGAGTACGTTCCACACCCACGGCGGACCGGACTGTGGCACCGGGTAGGCAGCCGGCCACGAAGCCAGCCCGACAACCGCGGCCACCGCGAAGGTGGTCAGTGCCGGACGATGGTTGCGACCGAGCAGGCCGGAGACAGTCACCCAGCAACCCGATACCGCCAGCAATGAGCCGACCGCGACCAGCCACCAGAGTGCGGCTCCGGGAGACTGGGCGATCACTCCGCCCGCCGATTGGGCAGCCATGGCGACGACGAAGATCGCCACCGCTCGAGCGATGAACGAATCGGCGGCCTCTTGATGGCTGCGGTGAACCGGTTGGGGGGTCATCGCCTCGATCGGGGCAGTACCGGCGGGAGGATGCCGTCCTCGACCGCGTTCACGAACAGCTGGATTTTCTGACCCGCCGGCCGGTGCTGGGCCTGATACTTCGCCCGAGCCCGATCCACGTAGGTCTTGGCGGTTGCCGGCGCGCACCGCATCCGCTGAGCGGTCGCTTCCACACTCAGACCGGAGGCATAGAGCCCGACTGCTTCCCGTTCCTTGTCGGTGAGTTCGGCTTGAGCGAATCGAGGATCGTCATCCACCACCGCCGCGAACTCACGGCAGATCACCGGTCGGCCGGCATGCACGTCCCGGACCATCTCGAGCAACCGGCCCACTCGCTCGTTCTTGCGGACGTACCCGGCGGCACCGGCCGACAGCGCCTCGCGTAGCACCCTCCGATCGTCGCCGAGGGAATAGACGACGACATCGCAACCGTGTCCGAGTAGACGACCAATGTTGGTCGCCGGGCTCGATCCGTCCGCCAGCCCAAGATCCAACGCCACGATCTCGCATGCATCGGGACCTGCGGCGATCAACTCATCGACGGTCGCCGCCTGACAGGTGACTCGAATGCGTGCCGCCGTGGCTTTGGCTTCCAGCTGCGTCGCGCCGATGACACCGATCCGGATGGCCTCGTGGTCATCGACAACTCCGAGTCGGATCGGATTGGTAGCTGTGACCTCGCGGGTTGCCCGCTGACCACGACCTCTCGCCATTGCCGCTCCAAGGATTCACGTCTGGCTCATCACCCCCGGCAGGCATACGTTAGCTGAAGCCACGGTTGCTATCCGCCACTACCATCCTTCCGAGATACAAGCGGGATCACGGCAGTTGATGGAGCACCAGCGGCAGGACGGCATCCGCGCCCGCATCGGCCAGCAAGGAGCCGGCCACGGTCATCGTCCAGCGAGTACGCACCCGGTCGTCGACCAGCAGGACCGGCCCCGACAGTGCCACTCCCGGCATCAGCGACGTACGCGCCAGTAGGTCTTTGGCCCGGACGCTCGAGGCGGCGTCCTCGGTCGGTGGCGGGCCCGACACCGCCAGTGCCTCGACCAGGGGCAGCCGCCCGATCGTCGCGACATGCTGCGCCACCGACCGAACCAGCGTTGGGTAGCGCCGCGATGGCACCGGCACCACAGCTGTCGGTCGCTGCCAGCTGCGCGACCAGCGCTTCAGCACCTCCACCACCGCGTCCAGCACCTCGGGCGGGGCTGGGGCATCCTGTCGCCAGAGCTCGGCCAGCGCACTCGACCAGGCAGGATCGTCGGCGTACGCCATCGCCCGGCCCTCGCTCAGGAAGCCGATCTTGCCTCGCTTCCCGGGCAGCCCGCTCACCCACATCTTCCGCGGTTCGATGATCACGTCCTGACCTCGGAACCAACGCCGGGCCGCCTCGATGGTCACCGGGTCGGGGTGCGCTCCCGGCGCCGGCAGCCGGCCGTCACAGACCGAGCAACGCCCGCAGGGCGCCGGCTCCGGGTCGTCCAACGCCTGCTGCAGGAACTGCATCAAACAGCCGTCGCCATGCGCATACCGGCGCATCAGGTCGGCTTCGGCGGCTCGGACTCGGCGCAACGCCGACCACTTGGCCTCGTCGAACCACCAGTCCTTGCCGGTCGCAACCCATCCCGAGCCATGGCGGACCACCGCATCGTCGACGGCCAGGATCTTCAGCACGGTCTCCAACCGGCCTCGCCGGATGCCGGTCGCGGTCTCGATCGCCGGCAGTGACTGCGGCTCGTCCGACAGCACCTCGAGGATCCGCTCCACCTGCTGCTCGACGGGGATGCCGGCGGTTGCGAAGTAGTCCCAGATTCGCTCATCGGCCTCGCTCGGCACCAGCACCGCGGTTGCGTCGGCCAGGGCACGACCGGCCCGGCCGACCTGCTGGTAGTACGCCACCGGCGACGACGGCGATCCCAGATGCAGGCAGAACGCCAGGTCCGGCTTGTCGTAGCCCATTCCCAGCGCCGAGGTCGCGACCAGCGCCTTGACCTCGTTGCGGCGCAGCCGATCCTCCAGTTCCGCGCGGTTCTGGGTCTGACCGGAGTAGGCGGCGACATCGTGACCCAGACTCTGCAGGAAGCCGGCGACTCGCTCCGATTCGGCAACCGTGAGGACATAGATGATGCCGGAGCCCGGCAGTTGCGCGAGTGCGTCGGCGACCCAGGCGTACCGTTCCAGCGGGCTGAGACCAGGCACCACGGCCAGCCGCAGCGAGGCCCGCGCCAGCGAGCCGCGCAGGGTGACGGTGTCCTCGCCGAGTTGAGCGGCGACATCGGCGGTGACTCGCTGATTCGCGGTCGCCGTGGTGGCCAGCACCGGTGTCTTCGGCGCGAGAGCGAGCAGCGTACGGGTCAGTCGCTGGTAGTCCGGACGGAAGTCGAACCCCCAGTCCGACACACAGTGGGCCTCGTCGATCACCAGCAGGCCGCAGGAGCTGAGCAACTCGGGCAGCCGCCGGGCGAAGCCGGGATTCGCCAATCGCTCCGGCGAGATCAGCAGCACGTCGAGCAACCCGGCCGACAGATCGGCCAGCACCGGCTCCCACTCGTCGATGTTGGTCGAGTTGATCGTGGCCGCTCTGAGCCCCGCCCGTTCCGCGGCGGCGATCTGGTCACGCATCAAGGCGAGCAGCGGTGACACCACCAGAGTCGGCCCGGCACCGTGCGAGCGAAGCGCCGTCGTCGCCGCCCAATAGACCGCCGACTTGCCCCATCCGGTCGCCTGGACGACCAGCACTCGCCGCCGGTGATCGACCAGTTCCGCAACGGCGCGGAGCTGGTCTTCGCGTGGGGACGCCTCCGGACCGGCCATCGCCGCGATGGTCCGCCGGAGCGCGTCCTCACTGGACAGGGCGAGGGTGCTGTCTGCTGCCATGCCCGCCATCCTGCCCGCAGGCTCAGACAGTGGGCGGCGGCGAGTCTCAGCCGCCGGCCACCGCCGGGATGATCGAGACCTTGGCGCCGTCAGCCACCGCGGCCTGCAGGCCGCCGATGAAGCGTACGTCGTCGTCACCCACGTACACGTTGACGAATCGGCGCAGGGCGCCGGCGTCGTCGAGCACCCGCGTGCGGATGCCGGGATGGTTGGACTCCAGGGAGTCCAGCACCTCGGCCAGGGTACTGCCCTCGGCCGGGACCTCGCTCACCCCGCCGGTGTAGCTGCGCAGGATCGTGGGGATGCGGACGCTGGCGGTCATCAGCCTTGTGCCTTCCAGAACTCGGTGAACGCCTCGTAGCGAGGCGGAATCGTGGTCTTCGGGCCGACTCTATCGGCCACTGCGTCGAGGGTCTTCAAGCCGTCGCCGGAGTTGATCAGCACCGTCTCCTGGTCCGGATCGAGCAACCCGTCGGCAACCAGCTTGGCGGTGACACCGACCGTCACTCCGCCGGCAGTCTCGGCGAAGATGCCCTCGGCCCGGGCCAGCCGCTGAATGTTGGCTACCACGGTCTCGTCGTCGATGTCGGCAATCGCACCGCCGGTGCGGCGGACGACGTCCAAGACATACGGCCCATCGGCCGGGTTGCCGATGGCCAGCGACTTGGCGATCGTGTTGGGCTTGACCGGCTGCACGAAATCCCAGCCCTCGCGATAGGCGTGGGCGACCGGGGAACAGCCTGTGGCCTGGGCGCCGAAGATCTTGTACGGCTTCTCCTCGACCAGCCCGAGCTTGATCAGCTCGGCGAAACCCTTGTCGATCTTGGTCAGCTGCGAGCCGGAGGCGACCGGGATCACGATCTGGTCGGGCAGCCGCCAGCCGAGTTGCTCGGCGATCTCGAACGCCAAGGTCTTGGAACCCTCGGCGTAGTAGGGCCGGACGTTGACGTTGACGAACGCCCAGCCTTCCTCTTCGGCGGCGATCTCACTGGCCAGCTTGTTCACATCGTCATAGCTGCCGTGGATGGCGATCAGCGTTGTGTCGTAGACGGCCGAGGCGAGGATCTTCTGCTTCTCGAGGTTCTCCGGCACCAGCACGACACTCTTGATGCCGGCCCGGGCGGCTGCCGCCGCAACCGCGTTGGCGAGGTTGCCGGTGGAGGGGCAAGCCAGCACCTGCAGCCCCAGTTCACGAGCCGCCGAGAGAGCGACCGCGACCACCCGGTCCTTGAACGAATGGGTCGGGTTCCCGGTGTCGTCCTTGACCCACAGCTGCCGCACACCGATGTCGTCGGCCAGGTGCCGGGCGTCGACCAGCCGGGTGAAGCCGGGGTCGGTGGAACGGAAGCCGGCGATGTCGGCCGGCACCGGCAGCAGCGGCGCGTAACGCCAGATCGACTTGGGGCCGGCCTCGATCTCGGCGTGAGTGATCGTCGGGAAGGCGTAGCCGACCTCGAGCGGGCCGAAGCACTCCATGCACGCATAGAACGGACCGAGCGGGCTGTGCGCACCACACGCGCGACAGATCAGATGGGTGGCGTTGCCGAAAGCGCCGGGGCGACAGCCGGTAGCGGGGGCGGCGGAGAAGACCGCAGTCATCGTTCAGTCCTTCATCATCTGCACCCGATCGACTTTCGACCGGGTCGGAGTTGGCACCGTGTCCGATCGGTCGGCCGGTTGCCGGGGAGTCACTGGGCCGTTCCCTCGTCCCCTCTGGATGAACTGGGCGTAAGCCTAAGCGGCCGACCAAGATCGGAGCACACCGACGTCTTGCATGATGGGAACGACGTCCACTGATCAAGATGACTGCAGGATGCACTGTGCGTCTCGGCGTGACACCATCGGGTCATGCCGATGGCATCCCTTCACGAACTGAGTCGGGCGCAGCGACTCCGGGTGATCGGAAACCTCGTGAACCTCAGTACGCCCGCCGGGCGTCTGCTGGCTCATCTGGGTGGCTGTTCCCGGCGAAGAGGTCCGCTCGGCCTCGTGCTGGCGGAGGGCTATCGGCTCGCTTTCCCGGTCGCGAGTGCCTTCACCGTCGGCGACGTGGTGATCACCGCTCACACCTTCACGGCTCTACAGCAGCGGATGCCCCTGTTGCTGGAGCACGAGGAGCGGCACAGCTGGCAGTACTTCTGGTGTCTCGGGCTGCCGTTCCTGGTCCCCTACACCCTCGCGATGGGATGGTCCGTGCTCCGCACCGGCGACCGCGCCGCCCGGAACATCTTCGAGCGCAACGCCGGACTGGCCGATGGCGGGTACGTCGATGTGCCTGCGGTTCCGCTGACTGCCCAACTCCGCCGAATTCGCAGTCGGCTGCATTCGCGGGAGCCTGGCTACTCTAACGATCTACTCTAAAAACTCGCTTTAGAGTCGCTTCAGAGTAGATCGGCGGCTCAGGCCAGGCGCCAGGAAGCGCGCGGGTCCTTGGGGCTGTTGCCCTCCCAGACCACGAGCCCATACTCGCGAAGAAGCTGCAGGTGCCGAATGGCTGTAGGTCGCGCGATCCCCGCCAGTTCGGCGACTTGACCGGTGCTCATCGGCCGGCCCTCCAAACGAAGCGTGTCGAGCAACGCACGAGCCCCACGCGGGAGCACACCACGCACTTCCGCCGGAAGGGCATCAGCAGACGAAAGCACCAGCCGGACAGAGCCACTGGCCTGACTGTAGATCGGATCCGCCAAGCCGAGAGAGCGCATCTCGCCGAAGATCCGCTTGATTCCCTCACCCAGTTCCCTGGCAATGCCCAAGTCAGAGGCCACACGAACGATCCGGGGATTGCGCGCATACCTGCTGATCGACAACGGCCGCGAGGGATCAGCCAACCCTGGAAAGCGACCCGGGTTCTCGATCTCAATCCGGTTCGGAAAGATCTCGACCCGTATGTGGTCGCCAGCCATCGAGTAGGAGCGATGCAGGACAGCGTTCACGAGACCTTCGAGCCAGACGTCGCGCGGGATGATCGCTCGCGGTTCGAATCGTCCGCTTGGAGCGAGCGCCCGAACCTTCGGCACCCACGCGTCGATGATCGACGCAGCCTCTTGGATCTGGCTCGGAATCGACCCGGCACAGCGGATGTCACCGTCGGCATAAAGCGTCAAGGCTGCGCCTGCGCCACGCTCCACGTCCGCATATCGCAACACTCTGACAACGGCGCTGGGAAAGAGCGACTGGGGACGCTCGGCGAACAGCAACCACGCAGCTACCGTGAGCCGTCCGTTGCGGGTCACTAGATCACGCGCAGCCAGCATCCCCTCAGGAGTCGCTGCCCCGATTGAACGCTGATAGGAAGCAACCTGGGAGGATTCCAGGTCATCGAGCGTGGCATCCACGGCAGTCCCGTCGAAGGGCGCCGTTCCTCGGTCGTACTCGAGTTCTCGTCGCTGCGCGAAACTCAATCGTCGAGACTCATCGCCGACGCGGAGGTAAACGTCACCCTTGGTGGTCTCGTAGACCTGTTCGCCTGGATCTACTCGGAAGATCAGAATCGCGTTTCCACTATCCGCGCGCACCTCATTGACAGTGCAGCGGACGACCGGAACGGTGAAGTCGTGAGCAGCCTGCCGCAGGGCGTTCACGCGGTCAGCAGGGACTCCTTCTACGACCCCGTCGTGGATCCCAACGACTATGTAGCCACCCTCAGCGTTGGCGAATGCAACGAGTGGAACAGCGAGATCGCGCGGGGCGATGCGAGCCGACTTACGCTCAAACCACTGATCCTCTGCAAGCTCAGCAAGCCCTGTAGTCGCCCGTGGTCCAGACAGCGACAGCACACGGTCAACATCGCCAGGTAGCACCCAGCTACTCTAACATTTTCATAGTATGTAAGAGTAGACGCTGTCGCGCCACCCGAGTTCGGTCAGCGATCGATCGTGAGGTCGATCCCGAGCCGCTTGGCGGACCGATTGCGCTGCCGAGTGGCGCGGAGGCGGCGGAGCCGCTTGACCAGCAGCGGGTCATGGGCGAGAGCGGCCGGTTGGTCGATGAGATTGTTCAGCAGCTGGTAGTAGCGCGTGGCCGACATCTGGAATTGATCGCGGATGGCCTGCTCCTTGGCACCTGCGTACTTCCACCACTGACGCTCGAACGCCAGGATGTCGGCATCGCGGGCACACAGCTCGCCCATGCCTGGCGAAACGATGCGCTCGGGGTTGGACGCTGCGACCATGTCGCCATGCTACGCGGGAATGACATAGGTGTCATTCGTCCTGGTCGCGTGCCGTCGGGTTGAGGTCAGGTTGAGGTGGGGTTGACTGGACGGGTGAGCAGATCCGACACCCGCATCCGCTGGGGCATCCTCAGCACCGGCCACATCGCCTCCGTCCTCACCCGAGACCTCGCGCTACTCCCCGACGAGGCCGAGGTCGTCGCCGTCGGCAGCCGCAGTCTCGAGAAGGCGCAGCAGTTCGCGGCGGCCTACCAGATTCCGCGCGCCTACGGCTCGTACTCCGAACTGGCAGCCGATCCCGAGGTCGATGTGGTCTATGTGGCCTCGACCCACAATGACCACCTGGCGTCGGCCCGGCTCTGCCTGGAGGCAGGCAAAGCGGTGCTGGTCGAGAAGCCGCTGACGGTGAGCGCGGCCGAGACCGAGGAACTTCTCGAGCTGGCGCGCGAGCGGGGCATCTTCCTGATGGAAGCGCTGTGGAGCCGAACCAATCCCCTGCTCCGGCAGGCGGCTGAGATCGTCCGGTCAGGTGAACTCGGGGCGATTCGGCACGTCAACGCATCGTTCGGCTTTGCCTTCGGCGGCGACGAGTCCCATCGGTTGCTCGACCCGGATCAGGCCGGTGGCGCCATCCTCGACCTCGGTGTCTATCCCGTCCACGGCGTGAACCTGTTCCTGGGTGAGCCCGACGAACTGTCCGGCTCCGGCACTCTGGCGCCCACGGGGGTCGAGGCGCACGCAGCCGCCCTGCTCACCTTCACCGCCACCGAATCCCGTCCGGCTGCGACCGCAAGCATCATCTGCAGCCTGGAAACCGACCTCCCCCGGCGGCTCGAGGTTCTGTGCACCGAGGGCTCGCTCAGCTTCGACAATCTGATCCTGCCGTCCGAACTGACCGTGATCCGCGGCACCGGTCCGGACGCCCCCGAGGAGACGTTCATCACCCAATGGCCAGGAGGTGGCTACACCTTCGAGATCGTGGAGGTGAACCGCTGCCTTCGCGCCGGCGAAACGGAGTCGCCGCTGGTCCCCTGGCGCGACACCCTCGCCGTCGCCCGCACCCTGGACCGCTGGCTGCAGTCGGTTCACACAGCTCGAGGCTGAGGTTCGGAGTCGGCTGCGTCGATACCGATGATGTGTCCTTTGGGTGTCCTTCCAGGGTTCGGGCACCAGTCGGCGGGAAACGCCCGACAGCACCGCCCCTGGTCAGGTAGCGTTGTCAGGCACCCTGCTGGCGTGGCGCAATCGGTAGCGCACCTGTCTTGTAAACAGGTGGTTAGGGGTTCGAGTCCCCTCGCCAGCTCTCCCGCGCCAGCTCTTGTACTCGGACAGGGCATCGGCGACACCCGTCGACCGGCTTCAACCTGGCCGCGTAGCGTCAGCGCATGAGCGACGAGGTCTGTGAGGTCATCATCACCGCCGACGACGAGGGCTGGTTGATCGGCTTCACCCGCTCGTTGGTGTCCGATCGGTTGGCCGCGTGTGGGCATCATCAGCCGATCCGGGCGGTATATCGGTGGCAGGGCGCGATCCAGGAGGACCGGGAGACCCGCGTCGCATTGCACACCAGACGATCGCTGGTCGACACGATCATCGACCGGGCTCGGGAGGCGCATCCCTACGACGTGCCGTGCGTGCTCACGCTTGCGGTGCTCGACGGGAACCCGGACTATCTGGAGTGGGTGCTTGCCGAGACCGGCTGAGCCACCAGCGAGTTGAAGTTGATCATGGTGCAGGCGCCGCGCGGCTGCCGATAGGGTGTGCCGATGGCCAACCGGTTGCTCCCTCCAGGCGCGACCGAGAGTTGGTTCGAGCACGGTGGCGGACGCATCCGCATCCTGCGTGGCGGCCCACTCGATCCGGACCCGCGGACCGACAAACATCCCATCGTGCTGATCCACGGCGGCGGCTACGACAACGCCGCCATCTCCTGGTTCAAGGTCTTCGAGCGACTCTCGGAGGGCCGGCTGGTGCTGGCTCCCGATCTGCCCGGATTCGGCTATACGGAAGGGATCCCGGTCACCGGCGATGTCAACCAACTGGCTGACCTGATCCTCACGATCGCCCGCTCCTACGGCCTCACCCGGTTCGCCGTCGCCGGCATCTCGATGGGCGGCGACATCGCGATGCATGTCGCGCTGCGTCACGGCGTGGCCGTTGCCGGCCTTGTCCTGATCGCTCCCAGTGGGCTGGCCGAACGCCTCAGGAGCAGAAGGACCCAGTTCGGGGCCTGGCTGACGGCCCGGCTTCCCGACCCGATCCGGTACGGGCTCAGCCGCCGCGCGGCTCGGTTCACCGACTCCTACCTCGAGCGGATGGTTTACGACCCGAGCACCGTCGGCGATGACATCCGGGCCGAGTTCGCGCGCGAGGCACAACGCCGGGACGCCGGGGTCGGCTACGGCCGGTACAGCCAGGCAACGTTCGGGCCCTTCAAGATGAAGAACAATCTGCTGCCGGAGGCCTACCGGATCACCACGCCGACGCTCTTCCTGCACGGGGCCGACGATCCGCTGGTCGACCCGGCCAGTTCCATCGCCGCGGTCGAGGTGATGCCGCGGGCCGAACTCGTGCTGGTCAGCCAATGTGGCCACTGGCTGCCGATCGAGGCCCCGGATATCTTCTTGAGCGAGGTGCTCGACTTCGTCATCGCCCTGCCCTGAGCACCAACCTCGATCTCAGGCTCCGACCAGGGGAATCACCGGGTTGTCCACCACCTACAGCTCGCGACAATTGACATCATGCGGACATTGCTCAACATCATCTGGTTCGTCTTTTCCGGCTTGTGGCTCTGGCTCGCGTACGCACTCGCCGGCCTGATCTGCTGCGTACTGATCGTGACCATTCCGTGGGGCATCGCATCGTTCCGGCTGGCCAACTATGCGGCTTGGCCATTCGGCCGCGAGGTGGTCGACAAGCCGACCTCCGGCTTGTTCTCCCTGCTGGGCAACGTCATCTGGATTCTCGTCGCCGGCTGGTGGATCGCTCTCACCCACATCGCCACCGGCATCGCCTTGTGCATCACGATCATCGGCATCCCGATGGCGGTCGCCAACTTCAAGTTGATCCCGGTCGCGCTGATGCCGCTCGGCAAGCAGATCGTCACCACTCGCTACTGATTCTGGCCGCCTACCGAACACACCGGCGGCCAAGCATCCGTCACGGTGTGATGATCTTTGTCATGCAGCGCACCGCCTCGACCTCGATCGATCTCGACCTGTCCGGCCCCGCCCAGTTGATCTTCTCCGTCGCGGTCGCCCAAGGGCAGCCGATCAGTTCGGAGACCTTGACGATCAGCGTCGACGGCGAGCAGGTGCAGCCGACCGAGATCATCGACGCCCATGGCACCCGGCTCCACTCGGTGCGGGTCGACGGCGCGAGCGCCACCCTGCGCTATCAGGTCGCCGTCGACGGCATCGCCGCCGAGCCTCCCGTCGCCGACATCGACCCGATCGCCTACCTGCGACCCAGCCGTTATTGCGAGTCCGACACGCTCGGTCCGACAGCAGCCGCCGAGTTCGCTGGTCTGGAGAGCATGCCGCTGTTGCGGGCAGTCATCACGTGGGTGAACGAGAAACTCACCTACGTCGCCGGTTCCAGCCGACCGACCGACGGCGCGGTACGTACCCTCCTCTCCCGCGAAGGTGTCTGCCGCGACTTCGCCCACCTGGCCGTCGCCTTGTTGCGCTCGTTGAACGTCCCGGCACGAGTGGCGGCGGTGTACGCGCCGGGCCTCAGCCCGATGGAGTTCCACGCTGTCGCCGAGGCTTTGGTCGGCGGCCGCTGGTGGGTGGTCGACGCCACCGAGCTGGCGCCGCGGCAGAGTCTGCTGCGGGTGGCGACCGGCCGGGACGCCGCCGACACCGCGTTCTTGACCGCTTCCGGAGCAGCCACCACATTGACTCGACTCGAAGTCACCGCAGTTGTCGATGATTTCCACACCGACGACACCGATGCGCTGACCCAACTGCGCTGACACCCGCACCTGGCGCATGTGTTAAGGTGCACAGAATTCACAGATGTTCCATGGGCGGGCTCTGGTGGGCACGTCGCCATTCATGGGATTGTCGGTGACGTTGTTTCCACTACGGATCGTCGGGCACGTACCTGCCCGTGGAAAGGAAGTGTGGCGTGGCCACAGTTAGTTTCAGGGATGCGACCCGCATCTACCCGGGTGCAGATCACCCCTCCGTCGACAAGTTCAATCTCGAGATCGGCGACGGCGAGTTCATGGTCCTGGTCGGACCGTCCGGTTGCGGCAAATCCACCTCGCTCCGCATGCTTGCGGGCTTGGAGGAGGTCAACTCCGGCAGCATCTACATCGGTGACCGCGACGTCACCGACCTGCCGCCGAAGGACCGGGACATCGCGATGGTGTTCCAGAACTACGCGCTCTACCCGCACATGACCGTCGGCGACAACATGGGCTTCGCCCTGAAGATGGCCGGCGTTCCAAAGACCGAGCGTCAGCAGCGCGTTCAGGAAGCCGCCCACCTGCTGGGCCTGGAGGACTTCCTCAACCGTAAACCGAAGGCCCTCTCCGGTGGCCAGCGGCAGCGCGTCGCCATGGGTCGTGCCATCGTCCGCTCACCCCAGGTCTTCTTGATGGACGAGCCGCTGTCCAACCTGGATGCCAAGCTCCGGGTGTCCACCCGCACCCAGATCGCCGCGCTGCAGACCCGCCTCGGCGTCACCACCGTCTACGTCACCCACGACCAGGTCGAGGCCATGACGATGGGCGACCGGGTCGCCGTCATGAAGGCCGGCATCCTGCAGCAGTGCGACAGCCCGCTCAATCTGTACGACAAGCCGGTCAACCTCTTCGTCGCCGGCTTCATCGGCTCGCCCGCCATGAACCTGATGGAGGGCAATGTCACCGATGGCGGCGTCGCGATCGGCGACTACGTCGTGCCCGTTCCGCGCGAGACTCTGGCCAAGGCCCCGGGTGAGACCAGCCTCACCCTCGGCATCCGGCCAGAGGCCTTCGAACTGTCCGACTCCAAGGACGGCATCGCCATCGACATCGCCGTCGTCGAGGAACTCGGCGCCGACGCGTACGTCTACGGCACCCTGGCCGGCCTCTCCACCGAGGCGGCTCTGACCGCGCAGCAGATCGTCGGCCGGATTTCGTCCCGGACGCCTCCGCAGCGTGGCACCGCGGTCCGCCTGCTGGCCGACCCGAGCAGCGTGCATGTCTTCTCGCAGAAGTCGGGCGAGCGTCTGTCCTGAGTGTCGCTGATCGAACTGACGAGCCCTCCGCTTCGGCGGGGGGCTCGTCGCCGTCATGGGCCTTCACCGGCACCATGGCCTTGAAGAGCGTCATGGGATCGTCACCTTCGAGTGGGAGGATGAGCTAGTGCCGAGGTTCTTGTCAGCGCAGCCGGACTCCCGCCTGATCACCCTGCCCTGGGACATCCCGCTGGAGGAATGGCCCGCCGACAAACTGGTGGCGCTCCCCCGTGGCATCTCCCGCCACGTCGTACGGTTCGTTCGCGTCGGCAAAGAGGTCTACGCACTCAAGGAAGTGCTGGAGCACCTTGCCCTGCACGAGTATCGGCTGCTGCGCGACCTCACTCGGATCGACATCCCGTCGGTCCAGGCCGACGGAGTCGTGCTCAACCGATTCGACACCGACGGCGAGCCACTCGACCCGGTGCTGATCACCCAGCACCTGCAGTTCTCGTTGCCCTACCGATCGCTGTTCTCCCGTGGAGTCCGCCAGGACACCGTCAACCGGCTGCTCGACGCCATGGTCGTGCTGCTCGCCCGACTGCATCTGTCCGGCTTCTTGTGGGGCGATGTGTCACTGTCCAACACCTTGTTCCGGCGCGACGCCGGCGCCTTCGCCGCCTACCTGGTCGATGCCGAAACCGGTGAACTGCACGACGAACTCACCGACGGCCAGCGGGAACACGACCTGACGATCGCCAGGACGAATCTGTACGGGGAATTCTGCGACCTGGAGGCCGGCGGTCTGCTGGACGCATCACTGGATCCGCTCCAGCTGGTCGACGCGATCGAGAATCGCTATCGCGAGCTGTGGAGCGAGCTGACCGGCGTGGAGGAGTTCGACGGCAGCGAGATGCATCGGATCGAATCCCGGGTACGCCGGCTCAACGCACTCGGCTTCGACGTCGCCGAACTCGACATCACCACCGACTTCGCCGGCTCCACCATCCGGATCCAGCCGAAGGTCGTCGATGCCGGGCACCACTCCCGGCGACTGCTGCGGCTGACCGGTCTCGATACGGAGGAGAACCAGGCCCGACGGCTGCTGAACGACCTCGACTACTACCGGGCTCGCACCGATCAGCAGAACGCCGACGAGGCGATCGTGGCCCACGAGTGGCTCTCGGAGCAGTTCGAGCCCGTGGTCAGCCTGGTCCCGCCGGGGATGCGCGACAAGCTCGAACCCGCCGAGTTCTACCACGAGGTGCTCGAGCATCGGTGGTATCTGAGCGAGCAGGCCGGCTACGAGGTCGACATCGCCACCGCCGCCGGTGCTTACATCCAGACAGTGCTGCACAACCTCCCCGACGAGGCGGTCTCGGTCAGCTCCGAGGAGACCCTGTCCGGGCTGGCGAATCCCTTCGACCCGTCGATGGGCTTCGCCGACGACGATGACGAGAAGCCGTACGACCCGTGGGAGGACGGCGACGAAGCACCCGGATCGAACCATGCGGAGGATTCCCCCGCGGAGTATCTCGACATCGCCGCGCTCAGGGCTCGGCAAGCCAAGCCGACGCTGCGCGTGAACTAATGGGCCCGCACCGCGGATCCAGGATCGCCGCGCATAGCTGGCCGCCGATCCACTGCGCGTACGCCTGACCGCTCCATCCCCGGGAGCGGGTGAGCAGCGCCCAGACCTGGATGCTGTTCAACGTCCACACCCGGTCGCGGGCCTGATCAGGGTCCAGCCCCGGCGCCAGCGCGCCCAACTCGGCCACTCTCCGAACCACCATTCCCGTGCCGACCAGCCGTTCCGCGTCGGTGATCCGTTCGTGAGCGATCAGGTCCTCATCACCTGCCGCAGCCCCGGCGGCGATCTGCAATGCCAGACCACCCATCCGCTCGAGCAACTCCCGACCCAGCTCCGCGTACGCGTGCAGGAACGCCACCGGATCCTCCAGCGCGTACATCGCCTTCACCTGGGGCCGATCCGCCAGCGAGATCGGCTCGTCGTCGCCGGCCAGCGCCAGGTCGTACGCGGCCTTCAGCAACGCCGGCTTCGACCCGACCGCGTTGTAGATGGTCTGCGCGGTGACACCGGCCCGTTCGGCCACGACAGCGACGCTGGTCCGCGCGTAGCCCTGCGCGGTGAACAGGTCCGCCGCAGCACGCAGGATCGCCGCCCGGGTCTCCTGTGCCTGACGCGCGCGAGACGGACTGTCGTACGGCCGCTTGGCAGAATTCACTTGACTATCTCTAAATTAGATTGAGAATGATTCAAGTCAATCTTCTCATGAAAGGGATCATCGTGACGGCATCCACTCCGACCACGACGCGGCCGACCACCACCCACCCCGCAGGCCGCTGGCGACTCGGCGCCCTTGCCGGACTCACCGTGCTGACCGCGTACGGCACCGGCATTGCCTGGCAGGCGCAGTTCGTCTCCTACCCACTGTTCGAGGCGATGAGTGCGGCCGACTTCCCCGCCTATCACCTCGCCTACAACCAGGCCATCCCGGGCGTCGTCATCGTCCCCGGCTTCGTGTCGTTCCTGGCCTGCTCGGCATTCCCGTTCATCAAGCCGACCGGGATCTCGAAGCTCGCGACCGCGGTCGTCGCCTTGACCGGGCTCGGATCGCTGCTCGCCACGGTGTTGTGGGCGATCCCGATGCACGACCGGCTGGACCGGATCGGACAAGACGCCGCCACGGTGGACAGCCTGCTGCAGGCCAACGCGGTACGCACGGCGCTCATGACCGCCGGCACCGCGGCGCTGACCTGGATCACTGTCCGGCTATTGCGCCGCTGAGTGGGACTCTGCCGATCCGCCGCGGGTGTGGCGTGCCGGGTGAGGACTGGCGTCTGCGAGGAATCAGCGCGGCGGCATCCGCAGGGCACCGTCCAGCCGGATCACCTCTCCGTTCAGCAACGGATTGGCGATCAGCTGTCCGACCAGTTGCGCGTACTCGCTCGGGCGTCCGAGCCGGGCCGGATGGGGCACCAGTGTTTCCAGGGTCGTCCGCGCCTTCTCCGGCAGACCCGCCATCATCGGGGTCTCCATCACCCCGGGCGCGATGGTCATCACCCGGATCTGCTTGTCCGCGAGGTCCCGCGCCGCGGAGATCGTCAATGCCGCGATGCCGCCCTTGCTGGCTGCGTACGCGGCCTGACCGATCTGCCCGTCGTAGGCCGCGACACTGGCCGTCATCACGATCAGCCCGCGGTCACCGTCGAGCAGCTCATTGTCGAGCATCGCGGCGGCAGCAAGCCGCAGCACGTTGAAAGTGCCGACCAGGTTGATGTCGACCACGCGGCGGAAGTCCGCCAGCCCGAGGATCCCCTGCTTGCCGATGATCCGCCCCGGCGTCGCGACCCCGGCGCAGTTGACCACCACGCGCAGGGTGCCCAGCTCGCGCGCCCGGTCGACTGCAGCCTGCACCTGATCCTCGTCGCGTACGTCGGCGGCGACCCCGACCACCCGCTCGTTCGCGGGCAGTGCGGCAATGGCGTCGGGCAGATCGATGATCACCGCTCGGGCGCCGGCCTCCACGACCGATTGCACCGTGGCGGCCCCCAGACCGGAAGCCCCACCGGTGACCAGAACGACATCACTGTCGGTGAGTTGCATATGGGTCAGTCTCGCAGTGCCAGTCGTCGCTCGCTACTCACGACGGAGTTGTCGACCTCAACAAACGGACCCGCGGGACACCGGCAGGCCGCGCTTCGGGTCCTCGATGGCCGGTTGCAGGCGGGTGATCCGGGAGGCGCAGCTCGCGGCACCGCCACTGCTCAGGTGGCTGCCATCGACCCAGATGTCGAGGGTGTAGGCCCCGCCGTTCCGGCCGTCGTGGCAGGCCCCGCACAGGTCCTCGACGATGAAGTACTTCTTCAGCTCCGGCAGATAGAACCTGGTGCCGAAGTCGAACCGGCCGGCCTGGACGGCCACGGTGATCGGGTCCTTCCAGGTCCCGGTTCCACCGGCGCGCTCGTGGATCACCGGTCTGGCGATCTGCGCCGATCCGGGCGGGGTGTTGTCCCAGTAGGTGTAGCCGGTGGTGAAGATCTGCGACCGGGTGCCGCCGCCATTGCCCACATCCGCCGGCTTGCCACCCTCCAGCACCGACTTGATCGGCCGGGTGCCGCGCAGCACCACCTGGTCCTGCGGCTTCGTGGTCACGTTGGAGATCAGCAACTGCTTGCTGTCGAGTTCGCCGTTGCGACGATCCTCGATGGAGGCCGTGGTCCGCACCCCCGGAACGCCCTTGCGGATGACCTTGGTCTGGCCCTCGTCGAGCTTCTTGGTGTTCTTGTACGTGGTCTCGAAGCCGACCCTCGACCGCTTCGTGACCACCTTCGTGTCGACTCGGGTGTAGCGGATGGCCGCCCCGTCGGTCAGCGGCGTGTCAACACCAGGGCTGACCTCGTCGTCGGCGTCGAACACGATCTTCGCCTCCAGGAGCGCCGCACCGACGGTCGGCGCGGCGGTGGTCAGCTTCTGCTTCTTGCCGGCGTTGTCGATGGTCACCTGCTTCGGACTCGAGACGGTGATCGCCAGGCCGTCGCGTCCGATGGCCGAGCTGCGGCTGGTGGACAGATAGTCGTCGCCGTCGACCTCGATCCGATGGGCGTCGAGTGCCTGCTCGACCGTCGTAGCCGTCGTCCAGAACGTCCGTGGAGTGCCGTCGACGGTGATCGTGACCTGCCGGCCGTGCTGGACCGCGATCGAGGTTCCGGCGGCCACCTCGGCGTCCGGACTCGGGACGACCACATCGTGCTGACCGATCTCGATGTCCTCGGCCGCCAGCACCTGGTCGACGGTGCCGGCCACGGTGCTGACCTGCCGGCTGGAACCATCCACCGTGAGCTGCACGTCCTTGCGTACGACGGCATAGCCGACCGTCGCACCCGCGAACGTCAGCACGGCTGCGCCCGCCGCAATGGCAGGGGAGATCTTGCGCACGATGAGTTTGCTCCTGGAGCCGCCGCGACGGGCGAGCTTCGCTTGTGACAGATGGGTGATGACTCCATCACCGTTGATCACAAAAGAGTAACGAAACTCGACCGCCAGGCCAAAACGAACGGCCACTGGTGCCGAAACGCGCTCGTCAGA
>JASGEZ010000140.1:0-13290 GCA_047605905.1 Microlunatus sp.
CCTCACCCGCGGGCTCCGGGTGCCTGACCGAGTCGGCGCGCACCTGCTCGGCGACGATGCACCGGCCGCCGGACTGGCCGGGCTGATCGATGACGTCGCCCCCTACTGGGCACCGGTGGCCGACCAGCTCGGCCGGGCGCTGGCCGCGGGCGTACGGCTGGTGCACCTGCGCGAACAGGTCGTCGGCACCGGCTCGGCGGTCGCGATCGCCGCGCTGACCGCTGCCGGGATGGGCTCCCTGACCCTCGACCTGCGGCGCCTGGCGGCTGGTTCGCCCGCTGAGGCGACGAACCTGGCGGAGCTGGCGATCCGTGAAGCGTTGCTGCTCGGGGCCGGGTTGGTGGCCGACCCTGTCGAGGCACTCGCCGAACTCGGACAAGAACCACTGCGCCGGCTGACCGGTCCCGATCTGCCGGTGCTGCTGATCGGCTCCAGCACCTGGGATCCGCAATGGTCGAACGAGAGTCCGCTGCTGGCCGAGGCGCCGGTGCTCGGCGGCCGGGACCGGTTGGCGCTGTGGGAGCGCGAACTCGGCGAGCACGATCCGTCGCTCGATCCAGCCGCGCTGGCCGTACATCTGGCGCTCGGACCCGGGCAGGTCCAGAAGGCCGTCCGGGCGGCGGAAGCATCGGCCCGGATGAACGGTGGACCGGTTTCGGCGGACGATCTACGTCGCGGGGTACGCGCTCAGAACGCGGCCGGACTGGAGCGGTTGGCACGGCGGATCGAACCCGAGGTGACCTGGGACGACCTGGTCCTGGCGCCCACGGTGCTCCGCGGGCTGAAGGAGGTTGCGGCGCGGGCCCGCCATCGCGACACCGTGCTCACCGACTGGCGGATGCGTCGCGGCGGAGGTCGTGGGCACGGGGTGACGGCGCTGTTCGCCGGCGACTCCGGGACCGGCAAGACGATGTCGGCGGAGGTGATCGCCTCCGATCTGGGGCTGGATCTCTACACGGTGAATCTCGCCACCGTGGTGGACAAGTACATCGGGGAGACCGAGAAGAACCTCGAGCGCATCTTCGCCGAGGCCGGTGGAGTCAACGCGGTGCTGTTCTTCGACGAGGCCGATGCGATCTTCGGCAAACGCAGCGACGTACGCGACGCGCACGACCGGTACGCCAACATCGAGAGCGCCTATCTGCTGCAGCGGTTGGAGACCTTCGACGGGCTGGCCGTGCTGGCCACGAACCTGCGAGCGAACATCGACGAGGCATTCACCCGGCGGCTGGACGCGATCCTCGACTTCCCCGAGCCCACCGAGGAACTCCGCCGGTCGCTCTGGCAACGCTGCCTGGCTCCCCCGCTCCCCCTCGCCGACGACATCGACTACGACTTCCTGGCCGCGTCCTTCGACTTCGCCGGCGGCAGCATCCGATCCGCCTCGACCTCCGCGGCCTATCTGGCGGCGGCCGACGGCGTACCGGTCGGCATGCGGCAACTGGTCGCCGCCGTCGAACAGGAATACCGCAAGCTCGGCCGGCTGGTCCTCGAGCGCGAATTCGGCCGCTACTTCTCGATGATCGCCTGACGTCCGGACGGGACTTCTGCACCGCTATCCACACCTGACGTGGTTTTCGCTCCTAAAGATCCCCGGTACAGCAGACCAGACGACCCCAGCCGGGCTGGAACTAGACTGACTGGAACCTGAAGGAGGTTTCCGATGAGCGCCGAGCCGACCGATCTTGTGACCGTGAGCCGCGCCGAACTGGACACCCTCCGCGCAGACGTTCGCCGCCTGCGCCGCCAGATTGCTCGCGAGGAGGCCAAGTCAGCGATCCTCTCCGATCCCGGTCCCGGCGCAACCGACAGAGCCCCGACCTTCAGCCGTGAAGAGCTGGCGGAGGCGTGGGGCATCAGTGACTGAACGCCGGGTCCGATTCACGATCTGGTACGTCATTACCCAGGACGAGAGTGTCGAGTGGATCAATATCCAACTGGTACGAGCAGATACCTGAACGGGGCAGGCGGTGGGCTACCGGCCGACTTCGCGGTGGATGCAGCTACCGCGAAGTCGGATTTGGAGAGCTGAACCGACAGCTGCCAGATTGAGAGGTGAGCAGATGTAGCTTCGATTGAAACGAAGCAGCATCAGCGCACCTATCAATCCGCCGTCGCGGCGCCACCTAAGGTCTCCGCCGGCTCGACTGTCGTACGAGCAGCCAAGTCGTAGATGGTCCGGCCGCTGCGGGTAAAGAGGCCAACCAGATAAGCGATAGGCAGCACATAGGCGAGAACAGTGAGCACCACCGCACCTTGAGATGACGACTGACCGCTCGCCGGGGAGAACGTCCACGCGTAGACGGCGGCGTGGCCGAGGATCCATGGGATGCCGATCTTCACGATGTTGCGGATCAGCGCCCGGGAGAACCCGACGACCTGACCGCCAGAACGTACGCGCAATCTGAGGACCCGCTTCCCGACGGTCGCACCCCCCGCTGCCCGACCTCAAGGGCGGCACAGCCGACAACGGCTGGGACGACCACGACGAGCGTCGCGATGAGATTGAGCGTGAGAAAACCGGCCGGGCGCAGCAGTCCTGCCTGATAGAGCGGGACTGCGATCGCCGCCGTGACGCCGACCCAGCCGAGGATGCACACCCAGTCAATCAGCCAGGCGACAATCGGCCGGAACGCTGTTCGCTGAGTCGACCTCATCGACATGACCATACCCACGCCGGGAGTCGCGCTGTTGTCATGCGCAATCCAAGGTCTCCGAACCCCGGTATTGAAGCTGACACAATGTGAAGCGATGGAGTATCCAACGACATGTTGAGCATCGGCGAACTCGCGCAACGCACCGGCGTCTCCCGGCGCATGCTGCGTCACTGGGAAGAAGTGGGACTCATCAAGCCGTATCATGTCGACCCGAGAAGTGGTCATCGCCGCTATGAACTCCGTCAGGCCGGTCGGGTACGCGCAATCGCGTCGCTCCGCGCAACAGGCTTCGGACTGGATGCGATCAGTGATCTGCTGGCCGCCGGCCTCACCGAGGAGCGGCTGGTCGAGGTCCTCCGACGACGCGAAACCGAGCTACTGAGTCAGGTCGCGGACCTCTCGGCGTGCCTGCAAGGAGTCCAAGCGCGCCTTGGTTCCATCGAGAAAGGTCACCACACCATCATGAACACGTTGCAGCTGGCGTCCTTGCCAGAGCTTCGATTCGCCGGCCGCACCGAGGAAGTCACCGACGAAAGCGAGATACCGGACGCGGTCGAACGCCTACTGGTCAGCTTGGGAATCCGAGACAGCCAGAGTGACACCGTTGTCCTCTCCTATGACGGCAATACCGACCCCGACATCATCACGGTCTCTGCTGGGCTGATCGGCGGCCAAGAACCATGCGATCCAAGTGACCTGGTCTCCATCGTGCTCCCGGGGTCCGAAACGGCGGCTTCGGTGACCTATCCCAGCCGGCCGGCCAGTATCGGCGACGCCTGGATCGCACTCGATTCCGAGTTGGAGAAGCATCAGCTCCGAACGACGGGCCCGTACCGCCAGACAAGACATCCCAACGGCACGATCACGTTGGCGGCCCCGACCCGCACCCTAGACATCTGAAGAGATCTATTGCCCTCCGGGGCATCGGCCAGCGCCCGATCACGCATCCTTACGGACCTGTTCTCGGCGCCTACTTCGTGCCACAGTGAAGAGGTCGCAGACTCGCGGAGGTTTGGTCATGCACGAACATCACTACGACGAGCGCATCGAGACGATGCGGCCACCGGCGTCGCGGCTCGACAGCACGGACAGCCGTACGCACGCTCCCAAAGCCGCGGCCGCAGGTCGCACCGACGCACTGAACGCCGACGACATCCTGGGTCTGCAGCGCAGTGTCGGGAATGCGGGGGTGGTGCAGTTGCTGGAGGACGAACGCTCCCCCGTGCACGACGTGATCTCGTCGGGCGGCCGGCCGCTGGACTCCGACGTACGCGGTGAGATGGAGGCCCGGATGGGCCACGACTTCTCCGACGTACGCGTGCACGACGACTCCGCCGCAGCCGCCTCGGCGCAGGCGGTCAACGCGCATGCCTACACGGTGGGTTCGAACATCGTCTTCCAGCGCGACCAGTACGACCCGTCGTCCACTGCTGGCAAGACCACGCTGGCGCACGAACTCACCCATGTCGTGCAACAGCGCAGCGGACCGGTGGACGGCACGGCGGCACCAGGCGGGATCAAGGTCAGCGACCCGTCCGACCGATTCGAGCGTGAGGCCTCGGCCAACGCCGATCGGGTGATGTCCGGTCCGGCTCCGGTGCAGGCATTGAGCAAAAGCGGACCCGCGATCCAGCGCGAAGCCGAGGGAGAAGAACTCCAAGGTCTCTTCGTGCAACGGCACGCCGACCACGACCACGAGGAAGAACCGGTCCAAGGGATGTTCGTGCAGCGCGAGGAAGAGGCTCCCGAAGAGGAAGCCGAGGAGCCCGTCCAGGGCCTCTTCGTGCAGCGTGAGGGCGAGGAGATGGAAGAAGAGGCTCAGGAGGGCTGACGTCCGCCATCAGATCAGACCGGGACGATCTCGACCAGATCCTCGATCCCGCGTAGATCCTCGGCATTCCGGGTGTAGAGCCGCGCCGAGTGTGCATGTGCGGTGTGTCCAACACCACCCTCACGCGCGGGTCCTGGGGTCGTTGATCGACTCGTCGATCAACTCGCGATCGGCATCCCAGTCGCTGTCGCCGGGGCCGGCGAACAACTCGGCCACATCGTCCCACTGTCGCCAACGACGCGGCGCCACGGGAACCAGCTTGACGCTGGGCCGACCGGCAACAGTGACGGTGATCTCTTCGCCCGCCTCGGCTCTCCGCACCAGTTCGGACGCATCCTGACGAAGTTCCCGCAATCCCACGGTCACACTCACGCAACGCAGAGTGGCACAAATGCTACATCGCTAACGCAAGGGCCGAGATCTGAGACCGTGCTAGTCGAGCTCGGCCTCAATTCTCTCTGAGAGCTGTGGGCCAGCGGATTTGAGAAGCATCCGAAGCTGAACGTGATCCATATTTCTATATTCCAGCAGTATCGCGAAGGCAGACGCCCTCAAGTCATCGTCTTGAGTCACGTCAGAAACTAAGTCCTCAGCCACCGAAATGAGTTTGGCAGAGTCGCGCTTCTGCAATTCCGTCAATGCGCAACTCGCAATATATGGATCACCCGCTAACGACAATTCTCCAAGAACCTCAATCGGCAGCGATCCGTAGTCGATCTGATCTGCGGTCAACAGAAGCAATCTGGACAGAATTTCAGACAATGACATCACGCTCCTCGCGGAGTCTTGAACATCACGGTGACAAGCTGTTTTCGCCCGTCACTCGACTCGCGCCATTTGCTGGTCACAATCAGCGGGCCACGCGGGGCTTCGATCTGAGTGTCGGTCGTGTTCTCCACCAGAAGATCCACCTTCCCACCAGCATCTAGCACTTTGGATATGATCGTCTGCAGGTTCCCCACCGAAGCGTCAAGTCCCACCGCAGTGAGTGACTTCAGGTTACCAGATGATCGCTCGAAGTTGTGCTCGAGCCGATCCAGGGCCGCGAGGCGCGCTTCCTTTCTTGAGTCCTGAAGCCTGTAGTTGATCTTCTTTGGCAGACGCTCTCCCTTGCTAAGTCGGTCCGCATACTCAGCGTCCTTTTCGGCCCGCAAAGTAGCTAGTTCTTGAGCTTCCGATTCACTGGGCGGGTTCACCTTCCCAGTCCCGTAAATCACGATCTTGTCAACAGGAACAATTGCTGCTCCACTGACGGCGCACTTAATTGTCTTGCCCTGAATGTCCACTTCTTTGAGATCGAGAAGCGGGAATTCATTCCCGTCATCTTCAGGGTTGATCTTGCCATGTATGTGATACCAGCCCAACCCATTAGGCACCAGTTCCAGTGCGACCAGCTTGAAGCGAGACTTAATGGCACCTAACCCTTGTTGAACCAGTTTGTAGTTCGCTTTCGGAGCCTTCGCCAGCTTCTCGCCCTCGATGACGGCCTGGTGTACGGCTGCCTTCTTTTCTGCATCGCTGCGCGGATCAGGGCCATCGCCACCCTCCTTCTCTTTCCCCTTCTTCTTCCCCAGCAGCTTCTTGCCGTACTTCACGACACCCTTGATCAGACCGTCGACGATCTTGCCGACGGGCTTCTGGATGGTCTGCAGGATCTTCTTGATCTTGTCAGCGATGCCGCCGAGACCGAGGAGAGAGGCCAAGCCACTGATCACCATCGGGACCGCTTTGCCGAGCGTGGCTTCAATCAGGGCAGCCACCTTGCCGACGCCGCCGGCGGCGATCGACTCGACCGAGTCGAGGACGGAACGGACGAAGTCGCCCAACCGCTCGGCATTGTCGACGAACCACATCACCGCGTCGTAGATCATCTTGCAGGCCTTGATGAACGCGGCCGCCGGATTCAGCAGCGAGATCAGCCAGGTGATGCCGGCGGTGATGACCTTGGTGATGACGAACTCGCGGACCTGGCTCATCACCTGTTCCTTGAGGTCGCTGATCTTGGCCACGATCCACTTCCACAGTCCGCCGACACCCTCGGACGTCAGGATCTGTACGACCTCGACCGTCTTCTCCATCGCCGTGATCACCCAGTCGGGCAGCACCTTCGCCAACCGGGCCCGAATGGAGGCCCAGGTCAGCCCCAGCAACGACAGGATCAGGCCGACGATGCCCTTGAGATCGAAGGAGGCGGGAATCTCGATCCCGGCCTCGGCGAGCGCTCCGAACAGCCAGGACTGCAGCCCCTTCTTCAGATGCTGCAGGATGTTGGAGCCGAAGTTCATCACGCCGGTCTTGACCGCGTTGACGAAGTTGCCCAGGAAGCCGATCGGGTCCTTGATGATGTTCTCGACCGCCCCGGCGGCCCGGGCCAGCACGCCCAGCAACATGGTCTTGAGCTTCAGGATCGTCTCGATCGCACCGCCGACCGCGTCCTTGGCCTTGTCCCACAGGCCCTTGTTCTCCTCCTGCATCTTGGTGATCGCGTCGTCGACGCCTTGCCGGGCCTCGACGTACTTCTCGGCCAGATCGTCGACCAGCGACTGGGACTTCTCGTCGATGGAGGAGGTCAGCGAGTCGAACTGGGATCCGATGTCCTTGGCTGCCTGCCGACCGACCGACTTCAACGCCGGGTCGAGCCCGTCGACGTACGTCGTGATCTCCCGCCGTCCCTGCGCCACACGGTCCTTCGCTCGGCCCAGTTCCCGACCGATGATGTCGGCGATCTTGGAGATGACCTTGGACATCTCGGTCTCGTAGAGCTTCTTGGACTTGTTGCAGATCTCCTGCACCTCAGGCGGCAACGGCTGGAACTGATCGGCAACCCACTGGGCCCAGCCTGACGGACCGGAGTAGCGCTCGTCCTTGTACTTCTCCATCCGAGCGTCGAGATCCGCGGTGAAGGCCGACTTCGCCCGCGCCTCGCCGGCCGTGAACTCGGTGTCGACCAGACCGTCCAAGCCGTTCAGGATCCCGTCGACCTCGGTCTTGGTGGTGTCGAAGATCGACTTGACCTTGGCCGACACCTCGGCGCGCTTCTGCTCGTCGGCCGAGCGGGCCTGCTGCTGGCCACCAGCCACCTGCTGCAGCCCGGTGGCCCGACCCGCGACCATCGCACCGATCGCTTGGGTGCCGGCACCTTCGGCCCCTTGCTGGGCAGCAGCCAACTGCTGTGCCTCGCCCGCCCGGAAGGCGGCCGGAGCGGCGGCGCTGTGCGCCTCGCCTTCCTTCTTGGCCGCCAGGGCATCGGTGAACTCCGGCTCGTTGGACTTCGCGAGCTGTTCCTCGGTGACCCCCGCCTCCGCCATCTGCTGATCTGTGCTGGCGGGACCGTGGCCCAGATTGGTCTGATCGGCAGGAGCCTTGCCCGGCATCGCGGCACCGGCTCCGATGGCGGGTGGCGGACCGGCTGCCGGCGTCGGTGGCAGCTCGGTGACCGGCTTGTCCTTGGCCGCGCCGAGATCCGGCGGCTTCTCCGAAGCATCCGCCATCGGCTTCGCCGAGGCATCCTTGCCGGCGCCGACCTTGCCCTTGACCTCGGCGGCGATGGCATCGGACTTCCCGGACGAGGAGAACTTGTCCGCCTCGTCGAGGTTCTTCGGGGTCTGTTTGGCGATCGCTGCCGTCACCGCCGCGATGAACGCGGCCTTGTCAAACCCGGGCGTGGGCGCCGCACCCATCTCGCCGGCCTTGGCCGTCTTCGCCTGCGCCTCTTTGTCGTCGGCCGGCGGCTTGGCCGCCCGCGCGGCCTCTTCGACCTTGGTCTGCGCGGGCGGGTGCGCGGCGAGCCCTCGACGCGCGGCGGACAGCTTCGCCTGAGTGGCTTTGAATCCTGGATGCTCGGCGGGAACCGGAGGTCCGGGCGGCACTGGCGGCGGCGGTATCGACGCCGGAGCCCCGGCGAGCCGCTGCAGCATCGGAGCCGGCGTCTCGACGGGAGCCCCGGCAGCCGAGCCCGTGAGCAGGGCATTGACCGCTCCGTTGCCGGCCGAGGCTTGCAGACCGAGCAGCAGACGATTTGCCGGTGCCGCGTCGGCAGGCGGTCCCGTGCCCTTCCGGCCCGCCTTCGCGGCAGGCGACGGCCCAGCGCGAATCGGCGCACGCCCGACCGGCGTACGCACCTCGTCGGGCCCCTCGACACGCACCTACCCAGGATCTCGATCCCGGGTCGCCAGCACCCCGGCCACGGATGCACCCACCGGGGACGGATCGATTGCCCGATCGGGCAGGTCGGTCGGGCCGAGCAGCGGGTGTTCCCTTTCGGGCAGATCTTGTTGCCCCCGGTCAGGTACGCCGGGACGTACCCCTCGCCCCCGCCGAGCGGCACGCTGAGTACGCCACGTCCATCACCCGAGGAGCCAGCATGCCGTCGTATCAGTCACCCGGGGTCTATGTCGAGGAGGTCGCTGCCGGAGCCCGTCCGCTTGAGGGCGCCGGGACCGCGATCGCCGCCTTCATCGGCCTCGCCGAAGAAGGACCGTTCAACACTCCCACCTTGGTGAGCAACTGGACGCAGTTCACGACCACGTTCGGCGGCATCGTCGCCGGGTCCTACCTGGGTCAGTCGGTCTACTCGTACTTCCAGAACGGCGGCGGCAACTGCTACGTCGTCCGGATCGGCCAGAGCGACGATTCGGGCGGCTCCGGACGCGGTGGTCAGCGCAAGGAGCTGACCTCCGGCCCGACGGCCCAGATCGGCCGGCTCAAGGTGACCGCCATCGACGCGAACGCAGCCCCCGGTGACATCACCGTCGAAGTCACCGACGCAGGCGGTGAGAGTCCCAGCGACGACATGTTCAAGCTGGTGATCAAGGTGAAGGGCGAGCAGGTCGAAGAGTTCGACCGGGCCAACTTCGCCCGGGGCAAGCAGAACGTGGTGACCATGGTCAACGCGGCCTCGAAGGTGATCAAGGTGGAGGACACCGGCAGCGGAACGGTCGCGCGGGTCGAGAACGGCACCTTGGTACTGGTGGCACCCCCGCCGCCGGAGGCCGTGCCGGCACGGTTGAGTGCCGACGACTACGTCGGCGACGTCGCCGATCGCACCGGCTTCGCCGGCCTGGAGGCGATCGAAGAGGTCACCATGCTCTGCGTACCGGATCTGATGAGCGCCTACCAGCAGGGCGCGATCGACCTCGACCAGGTCCAGGCCGTACAGACCGCCATGATCGCCCACTGCGAGCTGATGGGCGACCGGGTCGCGATCCTCGACCCGCCGCCGGGAATGAACGCCCAGCAGATCAAGGAGTGGCGGGTCGACAAGGCGCGCTACGACTCGATGTACGCCACCCTCTACTGGCCCTGGGTCAAGGCGATGAACCCGGCGACCGGACAGCTGGGCTTCATGCCCCCGTCCGGTCACATCGCCGGCATCTGGGGCCGCAACGACGCGACCCGCGGCGTCCACAAGGCACCGGCCAACGAGGTCGTCCGCGGTGCGATCGACCTCGAGATCAACATCACCCGCAACGAGCACGACCTGCTCAACCCGGAGGGCATCAACGTCATCCGCGCGTTCCCCGGTCGCGGCATCCGGGTCTGGGGCGCTCGTACGCTGTCCTCCGATCCGGCCTGGCGCTATCTGAACGTCCGGCGGCTGTTCAACTACCTCGAGAAGTCGATCCTGAACGGCACCAGCTGGGTCGTCTTCGAACCGAACGATCAGGCCCTGTGGGCGAAGATCCGCCGTACCATCGCCGCCTTCCTGGTGATGGAGTGGCGGGCCGGCGCACTGTTCGGGTCCACGCCGAACGAGGCCTTCTACGTCAAATGCGACGACGAGACCAACCCGGCCGAAGGCATCGACGCCGGTCAGGTCGTCTGTGAGATCGGGGTTGCCCCGGTGAAACCGGCCGAGTTCGTGATCTTCCGACTCGCTCAGTTCTCCGGCGGCACCAGCCTGGTCGCCGAGTAGCCACCACCCACGCTCCTAAGTAGGCCCACCACCCACGCGCTCAAAAGTGAGCCCACCACCCACCCCCAGCAGATTGCGCACGGACAACTGAGCACGGAAAGGAACAACTCAGATGCCACTTCCAGAAGGCGACAGCTCGGTCGGCCACTCGTTCGGACTCGAGTTCGACGGTGTCACGATCAAGAGCATCACCGAGGTCTCCGGGCTGAAGCTCGAACAGGACGTCGTGGAATTCAAGGAGAACACTCCGGACGGCAAGTTCACCATCAAGAGGCTGCCGGGGCGGCCGAAAGCACCCGATGTCACCCTCACTCGAGGTCTCACCGCAGACAACAGCTTCGAGACCTGGATCCAGAACAGCCGGTTCGGGAAGATGACCGACTCCCGCAAGGGCGGCTCGATCATCATCTTCGACTACGAGGGTCAAGAGGTGAAACGCTACAAGCTGACGAACGCGTGGCCGAAGAGCCTCGAGATCGGCAGCCTGAAGGCCGGCGACACGTCCTACCTGACCGAGAAGCTGACCCTCACCTGCGAGGCGATCGAAGTCCAGGCGAAGTGACATGCGTCGCGGCACCGTGATCATCCCCGAGCCCAGGCAGGCGGCTAGTCCATCGCCTGCCGGCTCGAACGAGGCGGGGTCGTCCGATCGAGGACAGCGCCTGGTCACCGAGTTCAGCTTCCTGCTGCCGCGCGGCTACGTGGACGGATCGGGGAACATCCACCGCGACGGGGTGATGCGGCTCGCGACCGCTCGCGACGAGTTGATCCCGTTGCGGGACGACCGGGTCCGCGAGAACCCGGCATACCTCACGGTGGTGCTGCTCGCGCGGGTGATCGAGCGGATCGGCACCATCGACGACATCCACGCGGGGATCGTCGAGAACCTGTTCGCCACCGATCTGGCGTTCCTGCAGGACCTCTACCGCCGGGTGAACACCGAGGGACACACCCGGGCTACGGTGACCTGCCCATCGTGCGAGCACCACTTCGCGGTCGACGTCTCCGGGGGGCGCCTGGGGGAATCCTGACGTACGCGACCGACCGGCTCTATGCCGAGATCGCGTACGTCGCCTACTACCTGCACTGGTCCCACGAGGCGATCCTCGACCTGGAGCATGCGGAGCGGCAGCGTTTCGTCCGCGAGATCGGTGCTCTGAATACACGTATCTCAGGAGAGTGACCACAAAATGCGATGGCCTTGGGAGCGAGGTCTGCTGGGGTGGCCTCGCCGGGGCAGGACTGCGGAGTCCGGCGGCGACGCCGAGGCTCCGCAGTCGCCTGCTGCTCAACCGAGCCCGATCGCATCGTCGTCGGCTCCGCTCTCGGATGCCTGGACCCGGCTGCCTCCGGTGCAGCGGAGCGTGGCCGATTCCACCGCCGTGGCTCCGCCGGCGGCCTTCCGTTCCTCACTGACCTCGTACCAGAATCCGAGTCTGCTTGCGCCGCTGGGACATGCGCTCGACCCCGACGGACCGAGTGGGGTCATCGGCGGGCTGACCGCTCCGGCCGGCCAGCCGATCCCGTACGAGGACGCGGTGGAGCTGCGGGTGCCGGAGCGTCCGGTCACGAAGCCGGCGCCCGCTGTGCAGCGCCAGATCCTGACCCTGCAACCAGTCGAGACGCCGCAGTCTGCCGCACCGCCGGAGACGGCCCCACCGACCTTGCAGCGGCACACCGTCGAGGGGTCCGCTTCTGTGGAACGAGAGGTCGCTGCCGAGCTGACCGTCGCCCGGATCCCCAGCGCCGCCGAGGTCCCCGTATCGGCACCGGCTACCGGACTGACCGTCGTCCAGACGCTGCGTCCCACAGCCGAGTCCTCGCCAGCGGAATCGCAGTCCTCGGACTCACGGCCCGATGCTTCCCCGACCACAGACTCCCCAATCACAGAGTCCCCAATCACAGAGTCCCCAATCACAGAGTCCCCGACCGCAGCCCTCCCGATCACGGAGTCCCCGACCGTAAACCTCCCAACCGTCAGCGCCGCGGCCACCGAGTCGTCTTCGACCACCACCGGATCAGGCGAGATCGGCTCGCCCTCGGTCCAGGCGCTGGCGATCGACTCCTCCGCGCAGTCGAGCGTCGACCGACCGCAGGGTGCATCCGAATCCGATCTTCCGACCGCCGCCTTGCTCACGGATCGGTCATCGCGGATCGAGACAGCGACAGCCCGTTCGACCCCCGCCGTCGACGCCGCCGCCACCGACCTGCCCGTGGGCAGCAAACCACCAGCCCCGCTCCCTCCGCTGGCCGTACCGGTCGCCCGAGTTGCGTCGGCCGAAGCGAACCGGCCCACATTGCAGCGGCACATCATCGGCGTCGGCGATTCCGCCAGCAGGCCGGCGGCCTCCGCAGCGTCATCGGCCGGCACGCCAACCGTGGACGGCGCCACCTCGAACCAGATCACCTCGAACCAGACAATCTCGAACCAGACAATCTCGAACCCGGCGACCTCGAGCCCGGCGGCTCCCGCCACTCCGATTCCAGCTGCCCCGATTCCAACTGCCGCGATTCCAGCTGCCCCGACTCCCGCCGCCCCGACTCCCGGAGCAGCGGCTCCGCCTGGCGACGCCTATCCGCCGCTGATTGCCCGCTCCGTGCAGCGGCAGTCGACCAGCGAGTCGGCATCGCCAGGCACATCCCCCTCATCGGCGGAGCCGCCTGCGACAACGCCGGACAGCTACGTCGCAGCTGCTGAGGGCTCGATCGCGCCGGGGAACTCTGGAGGAGCCGCCGACACCGAGTTGACTCAGGCCCCACTGAGCGGATTCTCGGCCGCGATCTCGGCGCTTCAGACCGGCGATCCGCTGTTCACGGCAAGCAGTCAGGCACCCTCCACCGAGGGTGGCGGCGATCCCCACACCGACCTGGTCGTCAGCCGCAATGCC
>JASGEZ010000141.1:0-7622 GCA_047605905.1 Microlunatus sp.
CCGTTCGGCACGACGGTCGGGTCGGCCCGGTCCTGGATCGGGGACGCGTTGACGGTGCGGCATCGGCTGCCCAGGTTGTGGGGCCGCGTCGTCGCTGGTGAGGTGCATGCCTGGCAGGCGAGGCAGGTTGCGAACCTGACTTCGCATCTGTCGGTCGCGGTGGTCGGGATCGTGGATGAGCAGACCTCTGGCTGGATCACGCAACTGCCGTGGCAGACATTCCTGAAAGCCCTGGACGCGACCATGCTCGAGGTGGATGAGAAGAGCTATCGGGAACGCGAACGCATGATTGCGGCGAAACGGGAAGTCCGGGCCACCCAGTCCGAAGACGGTCTCCGCACGTTGATCGCCCGTGGTGAAGCCGGGGATGTGGTCATGCTTCTCGCCCTGCATCAGCGGGTTGCCGAACGCTTGGCTGACGAAGGTGATGAAGACCCACTCCCGGTGCGGATGTCGAAAGCGATGGGCTGGATCGCCAACCCTGCCCGTGTCCTCGATCTGCTGGCCCGGCACGCTGGTGATCCCGACCCGCATCGGGAGCCGTGGGAACAGGTCGCCGCCCACCAAACAGATGACACCGATCCATGGGCTGATGATCTGCCACCGGGCGGGTGGGAAACCAGCGAGCAGGGCAACTACTTTCAGCCGTCGTTCGATGAGGACGACTGGTGGACCCAACCCCGGCCCGACGCCCCCGGACCCGGCGACGAGCATCGGGACTGGCCAGAGGATCCGCCACCCGATCCCGACGATCTCGCCTGGTACCACCAACACACCGACCCCGACCGCGACGCTGGTCGTGACGACTGCCGTGATCCCGACGGCGATCATGCGGAGCCGGACGAGCCAGGAACCAAGGACAGCGGCAGTAGCCGTCGTCCCGACGCCGGACCTGTCGAAGGAAGTCAGACGGCGACCCTTCCAACCAGTGCCTGCCAGAACCCGACCAGCGACGTTCGGCGACGCTGGCCTGAGGCGTTCCGGCCACCCGGCTGGAAACCACTGACCCGAACAGAACTCGCCGCGTGCGCACCGACAGTGGTGATGCATGTCCACCTCACCGACCGAACCCTCCGCGACGGCCGAGGTGTCGTGCGTACTCCGTCGGGGCCGATCCTGCTCGAGCAACTGCAACGGTTCCTGCTCCAGCACGAAGCCCACGTCAAGGTCTATCCGGTGATCGATCCGGCTGAGACTGCGGCCGACTCCTACGAGATCCCGCTCCGGCTCCGGCGTGCCATGCAGATCCGGCATCCCCGGTCGGTGTTTCCGCACTCACCCACCAGCAGCCGGATCGATTTGGATCACACCCCCGCCTACCTGAACACCGGGCCGCCTGGTCAGACCGGCATGCACACCCTCGGACCGCTCTCCCGCAGCGAGCATCGCGCCAAGACGGTCGGGAAGTGGCGGTCGAAACAACCCGAACCCGGCACCTACCTATGGCGATCACCCGAAGGCTGGATCATGATCACCACCAACCAAGGCACCCTCACCCTCGGCCACACCACCTGGGCCACCCACCTCTGGGATGCCACAGACTGACCGCCTGTCTCCCGGCCACTAGGATCGAGCCCTGTGAGTCGACCCCGTCCGCTGTCCGGTTTTCCCGAGTACACCCCTGAGCAACGCATCGTCGAGCAGTATGTGCTGGATCGGCTGCGGCAGACGTTCGAGCTGCACGGGTTCGCCTCGATCGAGACTCGGGCGGTGGAGCCGCTGGACCGGCTGGCCAAGCAGGGCGAGATCGACAAAGAGGTCTATGTCATCCAGCGGCTGCACGCCGACCCGAACGCCAAAGCTGACCTCGGTCTGCACTTCGACCTGACGGTGCCGTTCGCGCGGTACGTGCTGGAGAACGCGCACCAGTTGCAGTTCCCGTTCCGCCGCTACCAGATCCAGAAGGTGTGGCGGGGCGAGCGGCCGCAGGAGGGCCGCTATCGCGAGTTCACCCAGGCCGACATCGACATCGTCGACAACACCACCCTGGCCGCCCACCACGACGTGGAATTGCCACTGGTCACCTTGCAGGCACTGGAACGGCTGCACAACGATCTCGGCCTGCCGCCGGTGCTGATGCGGGTCAACAACCGGCGGCTGGCGCAGGGCTTCTATGCCGGACTGGGCATCGAAGACACCGCCGCCGTGCTGCGTCAGGTCGACAAGCTGGACAAGATCGGCCCCGACAAAGTCACCGAACTGCTTCTCGAGCAGGGACTCACCGACGCCCAGGCCACAGCCTGCATCGGGCTGGCCGGCATCTCGACCGCGGATGCCTCCTTCGTGGACCAGGTCAGAGCCCTCGGTGTCACCGATCCCGAACTCGACGAGGGCCTGGCACTGTTGGCCGCCGTGGTGGAGACGGCAGCCCGCCACGTACCGGGCCGGCTGGTCGCCGACCTCAAGATCGCCCGCGGCCTGGACTACTACACCGGCACGGTCTACGAGACCGAGCTGGTCGGTTTCGAGTCGTGGGGCTCGGTGTCCTCCGGTGGCCGCTATGACTCGCTCGCGTCCGACGGCAAGACGACGTACCCGGGAGTGGGGCTGTCGATCGGGGTGACCCGCTTGCTGGCCCCGCTGTTCTCCCGCGGTCTGCTGACCGCCTCTCGCCCGGTGCCGACCGTGGTCCTGGTCGCGGTCGACACCGAGGAGACCCGCGAGGACGCGATCGCGATCGCGGAGCGGCTACGGTCCCGCGGCATCGCGGCCGAGGTGGCCCCGAAGGCCGACAAGTACGGCAAGCAGATCCGCTACGCCGACCGCCGCAAGATCCCGTACGTCTGGTTCGGCCTGCCACCCAACAGCGAGGTGAAGGACATCCGGACCGGCGAGCAACTCCCGGTCGATCCGGCCACCTGGCACCCCGACGACCCGTCCGACCTGCGCCCGACTGTCAGTGGCGTGGTCTAGCCTCCAGACATGACGGTTGACCTGCCGACGGTGCTGGCCCGCCGGATGGTCACTCAGCGGATGGTGGGCCCGCCATTACCGTCGGCGGTCGCCGCGGTCGAACTGCTGACCTGCGTGCAGGCCCAGGAGTTCGGCCACGCGCTGTGGTCGCTCGGGATGCGTTCGAATGGCCGTGCCAGCGAGATCACTGCCGTCTTCGACGCCGGCGATCTGCTGCGGACCCACATCCTGCGACCGACCTGGCATCTGGTGGCTCCAGCCGATCTCAGTTGGATCCTGGCTGCGACGTCGGAACGTGTGCACCTGCGCAATGCCGGGATGTATCGCCAGGCCGGGATCGGCCCCGACACGGTCGCCAGAAGCAGGGACCTGTTGACCGAGATGCTTGCCGGCAACAGGTCGTTGACCAGGCCGGAGATCGGTGAACGGCTGGCCGCCGGAGGCATCGGGCGTCCGACGGGGATGCGGCTGACCTACCTCGTGATGCATGCCGAACTCGACGGGCTCGTCGTCAGCGGGCCACTGCGAGGCAGCCAGCACACCTACGCGCTGGCTGCCGAGCGACTTGCCGGTCGGTCGGTCTCCAGTCCTGACGACCCCATCGCTGAACTGTGGCGACGGTTCGTGGCCGGTCACGGGCCAACCAGCGTGCGTGACTTCGCCCGATGGTCGTCGCTCACCCTGACCACCGCGCGGGCAGCCGCGGCGCGCGTTGCCGATCAGCTGGATTCGACCAACGTCGGTGGCGAGGAGCTGTGGACAGATCCCGACACCCGGTCGGGTGATCCGGACCAGATGGCTGAGGCGGCCGAAGCGGTGCGACTGGTCCCGCTCTACGACGAGCTGACCTTGAGCTATCCGCGGCTGAACTTCCCGCTGTCACCTCGTCATCCGCACCCACCCGGCGAGGACGTGCGATGGGGATCGGTGATCGCGGGACTGACGAATGTCGGACTGTGGAGGCGGACGCTGGTCGATGGCCGACGACGGTCGGTTCGCCTGGCAACGACCCTCGACCCCACGATCTCGCCGGATCGGCGCGTCGCGGTGGGCATCGAGCTGGATCGGCTGGCAAGTTTTCTCCAGGCGGAAACCGTCGGAGAGGATTGGGCCTGATGACCGAGAGGCACATCTCATGACCATGCCGCGGACCGGACACACCGTGCTCGCCGAGGCCGACAGCACCGCCTTCGGGTCGCTGCGCCGCCGGCCGACCTCCCGCACGGAGCGGTATGCGCTGGGCAAGTCGCTGCGCAAGAAGGTGCCCCGGTCCTCACTGGGCGCCTGGGAGGTGTGCAAGGACCGGGACGATCCGGTGGCACTCGTCCAGCAGTCCCATCAGGGGCGCCTCGACTGGCTGATCCCGACCCGGGTGGCCCGGATGGTCGGGTCGCCGTACGGCTTCCTGCGCGGCAGCGCGATCGTGATGGCTGACGATGTGGCCAAACTGCCGGCCACCGGCATCACACCGGTGGTGTGCGGGGATGCGCATCTGGGCAACTTCGGCTTCTACGCCTCGCCCGAGGGCGAGCTGGTGATCGACCTCAACGATTTCGACGAGGCCCATCCCGGCGGCTGGGAGTGGGACCTGCGCCGGCTGGTGGCCAGCATCTGGGTGGCCGGCCGGGAGAACGGCAGCAGCGAGAGCCAGTGCGCGGACGCCGTCGGTTCCTGCGTGCGGGCGTACCGCGACGAGCTGGTCTATCTGGCCGACCAGCCGCTGCTGATGCGTTCCTACAACCGGCTGGATGTGGAGCGGCTCCGGGAGACCGCGACCGAGAAGTCACTGCGGGCCGAGATCGCCCGTTCCGCCAGGCGCGCCCGGCAGCGAACGTCTGACCGGGCCCTGCCGCGGTTCACCCGCGAGCATGCGGGTAGGCGTCAGATCGTGGAGGAGCCGCCGCTGATCACCCACGTCATGCGCTCCGAGGAAGAGGCGATCGGAGTTGCGCTGGACGACTACCTCGGCACGCTGGCCACCCACTGGCAGCGAGTCGTGGGCGGCTACACCATCGTCGACATCGCCCACAAGGTGGTCGGGGTCGGCAGCGTCGGTCTGCGGGCGTACGTGGTGCTGCTGGAGGGCAGCAGCCCGGACGACGTGCTGTTCCTGCAACTCAAGCAGGCACGACGGTCGGTGCTCGCGCCGTACGTGCACGGCGAGTCGGCCTGGCACGCTCACCAGGGGCAGCGGGTGGTGGAATACCAGCAGGCCTTGCAGACGGTCAGCGATCCGCTGCTCGGCTGGACGACGGTGGGGGAGTATCAGTACTACGTCCGTCAGTTCCGCAACATGAAGGGCACTGTCCCGCTCGATGCGATCGATGCCGACGCGCTCACCGACTACGCCGGGATCGTCGGCCACCTGCTGGCCAAGGGCCACGCGCGGACCAGTGGCGCCTCGATGATCGCCGGCTACTTCGGCAAGGGCGACAACATCGAGCGCGCGATGTGTCGGTTCGCGCGGGCGTACGCGGACCAGACCGAGGCCGACCACGCCACCTTCGTCGCGGCCGTCCGGGCCGGCCGGCTGCCGATCGAGCCGGGCGCGCTGGACCACCGCGGATCGGCATTTCGTCCCTGAGCCCGCGCGGGCCCGTAAGATCGACCAGCCGCTCGTTTGCGGTCGTCATTCATGCCATCGAGGAGGAATCGTCTCGTGATCCGCACCCACGGCGCCGGCACTCTGCGTGCCGCCGACGCCGGTCAGTCCGTTGTCCTTGCCGGCTGGGTAGCCCGCCGCCGAGATCACGGTGGGGTGGCGTTCGTCGATCTGCGGGACGCGAGCGGTGTCGCCCAGGTCGTGATCCGCGACGAGATCCTGGCAGCCGGTGGCGCACATGATCTGCGCAATGAGTTCTGCATCGCCGTCACCGGCGTGGTCGAGCTGCGCCCGGAGGGCAATGCGAACGCGGAGCTGCCGACCGGCGAGATCGAGGTCGCGGCCGGCTCGATCGAGGTGCTGAACTCTTCCGCGGCGTTGCCGTTCCAGATCGACGAGCGGGTCAGCGTCGGCGAGGAGGCCCGGCTGAAGTACCGCTACCTCGACCTGCGCCGGCCCGCTCCGGCCGCAGCCATCCGGCTGCGCAGCAAGGTCAACCAGGCGGCGCGATCGGTGCTGCTGGACCGGGACTTCGTCGAGATCGAGACCCCGACGCTGACCCGGTCCACGCCGGAGGGTGCCCGGGACTTCCTGGTCCCTGCCCGGCTCAAGCCGGGCAGCTGGTACGCCCTGCCACAGAGCCCGCAGCTGTTCAAGCAGTTGCTGATGGTGGCTGGGATGGAGCGCTACTTCCAGATCGCCCGCTGCTACCGCGACGAGGACTTCCGTGCCGACCGGCAGCCGGAGTTCACCCAGCTCGACATCGAGATGAGCTTCGTCGACCAGGACGACATCATCGAGCTCGGCGAGGCACTGGCCAGGGCGATCTGGGCACTGATCGGATACGAGGTGTCGACCCCGTTCCCGCGGATCACGTACGCCGAGGCGATGGAACGCTACGGGACCGACAAGCCGGATCTGCGGTTCGAGACCGAGATCACCGACCTGACCGGGTTCTTCGCCGACACCCCGTTCCGGGTGTTCCAGGCCGACTACGTCGGCGCGGTCGTGATGCCGGGCGGGGCGTCCCAGCCACGCCGGACCTTCGACGCCTGGCAGGAGTTCGCCAAGCAGCGTGGGCACCGGGGTCTGGCCTACGTGACGTATGCCGCCGACGGGACACTGGGCGGACCGGTGGCCAAGAACATCTCCGACGCCGAGCGCGAGGGTCTGGCGGCCGCCGTGGGGGCCCAGCCGGGCGACTGCGTGTTCTTCGCCGCGGGTGCGCGGCGTGGGGCCCAGGCCCTGCTCGGTGCGACCCGGCTGGAGATCGGCCGGCGTTGCGGGCTGATCGACGAGAGCGCCTGGTCGTTCGCCTGGGTCGTGGACGCCCCGCTGTTCGAGCCGGCCAGTGAGGCGGTCGCCGCCGGTGACGTGGCGGTCGGATCCGGTGCCTGGACCGCGGTGCACCATGCCTTCACCTCACCCAAGCCGGAGTCGCTGGAGACCTTCGACACCGATCCCGGCTCGGCACTGGCGTACGCGTACGACCTGGTCTGCAACGGCAACGAGATCGGCGGTGGCTCGATCCGTATCCACCGCCGTGACATCCAGGAGCGGGTGTTCGCGGTGATGGGCCTGTCCGCGGAGGAAGCCCAGGCGAAGTTCGGCTTCCTGCTGGACGCCTTCGCCTTCGGCGCCCCGCCGCACGGTGGCATCGCCTTCGGCTGGGACCGGATCTGCGCGCTGCTGTCGGGCAGCGACTCGATCCGGGACGTGATCGCCTTCCCGAAGTCCGGCGGCGGCGTCGACCCGTTGACCGACGCCCCGGCCCCGATCACCGCCGCGCAGCGCAAGGAAGCCGGGGTGGACGCCAAGCCGGCGTCCTGAGCCGTCAGGCGGGGTCGGCGCGGCGGATGAGCAGCCGGCGACCGATCAGATTCGGGAGCACGACCCACAAGCCGGCTGTGATCACGAACTGAGCCCAGTTCACGACGGTCATCGGGCCGGGCACGAGGTGACCCGCGGTGCCGAGAGGAGTGAGCCAGTCCGCGGTGCCGCGAGGGGCCAGCAGACCGAGCAGCACGGTGAATCCGATCGGCACCGCGATGGTGCTGAGCGCGGCGAGGGTCAGCCGGGGAACCAGCAGTCCGGCGGCGCAGCCGAC
>JASGEZ010000142.1:0-37346 GCA_047605905.1 Microlunatus sp.
GCCACCCGTGCTGTGGCCACCCGCTACGACAAGCGGGACTACATGTACCGGGGCACCCTGACCGTCGCCGCCATCCGGATCTGGCTCCGCGACCCCACACTCACCCATTTGCAGGACACGCCCTAGTCTCGACTCGTGACCACGACGCCAGGACCGGGATGGTATCCCGACCCCGCCGAGGGCACCGAAGACGGCGGTTTCCGCTGGTGGGACGGCAACAACTGGACCGATCACGTCGCCGATCATGCCTATGCGCCCGCCCCGGACATCATCGACCATACGGTCCCCGGGCGTCAGCGGTCGCGAATGGTCCGGGTCGTGTCCTGGACCCTGATCGTGGCCCTGGTGCTGACGACCGCGGCCGGGGCCCTGATGCTGCTGTGGGCCGGTCCCGAAACCAGCAGTGGGCGGCAACTGGACGAAGGCGCCACACCCGCCGGCGGGCAGCTCGACGAGCGGGCTCGTCGAGCCAGTATCGGCCCGGTGACGATGGATCTGCCCGGTGCGCCCTACAAGGTGGCCGGAACTCACGCGGTCCCGGGGATCCTGGACGCGGCCTTCGTCGCCGAAGCGACCACCCACTCCCGGACGTCGTCTCAGGACTCGAGTTGGGGAGCCATGGTCTGTCTCGCCTCGGTCCACCAGCGGTTCACCACGGACTTCGACCTCGACAAGGACTCCGTGGCAACGCTCCATCGGCTCGCGGAAAGGCTCTACGGCACCGGGCCCACCCGGATCCGCCACCTCCGGGTCGACGACCATGCTGTCGACGGCCATGGCGGCGTCCGGATCACGGCTCAGATCCACTACAAGATCGCCGGGCTGCCCAATCGCTACGACGAGGTGACCGCACAACTGGTCCGGCTCGACGACGGGTCCGTGGTCGCAGGGTTCAGCTCCATCCCGAACGACGCAAGCGAGCAGATCCGGCAGCTTGCCGCCCAGTCGCTGGCCAGTTTGCGGATCGACTGACCAGCGGCCACACCCGAGTTCTGCGGACCATGGTGCTCCGTAACGGAGGATCAGGATCAGGCTTGGGTGGACTCGACCCACAGCTGGAGTTTGGCTCGACCAGCACCGCTGTCGATCGCGGTTCTGGCCCGCTCCAGGGCCCCCGCCAGCTGCGCCACGAGTTCACCGGCCACCGGGCCGTCGTAGGCGACCAACGCCGCGGCGGCATTGAGCAGCACCACGTCGCGTACCGGGCCTGATTTGCCATCCAGCAGATCGTTGACCACTCCGGCATTGACGTCAGGATCACCGCCGACCAGATCGTCGACGTCGGCCCGCGGAATGCCGAGATCGAGCGGATCGAGTTCCTGCTGCTCAACCACCCCGTCCCGATAGACCCACACGCGGGACGTCGTCGTGGTGGTCAGCTCGTCGAGACCGTCGCCACCATGCACCACCAAGCCGCGCTGACCCCGGCCGGCGAAGACTCCGGCCATCAGCGGCGCCATCCGCTCGTCCGCCACCCCGACCGCCTGAGCGATCGGCTGTGCCGGGTTCGCCAACGGGCCCAAGATGTTGAACGTCGTCGGGATCCCCAGCTCGCGGCGCCAGACGGCATGCCGGAGTGCCGGGTGATAGATCGGCGCGAACAAGAAGCCGATGCCGGCCTCGTCCACCACGCTCGCCTGCCGCTCCGGCGCCAGGTCGAGCTTGACCCCGAGCGCCTCCAGCACGTCAGCGGCACCACAGGCCGACGAGGCTGCGCGATTGCCGTGCTTGACCACCCGGGCACCGGCAGCGGCAGCGACGATCGCCGCCATCGTGGAGATGTTGACCGAGTTCGACCGGTCACCGCCGGAGCCCACGATGTCGACCGCCGGGCCCGGTATCTCGATGGGTGTGGCGAAGTCGAGCATCGTGTCGGCCAGGCCGGCGATCTCCTCGACCGTCTCGCCCTTGCAGCGCAGCGCCACCACGAACGCCGCCTGTTGAGCCGGCGTCGCCTCCCCACCGAGCAACTGCTCCATCGCCCAGGCAGTCGCCTCCCGCGGCAGGTCCTCGCCCGCCACCAGCGGGCCGAGCACCCGCGGCCAGGTACGCGAGCGCCGCCTTGGGCTCGACTCCGGCATCAGGCGGGGCTCGCGGGCACGACCGTACGGGCGCTCCGCAGCAGGGTCGCCACCGCCTCGGGCAGCCGGATCGGGTCGACCGGGTGCGGCACCACGGCGTCGGCGCGGCACCAGGTGGCCAGCCAGGCGTCGTCGCGGCGTCCGGTGATCACCATCACCGGCGGGCAGGGAAAGATCTCGTCCTTCAGCTGACGGCACATCCCGATGCCCCCGGGCACGGCCTCCCCGTCGAGCAACGCCAGATCGATACCACCGGCGTCCATCGCGGTCAGCACCGCCGGCTGCGTCGCCACCTCCAGCACCCGAATCGGCGGTAGGTCATCGGCGAGCTTGCGGCCCAGGGTGAAGCGGATGTTCTCTCGAACCGTACGGTCGGATGAGTAGAGCAGAATCGTCAGTTGCGACTCGCTTGCTGCCTGACCTTGCTCGTCGCCCGGCGTCTGCTCACCGTGCTCGGTCTGCTGGGCCCCATCGGTCATCGCGTCGCGTCCTCCGCCTCCGGCGTCCACCGTCCGCCGTCCAATTCGGTCTTGGCAGGGATCGTAGCCGACCCGCGTCGACAACCCCTGCGGATCGGATCTGCAGGGTCCTCGATGTCGGTTTCGAGCCGCTCCAAGACACCGTCGGGAGCCGAAAGATCGAGCTTCCGGACCACAATTGCGTGCCCTGGGGTGACCTCGGCGTTTCCTACCGACATAATGACCCCGTGGCTCTCCATACACACGAGGTCAGCGGCTCGATGATCCAGCCCCACGGCGCGCTGCACCGGATACCCCAGTCTCGGCTGCGCGGGCACGCAGGACGCCCCGACATGGTCGCCGTCGGCACCATCGTCTGGCTTGCGTCGGAGTTGATGTTCTTCGCGGCACTGTTCGCGGCGTACTTCACAATCCGCAACATCACCAACGGTCAAGCAGCCGCGGCAGGCACCGAGACCCTGTGGCACACCTCGACCGAGATGCTCAACATCCCGTTCGCGATCTTCAACACCGCGGTGCTGGTGGCCAGCTCGTTCACGTGCCAGATGGGCGTGTTCGCAGCGGAGCGCGGTCAGGTGAAGCGAACCGGGTCGTTGGTCAACATCAAGGGCTGGGGGCTGCGCGAGTGGTACATCCTGACGTTCTTGATGGGAGCCTTCTTCATCGGCGGTCAGGTGTTCGAGTACGCGGCGCTCTTCTCCGAGGGTGCCACCATCTCCACCGATGTCTACTGGTCGGCGTTCTTCCTGGCCACCGGCTTCCACGGCCTGCACGTCACCGGCGGCCTGATCGCCTTCGTCCTCTTGTTGGGCCGTACGTATCTGGCCCGCACCTTCACCCACGAGCAAGCGGTCAGCGCGGTCGTGGTCTCCTACTACTGGCACTTCGTCGACGTCGTGTGGATCGCTCTGTTCGGCGTCATCTACCTGCTCCGCTGATAGGCCCGTTCGACTCCTCCCACCAACCCGCCCCTGGGCGATACCGATAGCCTGCACCCACCACGTCACGCACAACCGAGAGGGACCCCCACGTGCGATTCCTGACCGCAAGACGACGGCACCCGGCAGCCAGAGCGCTGGTCTTGGTGTTCGCCCTGCTTGTCATGGGCGCTCTCTACTCCGCGCTCGCCCCGAGTTCCAAGTCCGCTGCCGACACCAGCACGAGCCAGCAGGTGGAGGAAGGGCGCGCGCTGTTCGCGGTCTCCTGCGCTTCCTGCCACGGACTGAACGGCGAAGGACAGACCCAAGGCACCATCCAGGGTCCGTCGCTGGTCGGCGTCGGTGCCGCAGCCGTGGAGTTCCAGGTCGCCACCGGCCGGATGCCGATGGCACGCCCCGGCCCGCAGGCCCAGGTCAAGCCGAGCGAGTTCACCGAGGAGGAGACGCTTGCGCTGGCCGCGTACGTCGCCAGCCTCGGCCCCGGCCCGGCGATCCCCGAACCTGCCGACTACGACCCGAAGGGTCTGAGCGAGGAGGAGATCGCCCGCGGTGGCGAGCTGTTCCGTACCAACTGCTCGGCCTGCCACAACTTCGAAGGTGCCGGCGGCGCACTGCCGAACGGCAAGTACGCGCCGTCGTTGTTCGGAGTCAGCAACCTGCACCTGTTCGAGGCCATGCTGACCGGCCCGCAGCAGATGCCGGTCTTCTCCAACGGCGTGCTCACCGTCGATGACAAGCGGGCCATCATCGGCTACCTCAACGAACTGCATGAGCAGCCCAGCCGGGGCGGCCTGCCACTCGGTGGCCTCGGTCCGGTGTCCGAAGGTCTGTGGGCCTGGCTCGCCGGTCTCGGCGTGCTGGTGTTGTTCGCGGTCTGGATCGCAGCGAAGGGAGTCAAGGCGCGATGAGCGACCTCCAGCGCCACGGCGCAACCGACCACGAGATCGCGACCACCCACGAGCGCTTTCCCGTCCCCGATCCCGGTGAGCCGGAGCATCTGCCCCGCCTGACCGACATCGACGAGGCCGCTGCCAGTCGTGCGACCCGGCAGGTCGCCACCATGTTCGGCCTGGTGCCGATCCTGGCTCTGATCTTCGTGGTGAGCTACTTCGCGGTGCCGAAGGAATGGGAAGTCAACTTCGGCCCGCTGCACTCCAACGCACAGCACGTCATCTTCGGGGTCACACTGGGCGTGGCGCTGCTGCTGATCGGCGCAGGCGCGATCCAGTGGGCTCGGCAACTGATGGACGACCACGAGATGGTCGACTACCGGCACGGCGCTTCATCGAGCGACGAGGACCGCGAGTACGTCATCACCGAACTCGAGAAGGGCATCGACGAGACCGGCATCGCCCGCCGCAAGGTGCTGGGAGCCAGCCTGTTGGGTGCGCTCGGCCTGATCGCCCTACCCGGAGTCGTCCTGTTCGCCGATCTCGGCCCTTGGCCGACGAAAAAGTTCCGTGAGCGGACGCTGGAGACCACGATCTGGAAGCAGGGCATCCGGCTGGTCAACGACATCACCTTCGCCCCGATCAAGGCCGACCAGGTTCAGATCGGTCAGCTCATCAACGCCGAGCCGGAGAATCTGCACGACTACCACGGCACGGAGTTCCTGCAGGAGAAGGCCAAGGCCGCGATCATCATCGTCCGGATGGACCCGAACACCATCAAGATCCCCGAGTCCCGCAAGGACTGGCAGGTCGGCGGCATCCTCTGCTACTCCAAGATCTGCACCCACGTCGGATGCCCGATCAGCCTGTGGGAGCAGCAGACCCACCATCTGCTCTGCCCCTGCCACCAGTCGACCTTCGACCTCGGCGATTCCGGCGTGGTGGTCTTCGGCCCGGCGGCTCGTGCACTCCCGCAGTTGCCGATCACGGTCGACGCCCAGGGTTATCTGGTTGCCCGGGACGGTTTCAACGTGCCGACCGGTCCCAGTTACTTCGAGCGCGATTCCAGAAACGACTTCAAACGGGGTGATAAGTGATGGCCAAGCCAGCACCCACTGTCTCCGGCAGCGCCTCGGTTCCGGCCGAGACTCCTGCCAAGCAGCTCGGTCCGGTCTTCAAGGCCGCGGCCGGCCCCGCCAAGTGGGCCGACGAGCGGATCGGCGTTGCCAAGCTCGGCCGGCCCTTCATCCGCAAAGTGTTCCCCGACCACTGGTCGTTCCTGCTGGGTGAGGTCGCGCTCTACTCGTTCCTCATCCTGCTGCTCACCGGCGTCTTCTTGACCTTGTGGTTCAAGCCGTCGATGGCCGAGGTCGAGTACGAGGGCACCTATCAGCTGCTTCACGGGCTGGAGATGTCCCAGGCGTTCGAATCCTCGCTCGCGATCTCGTTCGACATCCGCGGGGGCCTGCTGATCCGCCAGATGCACCACTGGGCGGCCATGCTGTTCATCGCCGCGATGCTGGCCCACAGCCTGCGCATCTTCTTCACCGGTGCGTTCCGCAAGCCGCGTGAGGTCAACTGGCTGATCGGCGTCGGGCTGCTGAGCATCGGCCTGATCGAGGGCTTCGCCGGCTACTCGCTGCCGGACGACCTGCTCTCCGGCACCGGCCTGCGCTTCGTCGACGGCCTGATCCGGTCCATCCCGGTGATCGGCACCTGGGCGGAGATGTTCGTCTTCGGCGGCGAGTTCCCCGGGGACCTGATCGTGGCCCGCCTCTACATGGCGCACATCCTGCTGATTCCGGCATTGCTGCTCGGCTTGGTCGGCGCCCACCTGGCGCTCGTCGTCTACCACAAGCACACCCAGTACCCAGGTGCCGGCCGCAACGACGGCAACGTGGTGGGTTACCCGGTGTTCCCGGTCTACATGGCCAAGGCCGGCGGCTTCTTCTTCATCGTGTTCGGCGTCGTCACCTTGATGGGCGGCCTGATGCAGATCAACCCGGTCTGGACGTACGGTCCGTACAATCCGGCCGAGGTCACTGCCGGGTCGCAGCCGGACTGGTACATGGGCTTCGTCGAAGGCGCGATCCGGATCATGCCGAACTGGGAATCGCACATCGGCAGCACGACCTGGTCGTGGAACATCGCGGTTCCGGGTCTCGGCCTGATGGGTCTGATGTTCGGCCTGATGGCGGTCTACCCGTTCATCGAGGCCTGGGTGACCGGCGACAAGTCCGAGCACCACGTCCTGGACCGACCGCGCAACGCCCCGACCCGGACCGCGTTCGGCGTCGCCGCGATGACCGCCTACGGACTGTTCTGGATCGGCGGCGGCAACGACTTGGTGGCCACCCAGTTCCACGTCTCGCTGAACGCGGTGACCTACTTCCTCCGAGTCGCGGTGTTCGTCGGACCGGTGATCGCCTTCATCGTCACCAAGCGGATCTGCATCGCGCTGCAGCGGGCCGATCAGGAGCGACTGCTGCACGGCTCGGAGAGCGCGATCATCGTCCGCGATCCGTCCGGCTCGTACTCCGAGGCGCATGTGCCGATCAGCGAGGAGGAGGCGTACACGCTCACCCAGCATGTCGAGCCGAAGCCGCTGGTGCCGCTCACCGAGCAGGGCGACCTCTCCGACAAGGAGTACAAGGCCGAGCAGCGTCGTCGCAAGGCGACCCGGTTCTGGTACCTGGACGCGCTGCGCAAGCCTACGCGGACAGAGTTGGAGGAGGCCGCGCACCATCACGACGACGGCAACGGCCATGCCGCCGAGGACGGTCACGATGCCAAGGAGGTCGGAGCCGGTTCCGGCCCGCGCCGCGCCGCGGACTGAGCCCGACCGCACGATCACCACGAACGCCTCGCCCTGCACGGGCGGGGCGTTCGTCGTTCCAAGCCCCGAGGAACTCCTTGCAGTGCCCTGGCCCGAACTCCGGCCTCGTGTTGATGCGCCACACCGCGGTCAAGGTGCCGCCCGCTGTGGAAGCGATCTGGCAGGGCTGTGGGGTCGCTCACCATCGGCCGGCCACGGAAACGATCTCTTGCTCCCCCGCGTTCACCACCATGGACAGGGGCGTCCCATCGACCAACGCAACCCGGACGACGAGGAACCAAACCTCTCCATGAGCAACACCCAAACCGCACACCACACCAAAGATTCGACGCACGCCGATGGCAAGAACCCCGATAGCGCCAAAGCCGACAGCACCAAGCCCGTCCGACCGTCCGAGCCGGCACCGGAGCCCAAGCCGAAGCTGATCGATCTGTCGCCCACCCAGCTGATGGGCGGGGCGCTGGCAGCCATGACCTCCGCCGTGGTCGGCGCCCGTCTCGGTGTCGCCGGCACCGTGCTCGGCGCGGCAGTCGGAAGCATCGTGGCCGGAGTGGCGGGCACGCTCTACACGACCTCGTTGCGGCACACCAAGGAGAAGATCAACTCGGTCATCGTCGCCAAGGGCGACCCCGCGACCTCCTCTGACACGGAGGGCGCCGAGGCCGACGCCAGCAGCCAGGCAGTCGATGTCGCTCCCCCAGCTGCGGATCCGGACCGGTCACGACCTCGGCGGTCGTGGAAGACGATCCTGGTGAGCACAGCGGCCGTGTTCGTGCTCGCCTTCGCGGCCATCACCACCTTCGAGATCGTCGCCGGTCACGCGATCTCGGGCGGTCAGGGCACGACGCTCACCCAGGTCAGCGAGGGCCACTCCAGCAGCACCAGTACGCAGTCCGCGGACCAGTCGATCGATTCGTCCTCGCAGACCAGTGCAGAGCCGTCCACGCCCGCTACGAGCGATCCCAGCAGCGAGTCGACCACGAGCACATCGACCGCCCCTGAGTCGACCGCACCCCCGACGACGACGCCGTCTGCGACCGACGAAGCATCGACGACGAGCGCACCGTCGACGACCGGCGAAACCGATGCCACCACCTCCGGCACCGAAACTTCCGGCGCCGATACCTCCGGCACCGAAACTTCCGGCAGCTGACTGGTCCCGCCCCGGAGGACGGGGGTCAGCCGAACGGCACCCAATTCTCGGGCGGCACGGCCTCAGCGGTTCTGACCGGGCCGGGCGGGCAGCCATCGCCGAACGGCCGACCGCCCAGTTCTTCCCGGAAGTGTGGGGTCAACCAACCACTCAGCTCCGGACCTTTGGGCACGATCCGGGTCGGATTCACGTCGGTGTGCACCACGTAGTAGTGCTCCTTGATCTGGGCGAAGTCGATGGTGTCCCCGAAGCCGGGAGTCTGGAACAGGTCCCGCGCGTACGCCCAGAGCACCGGCAGTTCGGTCAGCTTCTGCCGGTTGCACTTGAAGTGCCCGTGATAGACGGCGTCGAACCGCACCAGTGTGGTGAACAACCGGACGTCAGCCTCGGTGATCGTGTCCCCGACCAGGTAGCGCTGCGTGCTCAACCGCTCCGACAGCCAGTCCAGCGCGGTGAACAGGCGGTCGTACGCCTTGTCGTAGCTCTCCTGGGAACCCGCGAATCCACACCGGTAGACGCCGTTGTTCACTTCGGTGAAGACCCGCCTGTTGACGGTGTCGATCTCCTCCCGGAGCCGTTCGGGATAAAGCTCGGGCGCGCCCTCGCGGTGAAACTGGGTCCACTCGAGCGAGAAGTCGATGGTGATTTGCGGATAGTCGTTGGTGACCACCGCCTTGCTCGGCACGTCGACCACCGCGGGCACCGTGATGCCACGCGGATAGTCGGGGAATCGCGCGAAGTACGCCTGCCGCAACCGGTCGTAGCCAAGCACCGGATCGACGCCGCCGGGGTCGAGGTCGAACGTCCAGGACCGCTTGTCGTGCGTGGGCCCGCACAGACCCATCGAGATCACGTCCTCCAGACCGAGCAGCCGACGAACGATGATGGTCCGGTTTGCCCATGGGCACGCCCGAGCCGCGATCAGCCGGTAGCGTCCGGGCTCGACCGGGTAGCCGTCGCGGCCATCGCGAGTGATCCGGGTGGTGATGTAGTTGGTATCGCGAGTGAACTCCGTCCCGCTGGTCACGTACGCGCCCTTGGTGGAGTGCTCTGCAGACATGCACGGCAGGATAGCGCCGCGGACTCAGCACCTCTGCGACGTGGACCCCCCGCCCGTTAGGCAGAACCGTTCATCGTGCGTGACAATCGAGTACGTGCGTTTCCTGAACACCCGCCCCGAGTACGACCTCACCTACTCCGACGTCTTCATGGTGCCGGGCCGTTCCTCGGTCGCCTCACGCCTCGACGTCGATCTGCGCAGCACGGACGGCATCGGCACCACCCTTCCGTTGGTGGTGGCGAACATGACCGCGGTCTCCGGACGCAGGATGGCCGAGACGGTCGCCCGCCGCGGCGGCGTCGCGATCATCCCGCAGGACATCCCCACCGAAGTCGTGGGCGAGGTCGTAGCCCGGGTCAAGGGATCCCACAGCGTTTTCGACACCCCGGTGCGGGTCACTCCGAACACGACCGTCGGTGAGGCGATCTCGCTGCTCCCGAAGCGCGCACACGGACTGGTCGTCGTGGTCGAGGACGGCAAGCCCCTCGGCACGATCAGCGAGGCGGACGCAGCCGGTGTGGACCGGTTCGCCCAGGTCCACGAGGTGATGACCCACGATCTCCTCCAGGTCTCACCGAACCAGTCTCCCCGCGAGATCTTCGACGCCTTGAGCACCAGTCACCTGGCTGTCGCGCTGGTCGTCGAGAACGACCGGTTGCTCGGTGTGATGACGCGCAAGCACGCCTTGCGAGCGACCCTGTACAAGCCGGCGCTCGACCCGGACGGGAAGCTGTTGATCGGAGCCGCCGTGGGCATCAACGGCGATGTCGCCGGCCGGGCCGAACAGCTGCTGACAGCAGGGGTCGACGTCTTGGTCGTCGATACCGCCCACGGGCATCAGGAGAAGATGCTGCACGCCCTCAAGGCCGTCCGTGAGGTGCGAGACCGGCTCGCTGCCGCCAGCGGGCGCTCGATTCCGCTGGCCGCCGGCAACGTGGTGGCCGCTGAGGGTGTCCGCGATCTGGTAGAAGCCGGAGCGGACGTGGTGAAGGTTGGCGTCGGCCCGGGCGCGATGTGTACCACCCGGATGATGACGGGCGTCGGTCGGCCGCAGTTCAGCGCAGTGCTCGAATGTGCCGATGCCGCCCGAGAGTCGGGTCGCTCGGTCTGGGCCGACGGCGGGGTCCGCTACCCCCGTGATGTGGCACTGGCTCTGGCTGCGGGCGCCGGGTCGGTGATGATCGGATCCTGGTTCGCCGGCACGTACGAGAGCACCGGCAACCTGATGACCGACGCGCAGGGTCGCCACTACAAGGAGTCGTTCGGGATGGCCTCGGCTCGCGCGGTGAAGATGCGGACCAAGAGCGCCGGCGCTTTCGACCGAGCGCGGGCCGGGCTGTTCGAGGAGGGCATCTCCAGCTCACGGATGTATCTGGACCCCGAGCGGCCGAGCGTGGAGGACCTCATCGACTCCATCGTGGCCGGCGTACGGAGCAGCTGCACCTATGCCGGAGCCACTACGTTGGAGGAGTTCCACCGGCTCGCGGTGGTCGGCGTACAGTCCAACACCGGCTACGACGAGGGTCGACCATTGAGCACCTCGTGGTAGATACGCTCAGCCGACGATCAAATTCTACGAGAATAGCCGACAGGGATTACCGTACAGGCATGCAACTCGCCCCCGAGCGCAGCGCCGTGATCATCGACGACGACGCCGATGTCCGAAACCTGGTCGCGGCCATCCTGCAGCAGGCTGGATTCACCAGCATCATTGCCTCGAACGGTCCCGAGGGCATCGAAGCGATCCGGGAACACCAGCCGATCCTCACCACGCTGGACGTCAGCATGCCCGGCATTGACGGCTTCGAGGTGGCTCGACGCATCCGCAGCTTCTCCACCACCTATGTGATCATGCTGTCGGCCCGGGACGAGGAGATCGACACCTTGATGGGGCTGGACGCCGGCGCCGACGACTATGTGACCAAGCCGTTCCGCCCCCGCGAGCTGCGCGCCCGGGTCGAGGCGATGCTGCGCCGGGTCCACCAGTACGAGAGTCAGGTCGAGACCAGCCAGGTCTCTCCTGCTGCCGCGGGCAGCACGCCAACACCAGCCGCGTCGGCAGCCGGCGAACGACCCGAGCCACAGCCCGACCGTGTCGCCGCCGACACCGACGTCGAGGCCGGCTGGCTACAGCACAACGAGCTCCGGATCCATCCGGAGATCTGGGAGTGCGAGCTGGACGGTCAGTCCGTCGAACTCACGCGCAGCGAGTTCGAGCTGCTGCTGTCGTTGGTGGAGGGACGGCGACGGGTGATCAACAAGAACGAACTCGCACTGCGGCTCCGGGGCGGGCAGGCAGGAGAGTACGTGCTCGACGCCGACCGACGCGCGGTCGAGGTTCACATGGCCAATCTCCGGCGCAAGCTCGGTGACCCGGTGAACTCACCACGCTTCATCGAAACAGTTCGTGGGGTGGGCTACCGGCTCACTCCTCCTCTGCGCACCCTGACAGCTGGCGAGACCGGGCGTACCGGACTCGACGCGTAGAGACATCGGGCCAGGCAGGTCCCGCCTGGCCCTTACCACCTCGGGGGTGGATCAGAGAGGAATCGGTGGGTGCATCAGCTCGACGCCACAACCGACCGAGTGATCAGCAGCATCCTGCGGTACGCCGACTATCGGCTCCGAACCGACGACGTCCCGCTGGACGGCCGGGTTCGCAGCAGCGCTGAGCTGAACCACTACCTGGCAGACCTGATCGGTGAGCAGGGTCGTGACCCCGATGAGGTACTCGATCTCTACACCTCGGTGATCGCGCCGACTGTGCTCTCCGCTGACAGCACGGGCTTCCTCGGCTTCATCCCGGCCGCACCGACGAAGGCCAGTCTGGCGTTCGACGCGCTGACGTCGACCGCGTCCCTGCAGGGGATCTCCTGGGCCGAAGCGTCGGGGGTGATCGCCGCTGAGAACTCGGTTCTCCGCCTCATCGCCAATGAGGCCGGTTTGCCCGCCAGCGCGGGCGGGTGCTTTGTCTCAGGAGGTTCAGCCGGCAATCTGTCGGCGCTGGCAGTGGCTCGGGAGGTGGCGAGGTCTCGGTCCGGCACGGATCACCGCGCCGGGCCACATGCCTGGCGAGTCGTGGTGGGCGAGTCCGCACACTCCTCGGTTCTGTGCACCCTCAAGCTGCTGGAGATGGAGGCGTTGGTGGTGCCGACTCCTCAGCATCGCCTGACCGCCGAAGCGATTGCGGCCACGCTGGCCACGCAGGCCGATCCGGGCACGGTCGCCGCGATCGTCGCAACGGCTGGTAGCGCCAATGCCGGCATCATCGACGATCTCGCCGGAATTGCGGACCTGGCCCAAGACCTCGGAATCTGGCTACACGTCGACGGCGCCTACGGCGGCGCGGGGATCTTCACGCCCAGCGTACGCAGCCGGCTCGAAGGTATCGAACGAGCCGATTCCTTCATCGTCGACCCGCACAAGTGGTTGTTCGCCCCCTTCGACTCCTGCGCATTGCTCTACCGGACACCGGAGATCGCCCGGACCGTCCATGCGCAGCGGGCGCCCTATCTTGAGGTCCTGCACGCCGGCGGGGAGTGGAACCCTTCCGACTACGCTTACCATCTGACCCGGCGAGCGCGAGGCCTCCCACTGTGGTTCTCCTTGGCCGTGCACGGGGTCGGAGCGTATCGAGAAGCCATCGAGGCATCCCTCCACCTGGCCCGGGCAACCGCCGCCATCATCAAGGACACAGCAGGTCTGGAACTGGTCTGTGAGCCGGATCTCGGCGTCGTGCTCTTCCGCCGGCTGGGCTGGGCCACCACCGACTACCATGACTGGTCGGCGGCCCTCCTCGACGATCAGATCGCGTTCGTGCCACCGACGACGTGGGACGGCGAGACCGTTGCGCGATTGGCCTTCCTCCACCCCAACACGTCGATGGACACCGTCAAGACCGTCCTCGCCCGGATGTGGTGACCGTGGTCACGCCTCTCCTCAACCCAGTCATGATCCCCACCAACTCTGGAGCCAAGCCCCTGATGCGCCCCGTCATGATGACGACCCTGCCACTCGACACCATCGAGGACCTCTACCCCCGGTACGCCGCGGTCTGGAACGAACTCGTGCTGAAAGCCGCGGCTCGCCACCGGCTGAGCCTCGACGAGTTCCGTCAGCAGATGCTCGATCCTCGGCTGGAGAAGCACGTCGTCCTCGACGAGGACAATCGGGTGATCGCCATGACCACCATCACAGCCGACCTCGAAGCCATTCCGTGGATCAATCCCACCTTCTATCAACAGCGCTTCCCCAAAGAGTGCGCCAACAGCACGATGTACTACCTGGGCTACACCTTTGTCGATGCCGACCATCGACGTACCCGCGCCATCGCCATCATGACCGACGCGGTCGACGAGCGGGTCTCGTCAGCTCAGGGTGTGATCGGCTTCGACATGTGCGAACTCACTATCGAGCATGGCATCGGGCGGCGACTTCAGCGATTGTTCCCCAGCAGCCGCGAGGTTGTCCGCGGCGATACGCAGACCTACCTGATCGCCGACTACCGCGTGCCGCAACACCGCGCCTCCGACCGCTTCGTCCTCACCTCGCTCGCCGAGCGGCCTGATCTCCTCGACGAGGTCCGGCTGCTACTCAGCAAACAATGGCCGGCTTACGCCCTGATCGGCGACGCTGGCCATCGGGTGAACCTGGATGCGCTGCTGCTGGACCTCTCTGAACACCAGCTATTGCTGCTCGATGAGCAGGAAGGGCTCGCCGGTGTGGGCTTCTCCCTGCCTGTGCGATGGGACGGCACCATCGATGCGTTACCGGCCGGTTGGGACGACGCGATCGTGGTCGGCGAGCGGCTCCACCGCGACGGTGGCCGTTCCGACACCCTGTGTGTCTTGTCCATCACGGTCGCACCGAACCTGACGGGCCGAGGTCTCGCCGAGCGGCTCATCGGCGCCTTCAAGGAAAGGGCGGCCCGCATCGGCGCGCACGCCGTGATCATTCCCGTACGGCCGAGCCAGAAGGCACGCTATCCGTTGATCCCGATGCCGGAATACCTGAGCTGGACGCGGTCGGACGGTCAGTCCTTCGATCGCTGGATGCGGGTGCACCTGCGTCTGGGCGCGTCGGTGATGACCATCGCCCCCGAGTCCATGGTCATCACGGGTACGGTCGCGCAGTGGGAGAGCTGGCTGAACATGCCGTTGCCGGCCAGTGGCGAGTTCGTGATCGACGGCGGACTGGTGCCACTCCTGGTCGACCGGACGATCGACCAGGGCCGCTATGTCGAGCCGAACGTGTGGGTCAGCTACCAGATCGGCCACTGACCGGTTCCTCGGCCCCATCACCGATCAGTGAAGGGCCGAGTGCGGACAGGGCGCGCACGGCGGCGTCCATCTCGGCCAGCAGGTCCGCGATGGTCGCCGCGCTCGGTGATTCACCGGAGGACCGCGCCTGCTGCTCGATTCCGGCTGCGAGCCGCATGACCCGCTGCGCGCCGATGGTGCCCGCGGATCCCTTCAGCTCGTGGGCGATGGCGAGGATCGCATCCCCATCGTCGGTTGCCAGAGCAGCCATCAAAGCGTTGGCCCGATCCGAACTCCGGCGGACGTAGGAAGCGACCATCGACTCCACCAGTGGAGTGCCGTCAGCGGTGACCAACTCCGCCAGATCCAGCAACCTGCTGAGATCCAGGACTTCGTCATCCGATCCCTCCGCCGACTCCGGGGCCACGGACAGTGACACGTCGCTGAGTTGTTGTGCGGGTGGCAGATCGACCAATACCGACTGCAGCGACGCCGTATCCAAGGGGCGGAAGAGCAGGCTACGGACACCCGCGGCGAGATAGCGCTCACGATCCTCGACCGTCGGATGAGGGGCGACGGCCACGAGCGGTATCTCACCGCCCGCACGCTCCCTGAGCCTGATTGCTCGAGCCGTCTCGAGGCTCTCCCCGAGTTCGAGGTCGAGCACCACGACCCTGACAGCGGTGCACGCGAGCACCTCCAGGGCTTCCTCGCCATCGGCGGCGCTGAGCACCTCGAAACCGAGGCCCGCGATGAGGCGCCCGGCGAGGATTCTCCGGGCCGGATCCTCGCCGGCGACCAGCACCGCACCGCCGCCACCTGCTTCGCGCGACTCGGACTCGGCTTGATGCGCACGGCGACGAAGCAGTTCCTTCTCCCGGGGCGCCATCAACCGGATCAGTCGATCGAAAAGATCCCCGTTGCGTACCGGCTTGGGTAACCACTGACCGATTCCCGCCTCGCGCATCGCTCCCGGTCCGGGGTACAGACCGGAAGTCAGCATGATCATCGGTAGGCCCCGCAGGATCGGGTCGGCGGTCACCTGCTGCGCCAACTCCAGTCCGTCGATCTCCGGCATATGGGCATCGAGAGCGGCCAGATCGTACGGTCTGCCTTCGATTGCGGCGTTCCGGAGGAGCCGGAAGGCGGCTTCGGCGCTGTCGACGACATCGGGCACCATCGACCAAGAACTCAGCTGCGTCTCGAGCAAGATCCCGTTGGTCGAATTGTCGTCGACGACCAGGACACGCAGTCCGGACAGCAGGTCGTGACTCACCGACCCGGCGGTCGGCTCGACTCGCGCCGCCGTCCGCAAGCTCAGCTCCACGATGAACCGGCTACCGACGCCGACTTCACTCTCCAAGGTGATCGTGCCGCCCATCACCTCCACCAGTCTCCGGGAGATCGCCAGCCCCAGCCCGGTGCCACCGAAGCGGCGGGTCGTCGACGCATCCGCCTGGGAGAAGGACTCGAACAGCCGGCCACGATGCTCCTCCGCAATGCCGATACCGGTGTCGATCACCTCCAGTCGCAGCCGACAACGATCACGATCCACGTCGACAGCGGCCGCCTTGATGATCACCTCGCCGGTCTGGGTGAACTTCACCGCATTGGAGGCGAGGTTGAGCAGTACTTGGCGAATCCGGCCGGCATCACCGTGTAGTGCCTCCGGCACGTCCGGCACGCAGTAGGCGATCAGTTCCAAGCCCTTGGCCGAAGCGGTCGGAGCCATCAGCGCGCCGACCTCTTCGACGACCTGGCGCAGACTGAAGTCCGACTGCTCGAGCACGACCTTGCCGGCCTCCAGCTTCGAGAAGTCCAAGATGTCGTCGATGACGCTGAGCAGTGCATCGCCTCCACTTTGCACGCCCTCGGTGTAGAGCCGCTGGGTCGGATCCAGGTCTGTCTCCAACAGCAGCGCGGTCAGGCCGATCACAGCGTTCATCGGTGTGCGGATCTCATGACTCATGGTCGCGAGGAACTCTGACTTCAGCCGTGCCGTGGTCAGCGCCTCTTCCCGGGCTCGTTCGAGCGCTTCGGCCTCTCGACGCCTGCTGGTGATGTCCTGAGCGAAGATGGAGATACCCTCCACGCCTTCGTCACCGACGATAGGTGAGACGGTCAATGCGACGGGGACCACACTGCCATCCGGACGAGACCAGTCGAGTTCGTAGCCGGCCATCTGTTCGCCACGAACGGCCCGACCGAGCAGTGTCTTGGCCTCGACTCCGGTGTCCGCGAGCAAGAAGTCGGGTGAGCGTCCGATCACCTGATCAGCCGGGTAACCGTAGAGTCGTGCCGCCGACGGGTTCCAGAAGGTGATGCGATTCTCCAACGAGACGCCGACGATCGCGTCCGTGGAGGAGGTCACGATCGAACCCAGCGCGGCGAGTTCTGACGTGCGCCGTGCCACCTTGGCCTCGAGATCGCGGGTCAGACTCACGTTCTCGTACACGATCATCACCTGGCGGGCCGCCACCACCGCCAGCAGCAGACCGGCTGTGGCAAGGAAGTACGGATCGCGGTCGTAGAGCCCGATGCCGAGCAGCACCAGGGCACCCACAAATGGCAGGTACGGCAGCAGCTGGAGCAATAAGGTGTACTCACGGCCACGCGAGTGCCAACCGGTCATCGGAATGAAGGTGGCCAGCCCGATCATGACTGGCCCGGCCATCCAGCCAGCTGCCAGCGGCGTGGCGGTGGCGAACTCCACTCCCTGCGCGATCAGCCACACGTAGATGCTGTCGGAAACCGCGATGACCAGCAGCCCGGAGCCGAGGAAGAACCAGGTCAACCGGTCCCCCGGCAGTTGTCGCATACCGAAGCAGAGCACCAAGGCACAGATCGCCACATCTGCGACCAGGTAGGCCGCGTGCAACCAGCTGCCGAGGGAGCTGAAGTCAGCGGTCTGCAACACCGGGCCAAGGACGGTGGCTTCGCTGATCAGCAGCACCCCGATGGTGATGACAAGCACATCCAGCAGTTGTCGCAGGCGAGAAATCAACAGCTCGGAGCGTCGGGGAAAGGCAAGAATGGCAACGACTGTCGGCACCATGTAGCCCAGGAACGACACAGTGTCGGCGGCCGCCGACGGTGATGACTCGGTTCCCGACAGGGCCGTCAGCACCCAGCTGACTTGGCCGAGTCCGCCGAGTCCCATCCCCAAGGTCATGAAGATCCAACCGAGGCGTGCAGGAGTCCTGTGGCGTGCCGCCCGCAGGCAGCAGACGAAGGCGAACAGCAGGGCTGTCAGGAGCCCGACGCTGCCGATCAGCTGCGCCTGGGCTGTCGCCGGGTCTCGATTCGCCAGCAGCACTGTGACCACCAGGATCGCCACCACCCAGCAGATGCCGAACACAACCAGCAGCCGTCGAGCAGCCTGTGGGAATGGGCGGTGGTGAGCAGTGGCCAAGGGATCGACGGCCTGACGGCTCCGGGGCATGCGGCAGTTACTCCTCATCAGCCCCGAGCGTGAAGATTACGGTCTGATCATACGCAGGTGTCACCCATTGCGGGACCGGTATCGGACAACACGTGGAGTCAACTCCATGACGTCGCCACGATCACCTCCTGGAGGTCGCACGACCCAGCGCTGCGCTCAGCCCGACCTTCGTCAACGGCTTGGCCAGGTAGTCGTCCATGCCAGCCGCGCGGCAGCGTTCGGCGTCGCCGGCCATGGCGTTGGCTGTGAGCGCGATGATGTACGGCTGCCGGTCGGCCGGCAGTTCCGCCCTGACCCGACGAGATGCCTCGTAGCCGTCGAGTTCCGGCATCTGTACATCCATCAGCACGATCGGATAGAACGTGGACTGCAGCTCCGTGACGGCCTGGAGCCCGTCGCTCACGCTCCGACATTCGTAGCCGAGAAGCCGTAACATGCCTTCGGCGACCATTTGGTTCAACTGGTTGTCCTCCACCAGGAGGACCGGCCGAGCGGACACTCGGACGTTCTCAGACGCGTGTGCGACTGCAGACATGCCAATTCCTCGCTGATCGTCAGCCCGTTCCCCGAGAACAGCTCGCAGTCTAGTGGCTGCCTCCGAAGGTGACCAGCCGAACGCCGAGGCTGGGCGCAGCGGTGAGGATTTCAGGCGGTGGCGTAGCGCTTCGCTGCCCGGGCACGCGCCTTGAGCGCCTCTTCCTCCCTGTTCTTCGGCGGCGCGGAGGTGATCAGCTGTTCGAGCAGATGCTGGGTGACATGGGCGATCTCGTGCACGGCCTGATCGAACGCCTCCTCGTTGACTTTCGACGGCTTGGTCGTCCCGGCGATCTTGCGCACATACTGCAAGGCGGCCTCGTGCACCTCCCGCGACGTCGCTGGCGGCTCGAAGTTGTGGAGCTGGCGAATGTTGCGACACATACTTCGACAATAAGCGCTGCACCGCGGATAGCGAGAGGTCGCCCCCTTCGGTCAGAAATCGCGGGCGCTGAGATCGATGGCGACGAATGCCGCCGTCGGCTCCCAAGCGCCCGCGCCCTTCCGACGAGCGTCACCTACTAATGCGCGTAATCGCCTCGGTAGTACTCGTAGATCCAGCCCGTCAGGGTGGCGAAGGCCGTGCCCACGGCGATGAGCGAGATCCACCAACCGAAGACCGGGCCCAGGATGAACAGCGCGAACGTCCCCGCGCAGAACAGCGGCCACTTGCTTTGCGGCGGGAAGAAACCGTACTCACCAGCACCCTCGGCGATCTCGCCGTCCTGCCGGTCCTCCGGGCGGGCCGGCAGACGACGCGCCACCAGAGCGAGGTAGGCACAGATCATCAACAGCAGGAAGAAGGTGAGGATCAGCGCAACCGTGCCGGTGAGTTCATGGCTCAAGAACCAATAGACCGGGGTCACGACGGCGACGAAGATCACCAACCCACCGAAGATCCAAGCTTCGACCTTCACTTGTCACCCTCTCCCTTGGTCTGATCGGCGGACTCGCCGACCACGTCATCGGACTCTCCGGCGACTCGAGCTTTCAACTCATCCACCCGCCCGGTGTCGTCACCAGCGTCGACCAGCCCATCGGCATGAGCGTCGTTGGCCGGATACTCCGCCAAGGCGACCTCCGGATGGTGCAGATCGAAGGCCGGAGACTCCGACCGGATCCGGGGCAGCGAGGAGAAGTTGTGCCGCGGCGGCGGGCACGAGGTGGCCCACTCCAGCGAACGTCCCCAACCCCACGGGTCGTCCACAGTGACCCTCGGGCTGTTCCGCGTCTTCCAGACGTTGATGGCGAACGGGATCATCGAGGCCCCGAGCAGGAACGCGCCGACCGTCGACACCTGGTTCAGCGTGGTGAAGCCGTCGGTCGGCAGGTAGTCCGCGTAGCGCCGAGGCATGCCCTCGACACCCAGCCAGTGCTGCACCAAGAAGGTGGTGTGGAAGCCCACGAACAGCAGCCAGAAGTGAATCTTGCCGAGCCGCTCGTCCAGCATCCGACCGGTGAACTTCGGCCACCAGAAGTAGAAGCCGGCGAACATGGCGAACACGACCGTGCCGAACACCACGTAGTGGAAGTGCGCCACCACGAAGTATGAGTCCGACACGTGGAAGTCGAGCGGCGGCGAGGCCAGGATGACACCGGTCAGACCACCGAACAAGAAGGTGGTCAAGAAGCCCACCGCCCAGAGCATGGGTGTGGCCATCGAAATGTTGCCGCCCCACATGGTGCCGATCCAGTTGAAGAACTTCACCCCGGTAGGCACGGCGATCAAGAAGGTCATGAAGGAGAAGAACGGCAGGTTGACCGCACCGGTCACATACATGTGGTGCGCCCAGACCGCCACCGAGAGGGCCCCGATGAGCAGCGTCGCCGCAACCAGACCGACGTAGCCGAACACCGGCTTCTTGCTGAACACCGGCAGCACTTCGGTGATGATGCCGAAGAACGGCAACGCGATGATGTACACCTCGGGATGCCCGAAGAACCAGAACAGGTGTTGCCACAGGATCGGGCCACCGGTCGCCGGGTCGAAGATGTGTGCACCGAGCACCCGATCGGCCTCCAGCACCAGCAGCGCCGCCGCGAGCACCGGGAACACGATCAGCACCAGGATCGAGGTCACCAGGATGTTCCAGGTGAAGATCGGTAGCCGGAACATGGTCAGGCCCGGAGCGCGCAGACAGATGATCGTGGTGATGAAGTTGACCGCACCGAGCACGGTGCCGATACCGGTCATGTAGAAGCCCATGATCCACAGGTCACCACCGGCACCCGGTGAGTTGACCGCATCGCTCAGCGGCACGTAGGCGAACCAGCCGAAGCTCGCGGCGCCCGCCGGAGTGAGGAAGCCCGAGCAGGCGATGATGCCGCCGAACAGATACAGCCAGTAGGCGAACATGTTCAGCCGCGGGAAGGCGACGTCGGGAGCGCCGATCTGCAGCGGCATGATCGCGTTGGCGAAGCCCGCGAACAACGGGGTCGCGAACAGCAGCAGCATGATCGCGCCGTGCATGGTGAAGAACTGGTTGAAGCTCTCGTAGGACAAGAACTGGATGCCCGGGAATGCCAACTCAGCTCTGATGGTCAGCGCCAAGATCCCGCCGAAGGCGAAGAACGCCAGCGAGGTCGCGAAGTAGAGGTTGCCGATCACCTTGTGATCGGTGGTGGTCATCCACCGCCAGATCGTGGTGCCGAGCTGCCTGGTCGGCTGAGCGATCTCGGTGCCGGATGCCGTCCGCTGCAAGGTGGTCATCGCCGTTCCTCCCTCTGGATCGCCGGACCGTGGACCTGGGAGTTCTCCGGGCCCTTGGCCTCGCCGACCTGGCCCTTCTCCGCCAAGGACTTCAGGTAGGCGTTGTACTCAGCTTCGCTCACGACGTGCACGTTGAACAGCATCGCCGAGTGATAGGTGCCGCAAAGCTCCGCGCACTTGCCGGCGAAAACGCCTTCCTTCGTCGGGGTGATCTGCATGACATTGTCACGCCCTGGCACGACATCGAGCTTGTCGTAGAAGGCCGGGATCCAGAACGAATGGATCACGTCGGGTGAATGCAGGTTGAACTGCACCCGCTTACCGACCGGGAGATAGAGATCCGGCGTCTGGTTGACGGTGCCGGCGTTCCAGACGTCCTCACCAACGGCCGGGTTGTCCGCGGACTTGTAGTTGAACGTCCACGACCACTTCTGTCCGACCACGTTGACGGTCACATCGGGATCCGGCTGCTTCTCCAACACCTTGTTCTGAGTGACCACGGTGAAGTAGAAGAGCGTGCCGATGATGATGAACGGAACGATCGTGTACATGATCTCCAGCGGCAGGTTGTACCTGTTCTGCCGCGGCAACAGGTTGGCGCGACGCCGATAGCGCAGCACCGCCCAGCCGATTAGGCCCCAAACCAGGATGCCGACCGCCGCCGCGGCGATCCAGGCACCGATCCACAGGTTGCCGATCGCGATCGCATTGTCACTGGCCGGCTCTGGAAGTCCCACCCGCTGGAACGAGTTCGTGGTGTCCTCGACCGAGCACGACGCGAGGAACAACACACCCAACCCGGCGGTCATCGCCACCGGTCGCCGTAACCGCTGCCATCCAACCGACGAGCGGGTCCGTCTCGTCAGTTCAGGCATCTCCGCGCCACCCACATCGCGCCTTTCGTCCGTGTCAGCTGGGAGGCCAGCGGCCCCCCGGACACGGTCCCGACGCGACGCGTCGGTCTCGAGGTTTGCGGGGGGAGCCAATCCTCTTGGCAAACCATAACGTAGGAGTCAGGCGTTGGTCGCGGCAGCCGGTCCGGAAGACCGTGACGTCTCAGCGCGCGAGGTGCTCCGGGAACGACAAAGGCTCCCCGGCCAGCGCCGGGGAGCCTTTGAAAGAGCGTTCGTACGGAATCAGTGAAAACTGTCCCCACAGGCGCAAGACCCGGTGGCATTCGGGTTGTCGATCGTGAAACCCTGCTTCTCGATGGTGTCGACGAAGTCGATGGTGGCACCCATCAGGTACGGCGCGCTCATCCGGTCGGTCACGACGTTGACGCCGCTGAACTCGGCGACGATGTCACCGTCCAGGCTGCGCTCGTCGAAGAACAACTGGTAGCGCAAACCGGAGCAGCCGCCCGGCTGGACCGCGATCCGCAGCGCCAGGTCGTCACGGCCTTCGCCGTCGAGCAGAGCCTTGACCTTCGCGGCGGCGCCGTCGGTGAGACTCACTCCATCCGCAATGGGCGTGGTGCTCTGGTCGGTAACCGTCATATCTGTCTCCACGGGTTGGGCTGTCGTTCAGTCTCAGTGTAGAACCGCGATCGAGTCCGGAAAACTCCCCTCACCAGCGCCAGGTGCGTGAGATCCGCGTCACGGTCGCGATCAGTTCGGCCTCGCCCAGATCCCCGCCGGCCGGCCGGTCGAGATGGGATTCACGGATCGGATACGCCGCCTCGATGCCCATCGTGCGCATCTCCCGGGACCCGATCAGCACCTCGCCGGCGACCACCACGCAGGGCGCCAACGCCTCGGCAGCCAGTTCGGCCGCCGCGGCGACCACTCCCCCACCGCGAGTCGCGAAATCGAAGAGACCGCAGCCGGTGACCACCAGGTCGTAAGGACCCCGCGCCCCCGTCAGTGCGAGTTCGGGTCCGGTGGCCAGCCGGCCGCCCAGAGCCAGCACGGCCCAGCCCAGGCCCCCACAGGCGCCGGCGCCGGGAGCGGCCGCGATCTCGGCCGAGACCAGCCCGGTGAGCCGTTGCAGTGCCGCGTCGGTGGTGAGCAGTCGCGCCGCATCTTCCCGGGCCGCATGGCCGCGCCGGGAGGTGATGCCCCGCAGACCCAGCAGGAAGGCGTCGCGTTGCGGACTGGGCACCAGACCGACCAGTTCGGTCGAAGCGAGCATCGCATGCACCGGCGCCAGCTCGATCCCCTCGATCCCGGTCAGCCCTGCCACACCGGCGGTCAGCTCCGCACCCTTGGCAGTGGCACCCAGTCCAGCCAGCAGCCCGGCACCGCCGTCGTGGCAATCCAGTCCGGCGAGGTCGACGACCAACTGCCGCGGCCGGTGTTCGGTCAGCACCGTCGCTACGGCCCGGCCAAGCGGCAACGACGTCGCCCGGTACGGGATCGGTGAGTCAGCAGCAGGCGGGCCACTCGGGCCGCGGAGACCGAGCACCGCCCGGCCATCGGTGACCGCCCACTCGAACAGCGCCCCGTCCAGCACTCCGGTCTGCAGCGGAACGCCCCAGCCGTCGGCGGTCGCCTCGACCACGCCGAAACCGGCCTCACCCACCGCAACGACCTCGGCACCGGGCCAACCGGTGGCCATCGCTCGGCCGGCCGACGCGGAGGACAACGGGCCCATCCGGTCGGGACAGATCAGCACACGCACTCCGAGCCACTCAGTCCGGGATCAGACCCTCGCCCGACTCGCTCAGCAGCGCCCGCACGTCGGCCAGCGACGCGTCTGTCTCCGGCAGGATCAGGTCGGAATCAGCCAGCTCGTCGAGCGGCAACTCGGCACCGATCGCCCGGACCCGGTCGTGCAGCCGCGTCAAGGCGGCGCCAAGACGTTCCTGGTCGTCGGCTCGCACGGCCGCCTCGATCTCGTCGTCCAAGACATTCAGCTCGGGACGTTTCGCGTCCTCGATCCGCCACTGGCCCTCGCCGAGAATCCGGACGATCATCGCAGCTCCTCCGGGTTCGGCTGGCCCGCCGGGGGCGGACTGTAAGGCTGCGCCGGCTGCTGGTACGTCTGATTCGGCACCGGCTGACCGGCAGCTGGCTGGGAGGCACCGGTGATCGCCTGTGGACTCGTTCCGGCCGGTCCGGCACCGAGCTGAGCCTTCATCCGAGCCAACTCGTCCTCGACCTCAGAGGTCGAGGCAAGCTGCTCGAGCTCGCGGGTGATGTCGTCCTTGGCCAGCCCTGACGGATCCTCGAGGGCGCCGGAGGCCAGTAGCTCGTCGATCGCGCCGGCGCGGGCCTGCATCTGTGCGGTTTTGTCCTCGGCCCGCTGGATCGCCAGGCCGACATCGCCCATCTCCTCGCTGATCCCGGAGAACGCCTCGTTGATCCTGGTCTGCGCCTCGGCCGCCGAGTAGGTGGCCTTGATGGTCTCCTTGCGGGTCCGGAAGGCGTCGACCTTCGCCTGCAGCCGCTGGCTGGCCCGGGTCAGCTTCTCCTCCTCGGCCTGCAACTGCGCGTGCTGCGCCTGCAGATCGGCGAGTTGCTGCTGCACACCGGAACGCCGGGTGAGCGCCTCACGAGCGAGATCCTCGCGACCGACCTCGAGCGCCTTCTGCGCCTGCTGGGTCAGCTTGTCGATCTGAGTGTTGAGGCCGGCGGCCTGCAGTTCCACCCGCTTGCGACTGGTGGCCACGTCGGCAACGCCACGACGTACCTTCTGCAACAGCTCGAGCTGACGCTGATAGGAGTAGTCGAGCGTCTGGCGCGGATCCTCCAGCTTGTCCAGGGCCTTGTCGGTCTTGGCCCGGAAAATCAACGAGATGCGCTGAAAGATGCCTGCCATCGTGTCCTCAACTGTCCCTTCGCGGTCCCGGCACGCGCCGGGGCGGGTGTACACCGACTTCTACCGTAGCCCGGACACCATGGGAGTGACAGACACTGGGTGTCAAGGATTCGAGATCACGGGTATCCCCTGACACAATCCAGGGGCATCAACCCGTATCACCCAGTCCGGCGGCAGGCAGTCTCGCCGGCGTAGTACGCATCGAGAGGCAGCAGTGGCATTCTTCCGCCGGAACAAGTCCGAGGCAGCGCAGCCGGAGCCGGAGGGCATCCAGCCGGGCACCGCCGAGCCGGGTCCGGTCAAGAAGGATCGGCCGACCCCGTCCCGCAAGGAGGCCGAAGCAGCCCGGCGCGCTCGCGTGAACCGGCAGCTGTCGCCCAAGCAAGCCCGGAAGGAGACGGCCGCCAGGAACCGCACCGAGCGGATGAGGGCCCTCAATGCGCGTGAGGCGCAGCCGGAGAAGGTGCTGATCCGCGACTACGTCGACGCCAGGTTCAGCATCGGTGAGTTTCTGCTCCCGGCCCTGGTTTTGATCCTGTCGCTCAGCTTCCTGAATTCAGCGCTGCCTGGGATGGCGATGTATGCGACCGTGGCGATGTACGCATACATCGGGTGGGTGATCATCGACCTCTGGTGGATGTGGCGGGGCCTCAAGAAGGTGTTCACCGAGCGGTTCCCGCGGTCGTCGACCAAGGGCCTGATGATGTACGCGATGAACCGCACCATCCAGTTCCGGCGGTTCCGGATGCCCGCACCGCGGATCAAGCGCGGCGAGAAGTATTAGGTAGAGAGGGAGCAGCGCAACCGATGGAATTTCGTTATCTCGGCAACAGTGGACTGAAGGTCTCCGAGATCAGCTACGGCAACTGGGTGACCCATGGGTCCCAGGTCGAAGCAGACCGGGCCACGGTCTGCGTCCGCGCCGCACTGGACGCCGGCATCACGACCTTCGACACCGCCGATGTCTACGCCAACACCGCCGCCGAGCAGATCCTCGGCGACGCGCTCGCCGGCCAGCGCCGGGAGAGCCTGGAGATCTTCACCAAGGTCTACTTCCCGACCGGCCCCAAGGGTCACAACGACACCGGCCTGTCTCGCAAGCACATCCTCGAGTCCATCAACGGATCGCTGCGGCGGCTGCGGACCGACTACGTCGACCTCTACCAGGCGCACCGCTACGACCATTTCACGCCGCTGGAAGAGACCATGGAGGCGTTCGCCGACGTGGTGCGCTCGGGCAAGGCGCTCTACATCGGCGTGAGCGAGTGGACCCCGGACCAGCTCCGCGCCGGTCATGCACTGGCTCGCGAGCTGCGGATTCCCTTCGTCTCCAACCAGCCGCAGTACAGCGCGCTCTATCGGGTGATCGAGCCCGAGGTGGTGCCGACCTGCCGTGAGCTGGGCATCAGCCAGGTCGTCTTCTCCCCCATCGCCCAGGGCGTGCTGACCGGCAAGTATCTGCCGGGTCAGCCGGTGCCGGAAGGTTCGCGGGCCACCGACAAGGCCGGCTCAGGGTTCATCAAGAACCTGCTCACCGACGACACCTTGACCAAGGTGCAGGCGCTGCGCCCCCTGGCCGATGCCGAGGGCCTCACCATGGCTCAGCTTGCGATCGCTTGGGTGCTGAACAACGACAATGTCGCATCCGCCATCACCGGTGGCTCCCGGCCGGAGCAGATCACCGCCAACGCCGCCGCGGCCGGCAAGAAGCTCTCGGCGGAAACGCTGGCCGGGATCGATGCCGCACTCGGCGACGCGGTCCAGCGCGATGGCTCGGTGGTCGGCCAGGCGTCGCCGGCACAACGGCTCTGCTGATGTCCTGGCACTGGGTCGGCGAACCGCAGCTCCCCAAGAGGTTCGAGCGCAGCTGGCCCAGCCAGGGCGATGCGGAGTCGTGGCTGGGCGAGTTCTACCCCGACCTGCGGACGGCCGGCGTCCGCTCGGTCACCCTCTACGAGGAGGATCGCCGGGTCTACGGACCGATGTCGCTCGACCCCGATGCTTCCTGAGCGCCACCGGACCGCAGGACACGGTTGGGACAGCCGACCCGATTCCCACGGCATGGCATACGCTCCGCCCATGACTGGTCGCACTCCCGAGAGGCTTCGCCCATGACCGGTACCCGTCTTGTCGCAGTTGGGCATTTCCAGCCGGAGCGGGTGGTTGCCAATTCCGAGCTGGAGACCATCGTCGAGACCAGCGACGAGTGGATCCAACGTCGGGTGGGCATCAAGGAGCGGCGATGGGCAGCGCCGGAGGAAACCGTCGACGTGATGGCCGAACGCGCGGCCCGCGACACCCTGGCCAAGGCCGGGACGGGTGTCGAGCAGATCGACATGGTCGTTGTCGCGACCTGCAGTGCGCTCGACCGTTCACCCAACATGGCCGCCCGCGTCGCCGCACGGCTCGAGATCCCCACGAACCCCGTCACGATCGATATCAACACCGCTTGTTCCGGCTTTCCCCATGCGGTCGCGATCGCCCAGCACGCCATCTCCGCGGGCGTGGTGACCACGGCCTTGGTGATCGGAGCCGAGAAATTGACCGATGTCACCGACTTCGGCGATCGGACGACCTGCGTCCTGACCGCTGACGGCGCCGGCGCGTTCCTGCTCACCGCGGATCCGGAGGAACACATCTCGCCGGTGCTGTGGGGTTGCGTACCCGAGTTGGGCGATGCGGTCCGGATCGAGCATGCCAACGACGACAAATTCGTCCAGAACGGTCGTGCCGTCTACCGATGGACCACCTTCGAACTGCCCCGGATCGCCCGTGAGGTCGTCGACCGGGCGAAGGTCGATCCCGAGGACCTGGCCGCCATCGTGCTGCACCAGGCGAATCTGCGGATCATCGAGCCGCTGGCGAGCAAGATCGGCGCCGTCAACGCCGTTGTGGCCACCGACGTCACCGTGTCCGGCAACACCTCGGCGGCCTCGATCCCGCTCGCACTGTCGAAACTCCTGGAGGAGAACCCGCTGCCCTCGGGTGCGCCGGTCCTGCTCTTCGCTTTCGGCGGCGGACTCGCGTACGCGGGTCAAGTCGTCCGGATGCCCTGACCGGACCGGTCGCCGAGTCGTGCCGACACCTGCCTATATCACCGCCCTGCGCGAAGTCTGGGGACACCAGCCGCTGCTGCTGCCCGGGGTCTCGGGCGTGGTGTTGCGCGGCGAGCCTGGACGGGAACAGGTGCTGCTCGGGCGGCGGGCCGACAACGGCCGCTGGAGCATACCGGCCGGGATCGTCGAGCCGGGTGAGCAGCCGGCCGACTGCGTGATCCGTGAACTGTGGGAGGAAACCCGGGTTCGGGTCGCTGTGGAGCGGCTCGTGTCGGTGATCGCCGACGGCCCCGTCACCTATCCCAATGGCGACATCTGCCAGTACATCTCCATGACATTTCGCTGCCGCCATCTGTCCGGTGATGCAGTCGTCGGCGACGACGAATCGCTGGCGGTGGGCTGGTTCGGTCTCGACGACCTGCCCGGTGAGCTGAGCGAGCGTGGTCGGCGGAGGATCTCGGCCGCGCTGTCGCCCGAGCTGAGCTGTCAGTTCCTGGTCGGTGACCAGGCCGCATACTGATCCAGTCAGGCGACAGTGCCGGAAACCCGCTCCCGGTTCCGGCGGACGTCGCCGATGAACAAGGCGGTGCCGAATCCGGCCACCAGCAGACCCACCACGACGATCACCGGCGTGGCGTTCCGGGCAGTGGCGAGCCGCTCTTCGTAGGTCTGCACCGCGCTGCCGTCGGCTTTGGCGCAGGTCTGTCCGGGCTGCAGCTGCACGCCCCGGCAGGTCGGGGTCGGGTTCGCACCCAAGGTGAACGGATAGAGCACGATCAGCACGCCGACCAAGGAGAGCAGGAGGTGCGCGACGCGCCGGCGAGTCAACACGGTCACGACTTTCGTACGTCGGTACTGACGAACGGCGGTTTGACGATGGTGAACGCCTCTCGTCGGGTACGGATGTCGACCTGGACCTGCTCTCCCACCGTGAACCGGGAATCCAGCAGGGCCAGCGCGATCCCGGACTTGAGGGTCGGCGAGAACGTACCGGAGGTGACCGAACCGATCTCGTGCCCCTGGGCGTCGCGGACCAGCATGCCCGGACGCGGGATCCCCCGCCCAACGGCCCGCAGCCCCCACAACAGCCGGTTGGGGGTCGCCTCCTTCTCCGCCCGCAGCGCCGCATCGCCGAAGAACGCGTCCTTCGACCAGCCGACCGCCCAGCCGAGCCGGGCCTGGACCGGGGAGATGTCGGGCGAGATGTCCTGCCCGTGCAGCGGATAGCCCATCTCCGTACGCAGCGTGTCCCGGGCTCCCAGACCGGCCAGTTGCAGACCGTACGGCTCCCCCGCCGCCACGACCGCATCCCAGACGGCACCGGCCTGAGCGCTGGAGACGACGAGTTCATAACCGCGTTCCCCCGTGTAGCCGGTCCGGCAGACCGTGAGTGGCACGCCGTCCAACTCGGCACGGAGAAAGGACATGTAGCCGTGCCCGGCGGGCAACCCAGCTGCCGCGAGCACCTCGTCGCTGCGTGGCCCCTGGACGGCGAACACCGCCTGCTGGTCGTGGGTCGGGGTGACCGTGATCCCTTCCGGTGCCGTGTCGGTGAGCAGCCGCGCGACCTCGGCACAGTTGGCGGCGTTCGGGATCAGGAAGACCTCATCAGCCGAATGGAGGTAGGCGATCAGGTCGTCGATCACCCCACCGTCGTCGTTGCAGATCAGCGTGTACTGCGCCTGCCCGGGACGGATCTTGGCGAGGTCGGCGGTCAGGCAGCGGTTGACGAAGGCCGCCGCGCCGGCACCGGTGACGAAGATCTTGCCGAGATGGCTGACATCGAACAGACCGACCGCCGATCGGACCGCCGCATGCTCGACGAGGACACCGGCACCGGCGTACTCCAGCGGCATCGACCAGCCGCCGAACTCGGAGAACTTGGCGCCGGCGGCCTGGTGCCGGTCGTGGACGGGAGACAGTCTGAGGTCCGAGGATGCGGTGGACACGGGGGCGAACCTACCCCACTACTGTGGACCCTGGCCGCTGTCCCGAACCCGGCCGCGTCATTCGAGTCGAGGAGTTCTCGTGCCCGTGCCCAGCTTGCCCGCGCTGACCGTCGCCAAGGTCCCCGACAAGAGCGCCTCTGCGCTGGTGGTCGGATATGGGTCGGACGGTGTCGTGGGCGCCTCGGGCACGCTCGACAAGGAGTACGCCAAGAGACTCGGCCAGGGGATCAGCGCGTTGGCTGCCAGTGTCGGGGTCAAGACCGACAACGGTCACACCCGGACGCTGCCCGCGGTCGGTGGCTGGCCGGTCGTGATCGTGGTCGGGGTCGGCGATGGCGTGCCCACCCCCGAAGAGCTCCGGCAGGCAGCCGGCGCCGGCCTGCGCCAGGCAGCGAAGCAGTGCGGCGGCGGTGCCGCGGTGGCTGTCTCGCTCGGTGCCGACGAGCCGGAGACGGTCCAAGCCGTCGCCGAGGGCGCACTGCTCGGCAGCTATCGCTACCAGCCGGTCACCACCGGCGACGACAAGCCGGCCGCCATCGCCTCACTGACCGTGATCACCCCGCTGGCCGGCCGACGGGCCGCCGTCGCCCATGCCATCGCGTCGGCACGGACGGTGGCCGCTTCGGTGGTCGCGGCGCGGGAGTGGGTGAACATCCCGCCGAACCTGCTGTTCCCCGCCTCGTTCGCCGAGGAAGCTGCGGCGTACCTGAAAGGATCGAAGATCGCCGTCGAGGTGCTCGACGACAAGGCACTGGCCAAGGGCGGGTATGGCGGCATCCTGGCAGTCGGCGGCGGCTCGTCCCGGCTGCCACGACTGGTCCGGCTCAGCTACGCGCCGCGCGGCGCCAAGTTCCACCTGGCGCTGGTCGGCAAGGGCATCACCTTCGACTCCGGTGGTCTGAATCTCAAGCCCGGCGACAGCATGTACACCATGAAGTGCGACATGGCCGGTGCCGCCGCGGTGATCGCCGCGGTCAAGGCGATCGCCGACCTGGGACTGCGGGTCAAGGTGACGGCGTACGCGTCCATGGCCGAGAACCTGCCTTCGAACACCTCCTACCGTCCCTCGGACGTACTGACCATGTACGGCGGCAAGACCGTCGAGAACGGCAACACCGACGCCGAGGGCCGGCTGGTGATGGCCGACGCGATCGCCCGGGCCAGCGAGGATGCCCCGGATCTGATCGTCGACGTCGCCACCCTGACCGGTGCGGCGATCGTCGCGCTCGGCGACAAGACCGCCGGGCTGATGGCCAGCGACGACGAGACCGCTGATCGGTTGCTCGACGCCGCCGAGGCAGCCGGAGAGGACATCTGGCAACTGCCGATCCCCAAGCACATCCGCGGCAAGCTCGACTCCAAGGTCGCCGACATCCGCTCGACCGGCGGCGACCGGACCGGCGGCGCACTCGTCGCGGCGGCCTTTCTGCGGGAGTTCGTCGGCGACGGCATCTCCTGGGCGCACCTCGACATCGCCGGCCCGGCCTGGACCGACGGCGGCGGTTCCGGCTACGTCTCCTCCGGCGGCACCGGCTTCGGAGTCCGGACCCTGGTCGCCCTGGCGCGCTCCCTGGAGAAGTAGACCCGGGGGGTGAACAGAGTCGTTCAGCGCAGGTCGGGGTGCTTCTTGTTGCGGGTGTTGTAGTCGCGCATGCGCTGCGGATAGCCGACCACCGCGGCGTCATAGCCGGGGATCTTCATGGTCTCGGCGAATTTGTGCCCCCACTGCGGGCTGGGCACGACGCGACGAGTCCACTCCCCGTCCCAGGCGACCAACAGCAGGGTGGTCTGGGTGACCGCCGTGCGCGGCTCGACGAACGCCTCGACCCCGCGCCGGGTCCGGACGAACGACGTCAGGTGCATCATCACCGCGTCGTCCACCTTGCCGGACTTGCCCTTGGCCGGGCGACCGCCTGAACGCTGCTTCGGGGAACTCCGCTTCCACCAGGCCATACCGCCCATTATGAATGCGCGACAAGCCTGCCGCCTGTGGCTCTGCTGTGAGTGCGCATCCGCGAAACACGGCAACCCGACTTCGCGGTGGATACGGCTACCGCGAAGTGGCCTTCAGCGCAGCTCCACCAGTACTTCGGAGAGCTGGCCGATGGCCCAGGTGATCTCCTCGGCGGTGACGACCAGGGGCGGGGCCATCCGGATGGTGGAGCCGTGGGTGTCCTTGACCAGGATCCCGCGTTCCATCAGCCGCTCGCTGACCTCGCGGCCGGTGGCCAGCTCGGGGTCGATGTCGATGCCGGCCCACAGCCCGATGCAACGGACCGCGGTCACGCCCTGACCGATCAGGCCGCGCAGGCCGTCGCCCAGCACGGTGCCGAGCTCGCCGGCTCGCCGCTGCCAGCTGCCGTCGGCGAGCATCCGGACCACGCTCAGACCGACTGCGGCACCCAACGGGTTGCCGCCGAAGGTGGAGCCGTGCTGGCCGGGCTGCAGCACGCCGAGGACGTTCTTGTTGCCGACCACGGCCGACACCGGCACCACACCGCCGCCGAGCGCCTTGCCGAGCAGGTAGAGATCGGGCTCGACACCCCAGTGCTGACTGGCGAAGGTCGTGCCGGTCCGGGCCAGTCCGGACTGGATCTCGTCGCAGATCAGCAGCATCTCGCGCTCGTCGCAGAGTGCCCGCAGTCCGGGCAGGTAGTCGTCGGGCGGGATGATGATGCCGGCCTCGCCCTGGATCGGCTCAACCAGCACGGCGACGGTCGTCTCGTCGCACGCGGCCCGCACTGCCTCGACATCCCCGTACGGAACCGGCCGGAAACCGGGCGTGTACGGGCCGAATCCGTCCCTCGCGACGGGATCGTCGGAGAAGGAGACGATCGAGATGGTCCGGCCGTGGAAGTTTCCGGCCGCCACCACGATGCTGGGGTTCTCGATCCCCTTGACCTCGTGACCCCACTTGCGCGCCACCTTGATGCCGCTCTCCACCGCTTCCGCGCCGGTGTTCATCGGCAGCATCATCTCTTTGCCGGCCAGCGCGCACAGTTCAGCGGCGAACCGGCCCAGTCGATCCGAACGGAAGGCACGACCCACGAGGGTGACCCGATCCAACTGCTCCTTCGCCGCAGCGGTCGCGGTGGGGTTGCGGTGACCGAAGTTGACCGCGGAGTACGCCGCGAGGCAGTCCAGATAGCGGCGGCCGGTCACATCGGTGACCCAGGCGCCATCCGCCTCGGCGATGACCACCGGCAGCGGATGGTAGTTGTGCGCCACGTACTCGTCTTCGAGTGCGATCTCGGCCGGCACAGTCTGCTCAGTGGTCTCGGTCACGAGGTCCATCATCACTTCTCTCTCCTGGGTTATCTAGAACATCTCTGGGACGTGGTCTCGCCGAAGCTCCAGCGTGCAGCACTTGACGCTGCCACCGCCCTTGAGCAGTTCGGTCAACTCGATGGGTACGGGGGTGAAACCACGGCTGGTCAACTGGGCCGCGAGCCCGGTCGCCGCCGCGGCGAGCAGCACATGCTTGCCGTCGGAGACCGCGTTCAGGCCGAAGACCGCCGCATCCGCCTCGGTGGCGATGATCGCGTCGGGGAAGATCGTGGTGAGCCTCGCCTGGGCAACCGGCGAGAACGCCGCCGGGTAGTAGGCGATCGTGTGATCGTCCAACACGGCCAGCGCGGTGTCGAGGTGGTAGTAGCTCGGGTTGACCAGTTCGAGGCTCACGACCTGCAGGCCCGTCAGCCTCGCGACCTCGGCGTGTGCCGCCGGCGAGGTCCGGAAGCCGGTGCCGGCCAGGATGAGATCCCCGACCACGAGGAAGTCGCCCTCACCTTCGTTGACCTCCTGGGCCACATGGACCGGACCGAGCCCGTAGCTGTCGAGCCAGGCCGCGTACGCCGCCGATTCGTCGGCTCGTTGTGGATGGGCGAAGCGCGCCGCGATGGTCGCCTTCGGCGTGACCAGGGCGCCGTTCGCGGCGTACACCATGTCGGGCAAGCCCGGAACCGGCTCCATCTCCTCGACTCGGTGGCCGAGCTCGCGGTAAGTGTCCACCAGGCCTTGCCACTGTCGTAATGCCAGCTCGACATCGACGTCGATGCCGGGGTGCATCCACGGGTTGATCGCATACTCCACCGCGAAATACCGAGGCGGTGTCATCAGGTAGTGCCGCGGGCGAGGCGAACGCGGTGCAGCCGGGGCGGTTGCGTAGGCAAAATCGGTCATCAGCGGAGCCTCTCGGGAGTGCAGGAGCGAGATTCGCGGAGCTCGATGACCGCGGAGCGCGGAGCGCGGAGGTTGGTTACGTTCATGACTGCTCCGATCGACGCGAAGAAGACTGGGCGCGAACTCCCGGCCGATTCCGGCGGCAGTGGTCCTTAGATGGTAGGAACCCGGCGAGCCGCAATCAATCGCCATATATTGCGAGTTTCATTCGGTAATCATGCGCCTGTTCAGACTGAGCAGCGATTTGTTGCGCAACTAAGTTGGGACCTATGGACGTTGTTGACGAACGGATCCTGCAGCACCTGGTACGCAATGCCCGCGCGACATTCGCCGAGATCGGCGCGGAGGTGAATCTGTCGGCGCCGGCAGTCAAGCGACGAGTCGATCGGATGCTGGCCGACCGCACGATTGCAGGGTTCACCACCATCGTCGACCCCGAATCGTTGGGCTGGGGCACCGAAGCGTACGTACAGGTCTATTGCAAGGGAACGGTGTCGCCCCAAGCCCTGCTCGCCACCTGGGAGTCCATCCCGGAGGTGGTCAGCGCGTCCACCATCACAGGGAAGGCCGATGCGATCCTCCGCGTACGAGCCCGCGACGTCCGCCACCTCGAGCAGGCACTGGAACGGATCCGCGGCGACGAGACCATCGACCACACCGAATCCATCATCGTGCTCTCCCGCCTGATCGAACGCGGCTGATGTCAGCGGCTGCTGCCAAGATGGTCCAATGATTGTTCGGGTGCGCCATGAGTGATCGGGTGGATGTCGTCGTCCTGGGCGGCGGGAGTGGCGGCTATGCCGCGGCCCTGCGTGCCGCGCAACTCGGATTGAGCGTGACGCTGGTCGAGAAGGGCAAGCTGGGCGGCACCTGCCTGCATCGCGGCTGTATCCCGACCAAGGCGATCCTGCATGCCGCCGAGGTCGCCGACACTGCCCGGCACAGTGCCCGGTTCGGGGTGCACACCACGCTGGATCGAGTCGACGCCAAGGAGATCCTCGCGTACGCGGATTCGGTCGTCAGCCGGCTGCACAAAGGTCTGGCCGGTCTGGTGAAGAGTCGCCGGATCACCGTGGTCACCGGCGAGGGACGGCTGGAGCGCGCAGCCGACAACCAGATCGGGGTCGGAGTGGGCGATGATCTCATCGTCGGTGCTGCGACGGTGCTCGCCACCGGATCGGCGCCCAAGACCCTTCCCGGGGTCGAGATCGACGGCACCAGAGTCCTCACCAGCGAACATGCCCTCCGGCTCGAAAGCCTGCCGACCAGCGCAGTCGTGCTGGGCGGCGGTGTGATCGGCGTCGAGTTCGCATCGGCCTGGACCTCGCTCGGCGTCGAGGTAACCGTGGTCGAGGCGCTGCCTCGGCTGCTCCCCGGCGAGGAGCCGGAGATCTCGGCCGCGCTCGAGCGGGCCCTGCGCAAACGCGGTGTCGACATCCGGACCGGCAGTGGCGTCGAGCGCGTCTCAGTCACCGACGACGGAGTGTCCCTGCGGCTGGCCGACCGGAGCACCGTCGATGGCGAACTGGTCCTGGTCGCGGTGGGACGCCGACCGGTCAGTGCCGGCTTGGGCTATGAGGACGCCGGAGTGGCCACCGAGCGCGGGCTGGTCAGCGTCAACGAGCGGCTGCAGACAGCGGTGCCCGAGGTGTACGCGGTCGGCGATCTGGTAGCCGGTCCGCAACTGGCGCATCGTGGTTTCGCCCACGGGATTTTCGTTGCCGAACAGATCGCCCACCAGTTGGGCAGGCTGGACCGGGCACCGACGCCGGTCCGGGATCGGGACTTGGCCAGAGTCACCTACAGCGATCCCGAGGTCGCTTCCGTGGGGCTGACCGAAGAGGCGGCGCGCGCGACGTACGGAGCCGTCGAGACGGTCAGCTACGACCTCGCCGGCAACGGCCGCTCCCAGATCCTGAAGACGCAGGGTTTCGTCAAGCTGGTCCGTCAGACCGACGGCCCTGTGGTCGGCGTGCACCTGATCGGGTCACGGGTCAGCGAACTCATCGCGGAGGCACAGCTGATCACCGGCTGGGACGCCTTCCCCGATGACGTCGCCGCTCTCATCCATCCGCACCCGACCCAGGCGGAGGCTCTTGGCGAGGCACATCTCGCGCTGGCCGGCAAGCCGCTGCACGCGCACAGCTGACAATGTCCGCCGCGCCGTCCCCGATGACGCGCGCAATACGCACGGTGACTCGCGCGGCAGGTCGGATGGTCCTATGGCTAGGCTGGCTCCCACCGTTACGCTCGGATCAAACGCCACCAGCGTCAGACCCGGTTCCGCGCCAGAAGGAGTCCAAACACCTCATGCCGACTTCCGTAACCCTCCCCGCGCTCGGCGAAAGTGTCACCGAAGGCACGGTCACCCGGTGGCTGAAGCAGGTGGGCGATCGTGTTGAGGCTGACGAGCCTTTGCTCGAGGTCTCGACCGACAAGGTCGACACCGAGATCCCCGCACCTGTCTCCGGCGTCTTGCTGGAGATCAAGGCCGCCGAGGACGAGACCATCGAGGTCGGCGCAGAGCTGGCCGTGATCGGCGATACCGACGAGGCGGCGAGCAGCGACACCGATGGTGACGCCGCGGAAGCGGAGTCCGCTCCGGCCGTTACCGAGCCGGCGGCCCCGGAGCCCGCATCGTCGCCCAGTTCCCCGGCGCCCGCGGCCAGTTCCGCACCCGCTGGGGGTGGCGGATCGGGCACCGAGGTGACCCTGCCGGCCCTTGGCGAGAGCGTGACCGAAGGCACCGTGAGCCGTTGGCTGAAGCAGGTCGGCGACAGCGTCGAGGCCGACGAGGCACTGCTGGAGATCTCCACCGACAAGGTCGATACCGAGATCCCCTCCCCGGTCGCGGGCACGCTCCTGGAGATCAGGGTCAGCGAGGACGAGACCGTCGAGGTCGGTGCCGTGCTGGCCGTCGTGGGCGACGCGTCCCAGGCCGAGCCAGAGCCCGAACCGGAGCCAGAGCCCGAACCGGAGCCGCAAGCCGCGCCGGCGACCCGATCGGCGGCTGAGTCCC
>JASGEZ010000143.1:0-12956 GCA_047605905.1 Microlunatus sp.
GGCGGCAGCCGTGCTGCTGGCCGCGGGCAGCCCCGGCCGGCGAGCCATCCTGCCGCACGGGCGGGTGCTGTTGCACCAGCCGTCGGCCGAGGGCCGCGGCACGCTGCCGGATCTGGTGCTGCACGCCAAAGAGGTGATGCGGATCCGGTCGCAGATGGAGGAGGTGCTGTCTCGGCATACCGGTCGCTCCACCCAGCAACTGCGCGCCGACACCGATCGGGACAAGATCTTCACGGCCGACGACGCCGTCGCGTACGGGATCGTGGACGCGGTGATCAACAGCCGGAAAATCGACTGATCAGCGAGGGTCGCCGGGATCGACGGCCGGAGCGTCGTCGGGCTCGAGAACGTCCTCGGCGTCGGCCTGACTCGACTTGCCGCCGTTGCCCAGACCACGCAGCGCGGTCATGGCATCGACCACTCCGCGGCTGTACGGCAGTTCGGGATGCGGCAGCACCACCTGAACCACCGTGGGCAGGTGTGCCGTGGCCCGGCGGGCCTGGCTTTCGTGCCACTCGCGCCGAGCCCGCGCGCGCTCCTCGAGATCCAGCTGGATCAATACTTGGTCGATCGCCGCGAGAATCGAGCCCCGGAGCAGCCAGGACGAGCCGTCACCACCGGGCTGCACGGTGATCAGTTCCGCCAGGATGGCTTTGGTTTCGCGGAGCACGTCCAGGGTGTGGTCGAGCCTACGCTCGACCTCCTCCTCCCGGCCGGCCGCCTCGGCAATCACCAGGTCACCGAAGCCGGTCACGCTGTCCGCCAGATCGTCGAGCACCACGGCGAAAGCCTCTCGCATCTCGGCCCCGTACGGGTCTTCGGGCGTCTCGCCGGTAGGGACCTCGGTGCGCATCACCGAGAACAGGGCTCGGACCGCGAGCAGGCATCCCTCGAGGTTCCCCAGTCCGCTGGCCAGCACCGGTTCCACGTCGCTGGTCCCCAGCGCCCGCGGATTCAGTCGTCTGCTGTCCTTGAGCCTCTCCACCGCTTCGGTCGCCTGATCGACCCGTCGGGTCGCGAGCCGCAGACCGTCCATCCAGCCGCCGACCTGGAGCCGGGTGATCGGCCCGGCGCGCAGCCCCTCGGCGGCATGCCGGAGCGGTTCGCTGATCGATGAAGCCACCGCTCGGATGGAGTCACCTGCGGGGCGGACCGGCAATGCGGGTGGATAGAGGAGATTGAAGGTGATTCCCACGCCGGCTCCGATCAAAGTGTTGAGCACTCTGGTCTCGGCCGCTATCGCCGGGTCGCTCACGGCCAGGATCAGCATGGCGCTGATCGGCATCTCGATGGCCTGTTCACCGAGCCGGAGAATCTTGCTCAAGATCAGCGACAGCGCGACCGCGAGCGCGAGGCTCCACCAGCTCAGTCCGACCCAGTAGGACAGCAAGGTCGCCACCAGCACGCCGCCGAGCACCGCGCCGACCCGGACGATCCCCATCCGCAGCGTGGAGTACGCCGATGCCTGCATCACCAGCAACGCGGTCAGCGCCCCGGTGATGTCGACCTCCCCGCCGCTGACAATCAGCGTCAGCAAGTACGACAAGACCGACCCTGCCGTCAGGCGGAGCGTCATCAGCATGGTCGGCCGCAGCCGCGCCGGCACGTCCGCCAAATGTGCCGGGTGTCCCGGCCAGACGAGGTTCACCAGCCGGAGCAGGGCTCTGCGGCCGCTCAGCACCAGCTTGTGCCGTAGGCCGGCTCTGAGGTCTTCGTCGGTCACCGGTCGTGAACCGATCAGGCAGCGAGGGCGACCGGCCCCCGCGGTCGGCTGGATTCGCTAACCAGTCGACGCGTGGCGGCACTCGTGAGATCGAGGAGAGTCAGACCCAACGCGCCACTGACGGCTGCCAGCATCTCCGACGACGGCTCCTTGCGACCCCGCTCAATCTCCGACAGATACTGCATCGAGATCCCGGCCCGATCAGCGATGTCCCGTTGGGTCTCGCCCCGCTCGGTGCGTACGTCTCGGAGGATGCCCCCGAGCAACTCACGCCACAGCGGATCACGGCGCGGCGCCGTCGCCGGCGCCGTGTCAGAGCGTCGCCGCATCGGCACCACGTCTCCCATGGTCGTAACGGTAGGCCCAGCCTTGCCCCTCGCGGAAGCCGGTTCGCTGCAAGCGGACAGTGCCCGACGACCCCGTCGCGAGCGGCCGCGCCGCGGAGTGCGGCTCTGTCTGGACTGACGAACGAGCGAACGCGTCTTTTGTTCGCTCGTGAGGAGGGAAGTCAGAGTCTGTGCACGTAGCTGGCGCAGCGAGTGACGACAACACTGTCGGTGGGTCCCTCTAGGCTCAGCCCACCATGAGTCTTCAGCTGCACCGCGCGGAGCGGTCCGATCGGCTGGTCGCCGGGTTGGCCGACCTGCTGGTCGATCCGCTGCCCGACCCGTTCGCCTCCGAGGTCGTCGCGGTGCCGACCCGGGGCGTGGAGCGCTGGCTGGCCCAACAGCTGTCGAACCGGCTCGGGGTGTGCGCCGGGGTCGAGTTCCCGTCCGTACGGCGGCTGGTGGCCGACACCCTCGCTTCGGTGGCCGAGATCGACTCCGACGATGACCCCTGGCATCCGGATCGGGCCGTCTGGTCGATTCTGGCGATCATCGATGCGGCTCAGGACGAGACCTGGGCACAGTTGCTGTGGAGTCATCTGCGCGGGCGTTCGGCGGAGGAGACCCGCAGTGGCCGCCGCTGGTTGACTGCCCGGCGAGCAGCGACCCTGTTCGCTCGCTATGCCTCCGAGCGGCCCGAACTGCTGGAACGCTGGCGACACGGTGCGGACGTCGATTCGGCCGGGAACCCGCTGGGCGCAGACCGGGCGTGGCAGGCAGAGTTGTGGCGGCGGCTCCGCGGTGAGCTCGGCACCCCATCCCCCGACGAGCGGCTGCCCGACGCCCTCGACCGGATCGCGGCCGGCGAGGTCGTGGTCGGCCTGCCGGAGCGGCTCTCGGTGTTCGGCCTCACCGGTCTCGACCGTACGCAGCATCAGGTGCTCAGCGCTCTCGCCGCGCAGCGCGACGTGCACCTGTGGCTGACCCACCCCTCCCCTGCGCTCTGGGATGCGCTCGCCACCCGATCCCCGGCGCCGCCGGGACGTCGGAGCGCGGACACGAGCCTGGAGGCCGTCAACCATCGTCTGCTCGGCTACCTGGGCCGGGACTCCCGCGAGCTGCAGTTGGTGCTCGCCGCCGCTCAGCCGCACGACGAGGTCGTGCCCGGACTGACAGCAGACCGACCGCGGCAATCGACCCTGCTGAGTCAGCTCCAGCACGACATCGCCGCCAATGCGGCACCGGTGCCGACAGCCGAGCGGCCGTTGCTGTCCCCAGACGATCGCAGCCTGCAGGTGCACGCCGCCCATGGCCCGGACCGGCAGGTCGAGGTGCTGCGTGAGCTGCTGGTGGGTCTGCTCGAGGAGGATCCGACTCTCGAACCGCGCGACATGGTGGTGCTCTGTCCCGACATCGAGCGCTTCGCCCCGCTGATCTCGGCGGTCTTCGGCTTGGCCGAGGAGGACGGCGACACCGTGCATCCGGGTCACCGGATCCGGGTCCGACTGGCCGATCGTGCGCTCCGCCGGGTGAACCCGCTGCTCGCGGTGTTGAGCGAGGTCCTCGGCCTCGCCGGTGGCCGGCTGGAGGCGTCGGCGGTGCTGGATCTGTGTGCGCAGCCCTCGGTTGCCCGCCGCTTCGGCTTCACCACCGAGGATCTCGACCGGCTGGCGCAGCTGGTCTCGGCCAGTGGGGTGCGGTGGGGCTTGGACGCGGCCCACCGGCGACCGTGCGGTCTGGAGCACTTCGGCCAGAACACCTGGGCCGCAGGCTTGGACCGGATGCTGCTCGGGGTCGCCATGGACGGCGACGGCGACCACTTCATCGGTACGGCGTTGCCGCTGGACGAAGTCGACTCCTCCGATGTCGACCTGGTGGGCCGACTCGCGGAGCTGCTGGATCGGCTCGGCACCGCACTCGACGCGTTCGATGCCGATCATCCGACGCCGCGCTGGCTGGAGCTGGCCCGGCACACGATCGACGCCTTGACCGAGACCACCCCGTCGGACAGCTGGCAGACCGGCCATGCCTATCGGGTCCTCAGCTCGCTCACCGGAGACGAGTCGACTGCGCCGGCCGTCCTCAACCGCGCGGAGTTCCAGGCATTGCTGGCCGATCGGCTGGGCGGCCGCGCCGGGCGGGCGAACTTCCGGACCGGCACGCTGACCGTCTGCACCATGTATCCGATGCGGTCGGTGCCGCATCGAGTCGTCTGCCTGCTCGGCATGGACGACCTCAGCTTCCCGCGACGGACCCGGGACGACGGCGACGACGTGCTCGCCGGCGATCCGTGGGTCGGTGACAGGGACCGGCGCAGCGAGGACCGGCAGTTGCTGCTGGACGCGATCATGAGTGCCACCGAGCACCTGATCGTGCTCTACAGCGGCGCCGATCCCCGCACCGGAGCCAGCCGCCCCCCGGCGGTTCCGATCGGCGAACTGCTGGACGCCGTCGACCTGACCGTCCGCACCGCCGACGGTGTCGCGCCGAGCGAGGCCGTGGTTCGCCGCCATCCGCTGCAGCCCTTCGACGCAGCCAACTTCGTCGCTGAGCCGCTATCCGTCGGGGAAGGACGGCCGTTCAGCTTCGACCAGGCAGCCTTGCGGGGCGCTCGCGCGGCAGCCGGCGAACGTACCGGAGGACCCGCCGTCTACCCGACGACTCCGCTTCCGGACCGAGTCCGGGACCCGCAGATCGAGCTGACCGATTTGGTCCGGTTCCTGAGCCACCCGGTCAAGGCGCTGCTACGGGAGCGCGCCGGGCTGCCGACCTGGGAGGAGACCGACCCGGTCACCGACAACCTCGCCGTGGAACTGGACGGGCTCGAGTCCTGGGAGATCGGCAATCGGCTGCTGACCGAGCTGCTGCGCGGCGCCGATCCCGATCAGCTCAGTGGCGCCGAGTGGCGGCGCGGCACGCTGCCGCCCCGTGCTCTCGGCGGACAGGTCCTGAACCGGCTGATGACACAAGCCACGGAGATCGCCGACCGGGCCCGTCCGTGGGCGAGCATCGAGCCGACGAGCCGCGACATCGCCCTCGCGGTGGGCGACCGCCTCCTCGTCGGCACGGTCGGTCCCCTGCACGGACCGACCCTGCTGTCCGTCGGCTACTCCTGGCTCGGCGCGAAACAGCGACTCGCTGCGTTCACCCGGCTGCTCGCCCTGACCGCCGCACACCCGGACACCCCGTGGCAGGCGGTCACCATCGGCCGTCGAGGCACCTCCGTGCTGGGGCCGGTCGATCCGGGCTGGGCTGCTCTGGTCCTCGACGATCAGCTCGACCTGTACGGGACCGGTCTGCGGGAGCCGTTGCCGTTCGCCCCGCGGTCCTCGGCGGAGTACGCCCGGCTGCGCTGGCGCGACCAGCAGGTCAGTCCCACCGACTCACCGGTCGCCAAGGAGTGGGATCGGGACCGCGACTCTGCGTACGAGCGCTTCTTCGGGACCGGTGTCACACTGGCCGAGCTGCTGGCGATCCCGTCGCGGGCCGCCGAGGAGCGCGGCACGCTGGCCGAGCCGAGTCGATTCGGGACCCTGGCCCGGCGGGTCTTCCATCCCTTGCTGACGGCGGAGGAACTGCGATGAGCCGCGACTGGACGGGCGAGCAGACCGCTCCTCCCGTGTCGATTCCGGCACCGGTGGCGTTCGACGTCTGCGGTCCGCTGCCGACCGGCACCACCGTGCTCGAAGCCAGCGCCGGCACCGGCAAGACCTACACCATCGCCGCTCTCGTGGCCCGCTATGTCGCCGAGGGGCTGGCCGAACTCCCCCAGCTGATGGTGGTCACGTTCGGCCGGATGGCAACCGACGAACTGCGCGTCCGAGTACGCGAACGGCTGGTGGAGCTGGAGACCCAGCTGGCGGCTGCGCTGGGGCGCACGGCACCGGGTGTGACGGTGCCGCCGAGAGACGAGCTGGCCGACTTGTTGGTCGGCGCCGACACCACCGAGATCGCCTTGCGGCACGCCAGGGTCAGCCGGGCACTCGCCGACTTCGACACGGCGACGATCGCCACCACCCACGAGTTCTGCCAGCGGATGCTCGACGACCTGGGTGTGCTGGGCGACGCGGAACCCGATGCGGTGCTCGTCGAGCATCTGATCGAGCTGACCGCCGAGGTGGCCCGGGATGTCTACTTGCGCCGGTATGCCGCCGAGCCGACCCAGGCGCTGACGTACGCGGACGCGGCTCGGCTGGCCGACGATGTCGTCCGGGCCGGTCCGATCCGGCTCGTCCCGGAACGCGGCGCCGGTGCCGGCGCGGACGAACGGGTCGCCTTCGCGCACGAGGTGGTCACCGAGGTCCGGCGACGCAAGTCCCAAGCCCGCTACCGCACCTACGACGACATGCTGACCCGGCTCCAGGCGGCACTCGCCGACGAGCAGTACGGGACGCTGGCGGCCGCGCGGCTCCGGGAACGCTTCCAGGTGGTGCTGGTCGACGAGTTCCAAGACACCGACCCGATCCAATGGGACATCCTGCGCCGGGCCTTCCACGGCCACCGGACCCTGGTGGTGATCGGGGATCCGAAGCAGGCGATCTACGCATTCCGGGGCGCCGACGTGAACAGCTATCTCCAGGTCGCCCAGGAGGCATCGCACATCGCGACCCTCGGCACCTGCTATCGCAGCGACCGGGCGCTCCTCGACGGCCTCGACCTGATCATGGGTGGCGCCAGTCTCGGCGATCGGAGGATCGTGGTCCGTCCGGTCGGCAGTGCTCATCCGGATCGGCGGCTGACCGGTGCCGGCGCGCCGGTGCGGATCCGGGTGCTGCCGCGCAAGCTCGACGGCCAGGAGTACGTGCAGCGGCTCCGCAACCGCGTCACCAAGGACCTGGTTGCCGAGATCTCCGCACTGCTCGGCTCAGCGGCTCAGCTGCAGTTTGCGGATGCGGCACCACGACCCATCGGCGCCTCCGATCTCGCGGTCCTGGTGCGGCGCAATGTCGCGGGCGAGCAGATCCGCGATGCGCTGGCGGCGGCCGGCATCCCTGCGGTGCTGCACGGCTCGGACTCGGTGTTCTCCTCCGCGGCCGCCCAGGACTGGCTGCGTCTGCTGCAAGCCCTGGAACAACCTCGCCAGCCGCTGGTCCGGGAAGCCTGCCTCACCAGTCTGGTCGGCTGGACGTTCCCCCGGCTGGCGCAGGCGGACGAGTCAGAGCTCGCTGAGCTGTCCTACAGCTTCCGCCGCTGGAGCCGTACCTTGGCGCATCGCGGCGTGGCTGCCCTGCTGGAGACTCTCGGAACCGACACGGACCTGAGCAAACGGGTGCTGAGCCAACCCGACGGCGAACGGCTGCTCACCGATCTCCGACACGTCGCGCAGCGTCTGCATGCGGTGATGTCCAGCCAGCAACTCGGCGCGGCTGGGCTCCGGGAATGGCTGGCCGAAGCCATCGACGCGGCCGCGACCGAGGACGTCACCGAGGGTCTGCGCCGGCTCGCGACCGATGCGGCAGCGGTCCAGATCCTCACCTTGCATCGCAGCAAGGGTTTGCAGTTCCCGATCGTCTATCTGCCGGAGGCATGGGACTGTTTCGTCCCCTCCGACGACCGAGGCTCGGTGCTGCGACTCCATACCGACGGCGAGGAGGTGTTGGACATCGGCGGCCGGTACGCGGCCGGGCGGCCCGAGCGCTACCGGCAGGCGCTGGCCGAGGAAGCCGGCGAGCACCTGCGGCTCTACTACGTCGGTCTCACTCGTGCCCAGTGCCAGGTGGTGACGTGGTGGGCCGACTCCCGCAACACCCCGACCTCGGCCCTGCACCGTTACTGGGCTCGCAGCAACCGCACCGGCGAGCCCGAGCCGGCCTATCCGGTCGATCTCGGTCCTGCGGATCAGCCACTGCCACGCAGCGCAGCCGACGGAGTGGACACGGCTGACCTGCTGAGCATCGAGGAAGTGGTGCCTCACGACACCCGGCGCCGCCGCGGAACCGACACGACGACCTCGGGACACCTGGACGTACGGCAGTTCACCCGGGTGCTGGACACCCGATGGCGGCGGACGTCGTACTCCTCGCTGACCGCCGCGGCCCACGGCATGGCGCCTGCGACCGGAGTGGGCAGCGAACCGGAAGTGGTCAAGGAGGACGACGAGAGCCAGGTCGGTCCGATCCCGGTCATCGACCCGACGACGGCCGATCCGGCGGGCGCCGATCCGGCAAGCGTGCTGCCCTCCCCGATGGCACAGCTGCCTGCCGGAGTCGACTTCGGCACGGCGGTGCACGGGGTCTTGGAGGTGCTCGATCCGACCGGTGACGACCTCGCCGCCGCAGTGCTGACGGCCACCACCGAGACCCTTGCCCAGCTGCCGCACGGCGGGATGGGTCCGGAGCAGCTGGCCGATTCACTGCTGCCGTGCCTGCAGACCCCGCTCGGGCCGCTCGCCGACGACCTCACTCTTGCCGAGCTGGGGCCGCGTGATCGACTCAGCGAGCTGGTCTTCGAGTTGCCTCTGGCCGGCGGCGACCAGCCCCGAGCCGATGTCTGGCTCGGAGATCTCGCACCGCTGCTGAGTCGGCATCTGCCGGCCACCGATCCGCTGGCCGGCTATCCCGAGCTGCTGGCGCACCCGCCGCTGGCGGAGGAGTCGTTGCGGGGCTACCTCACCGGCAGCATCGACGCGGTGCTGCGGATCGGGCGACCCGATGCCCGTCGCTACCTGGTGGTCGACTACAAGACGAACTGGCTCGGACGTGGTGGACCCGGCGAGCTGACCGTCGCCGACTACACGCCGGACTCGATGGCAGCCGCGATGACGGCGGCGCACTATCCGTTGCAGGCGCTGCTCTACCAGGTGGCCCTGCATCGGCTGTTGCGATGGCGCCAGCCGGGTTACGACCCGGTTGTGCACCTCGGCGGCGTGCTCTATCTGTTCCTGCGCGGCATGGCCGGGCCGGCGACTCCGCGGGCGGACGAAATGCCGTACGGGGTGTTCAGCTGGCGGCCGCCCGCCGCACTCATCACGGACCTGTCCGATCTGCTGGACCGAGGTGTGTCGTGAGTACGCCGGTCGCCGAGATCGCCCTGGCCAGCCGGGCAACGGGACTGCTCGCCACCTTCAACGCGGCGGGCGTGCTCGACCTGGCCGATGTCCACACGGCGTCGACCGTCTGCCGGATCACCGGCGAGGCCGATGAGCGGGTCGCTCTGGCGCTCGCGCTGGCGGTCCGCGCCCTGCGGCTCGGATCGGTATGCATCGATCTGACCCGGGTGGCGAACGACGTCTTCGAGGCCGCCGAGGAAGGGCTCGAGGTCGCTGACCTCCCCTGGCCGGAACCGACGGACTGGCTGGCGACGGTGCGGGCAAGCAGTTCCGTGGCGGAGGGGCCGGACGGTCCCGATGGCCGTCCGATGCGACTGGTGGCGGGCAAGCTCTACCTGGAGCGCTACTGGCGGCAGGAGGAGTCCGTCCGACGTCAGCTCACCGAGCGCCGCGCGGCTCCGGCGCCGGTGATCGATGCCGATCGGCTGGCCGTTGCTCTGGACCGACTGTTCGACCGCGGAGGTCTCGACCCCGACGAGGTGGACCTGCAGCGCAGCGCCGCCGAGGTCTGCGCCCAGCAGTGGGTGACGGTGCTGGCCGGCGGGCCCGGCACCGGGAAGACCACCACGGTCGCCAAGGTGCTGGCGATGCTGGCCGACCAGCCGGGTACGCCGCCACGCGTTGCGCTGGCTGCTCCGACCGGCAAGGCCGCGGCGCGGTTGACCGAGGCGCTCTCTCAGGCTCGGCAGTGGCTGGCGCCCGAGGATGCTGCCCGGGTGGCCGATCTGACGGCGCTCACGCTGCACCGGCTGCTCGGCTGGTTGCCGAGTTCCCGCGGTCGATTCCGGCACAACGCGGACAACCGGCTGCCGTACGACGTCGTGGTGGTCGACGAGATGTCGATGGTGTCCTTGACGTTGATGGCCCGGCTGCTGGAGGCGGTCCGCGCCGATGCCAGGCTCGTGCTGGTCGGCGACCCGGACCAGCTGTCCTCGGTGGAGGCCGGCGCGGTGCTGGCCGACATCACCGGCGCCCTCAGCTCGGACGGCACTGGCTCGACGGAGGACCAGCAGGCCGAGAAGAACAGCGGCCGCAGCGTGGTCCGGTTGCAGCGGACCTGGCGTTACGGCGGAGCCATCAAGGACCTTGCCCGCGCGGTCCGTGCCTCCGATGAGGATGCGGCGATCGAGGTGCTGCGACGGGGAGCCGACGACGTCGTGTTCGTCGAGACAGATCTGTCCCTGAGCCGGCCGACCGGTATCGAGCCACTCACCGCAGCCGTCGGCGCTGCCGGCCAGGCGCTGCGGGAGGCCGCCGTCGCCGGCGACGTCGCCGGAGCGCTCACTGCGCTCGACCGGCATCGGCTGTTGTGCGCCCACCGGCACGGACCGTACGGGGTGTCGCGCTGGAGTCAGGAGGCGGAGCGCTGGCTGGCCGAAGCGGTGCCCGGCTACGGGGAGGACGGCGAGTGGTATCTGGGCCGGCCGCTGCTGATCACCGTGAACGACTACGACCTCGGTCTGTTCAACGGCGACACCGGAGTCGTGGTCGCCACCGCCGGCGGAGTCCGGGCCGCGTTCCCCCGTGGCTCCGACCCGATGCTGATCTCCCCGGTGCGACTGGACGCCGTCCACACCACCCACGCGATGACCGTCCACCGGGCCCAGGGCAGTCAGTTCGACGTCGTCTCGTTCGTCCTGCCGCCACCGGACTCACCATTGCTGACCCGCGAACTGCTCTACACCGCGGTGACCCGCGCCAGCCGCCGAGTGCAGGTCTTCGGCACCGAAGAAGCCGTACGCCGCGCTGTCCGCCGACCAGCCAACCGCGCCAGCGGACTCCGCGACCGGCTGGCCTGACAAGGCGGGCCTAAGCACAATACCGTTCAGTTAGGTCGAAGAATGTTGGCGGTGGGTGGTCCGGTGGGTTGAGGCCAGCCGGCGTGGGCTGCCCGTTTGACGTGCCACTTGGGCATCTTGCGTTTGATGACTCGTGGATTGGTGCGGTGTCGTCGGCGTGGGTTGAGACGGGCGAGCAGGTAGGTGATGGCGCGGCACCAGAACGGGTCGTTGTCGCTATCCGTGGTCGCGAAAGTCGCCCTGGTGGGCGACGGACCTCCTGGTGAGCTTGAGTGCTGCGACGAACGAGACTCGGTCGGGGTCGGTTCCGGCGCGGGCCGCGGTATCAGCCATCAGGGTGCGGATGGCGTAGTGGCAGCACAGGTGGCCCCAGATCTCTTGCAGCGCCAGTGGCGGCGACTTCGACCGGAGGACCTTCTTCGGACCGCGCTGGTGGGTCTTGAGCTCGTCGAAGACGCTCTCGATCTCCCAGCGCTGGGCGTAGGCCAGTGCCAGGTCCTCGGCCGAGGCCTGGTCGGGGTCGAGGATGCTGGTGAACAGCCGGTAGGTGACCTCGTCGTTCTCCCTGGTGTTCTCGCGGCGGCCATCGTGGAGGGTGTAGTCGATGACCCGGACGGTCAGCGGCTGGGCGGCCGGGTCGTCCCGGGACTGGTTCTTGGGAGGGTCGATGCGGGCCAGCCATGACCCGTCGGGCAGATCCTCGATCGGATGGGCGGTGATCGCCTTGCCGGAGTTCTTGACCCGCCACAACATGTCCGCGCCGGTGGCCACGGCCCGACGCCACAGCGCGAAGCTCATCAGCCCACGGTCGGCCAGCGCCAACATCCCCGGCACGAGCCGGTCCAGCAGCGGCTCGACCAGGGCCGGCTCGGAGGTCGTGTACGCACCGACCTCGGCATCGATGACAGCGTGCGTGCTGCACTCGATCACCGCGGCCACCCGGGCCATCGGGAACGCTGACCGTTCACCCTTGCTGACCCCAGGACGACCGAAGTAGTCATCGTTGGCCGGGGTATCAGCCACGTCCAGGCACGTGCCGTCCACCGCCACCAGCCGCCGCCCCGCCAGCCACGTCCCCGGCGTCTCCACCTGAGCAAGCGGCTTCGCCACCCGACGGAACAGCGCCTCCACCGGCTCCGGCCCGAGCCGGTCGCGGGCCTGGAAGATCGCCGACTTCGACGGCGGCACATAAGACTGCGACCAGCCGGCCGACCACGACAACCCGTCGGTCAACTGGGCCATCACATCCTCATAGGACCCATCGGCATGCAACGCCATCCCGATCGCGAAGTAGGCCATCGACCGCGCCGGCAACGACCGCCGACGCACCTGGGTGCGACCCGCCTCCTCGATCACCTGATCGACCAGCGCCGGCGGGAACACCCGAGTCAACAAACCCACCGACACCACATCGGACAACCGCGTCTCCGACTCCGGCTTCACCCATCCAGCACGAGGCACATCACCAAACTACACCAATGTGACCTTAACTGAACGGTATTGGGCCTAAGCATGCATGAGATTCTGCGGACCTCCCGCTTGCGGCTGCGTCGCTTCGAGGTCACCGACATCGACAATCTGGTTGCGCTCTACAGCGACAAGCAGGTGATGCGCTACATCGACGACGGCACGTTCGAACGCCCGCGGATCGAGTCCGAAGTGCTCCCGGAGCTGATGGCCGACTACTCCCGCTATCTGCACTACGGATACTGGGCGGTGGAGACTCTCGACGGTTCCTTCTTGGGCCGCGTAGCCCTGCATCCGGTGGTCATGGCCGCCGAATCCGATGGAATGGCACCACGCGCCCACCGATGCCTCGGATGTCGTCTCGATCGGCTATCGGCTGATCCGGTCCGCCTGAGGGAACGGCTACGCGGTCGAACATCCGCTCCCAGGCAACGAGTTCGGCGATGTGATCTACGAACTTGACCGAACGCGGTGTATCTGAGTAAATCGACCAGTTGGGGGTGTTAATTGTCCTCATTTGGGCTGGCCTGATTGGGTGTGATTCTGCCTGGTCTGGCGACGGCTGGCAATCCGTGCCGCCCGGGCCTTCAGGA